>CAYUOL010000005.1:9491-50610 GCA_964446345.1 uncultured Iamiaceae bacterium | reverse complement strand
GAAGGTGCCGTTGCCAAAAAACTCATGAATGCGGAAACCGCCGCTAATCGTGATGGTGCCGCCCGTGCTCCCCGCGCATGGTGGAGCGCCGACCATTCCCGGCCCCGGGAACGGAATTGAAATCGTTCCCGCGTGCGCGACCTGAATGATTTGAGGGCGGACGACCGGATATACCGCGCTCGCGACTGCGACCCACGCCGAGAGAAGAAGGAAGGCGAAGCGGTTCATCATCAGCGCACCACGTTCCAGTTCAGCGTGATCGCACCCGGTGTGATCGAGCTGGAGGTGTTGTTGCAGACCTTGAAGTTCACGTTGTTAGCGCTCGGGTACGCGATGATCGTCAGCATTCCGGAGGTCAGCGGGACATACCCAGTCACCGCAGTCGGATCACCGTTGAACGATGCGTTTACGGTATCCGTGGTTGCGACGCCAGTTGCCGAGGTCGTCACAACACTCGCGCATGTCGCAGAAGAGATGGCACTGGTGCCGAGAGCCGACGTGCCCTTTGCAATCAGAATGGCAGGGGCACCCGCAGAGCCGGTGTTGGTCGCGAGAGCTGTTGCGATGCCAGTGCCGAGACCCGACACGCCTGTGCTGATGGGCAAGCCTGTCGCATTGGTCAGGGTTGCCGAGGAGGGTGTCCCGAGCGCGGGCGTAACCAGCGTTGGCGAGGTCGCCTGGACCATGTTGCCGGTGCCCGTCGCAGTACGGCATCCGAAAGCATGACCTGTGGTGTCATATGTCAGTCCAGTCGCACAGTTCCCAACCGCAGTCGAGGAGGGAATGCCCGAGCTGCCCGTCGCGTTCATGAGAAGCGTGTCAGCTGCGATCGCTGCGAGACGAATGTCGTTGGTGGAGTTCGTGATGCCGTTGCTGAGGGTAAACGCACCCGTGTTTCCAGCAATGGAAGACACACCCGCGACCGCCGCCGACGCGATCGTGTTGGGGTTGATCTTCTTGAAGACCCCCGCCGCACTGTCCCAGATGAGCAGCATGTCGTTCGTAACGTCTGGCGTCACACTCTGCGTAAGACCAGAGAGAGTGAAGTCACTGGCATTTGCCGTCGAGCTGGTCGGGTTCCCCTTGAGCGTGACGGCAGCCATCTGAGCCGACTTCGCGTTCGTAACTGCATTGCTCGCGATGGTTGCGGCGCAGCCAGAAGTTGTCACGTCACCTGTCAGCGCAGGGTGACTGGCGCAGGGCAGCGTGCCCGTAATCGTGGAGGATCCCAGAGAAACCGTGAACCCCGCACCAGTTGACCCGCCCGTGAGCGTGCCGACTGACGTCAACGACGAGGCCAGGACGTTGGAAGCCAGGGTCCCCCCGGTCAGTGTTCCAGCTGGAGCCACAACTGCGTTGCCGGATGCAGCAGTGATGAGCCCCTTTCCGTTGACAGTGAAGCTGGGGATGGACGTGGAGCTGCCGAAGCTCCCCACGTTGCTGTTGACCGTCGCCAGAGTGGTAGCCAGGGATGCACCGGGGGACGTAACGTCGCCCGTGAGCGCGGGCATCTGGGCGGCCTGCAGGGTCCCGGTGACGCTGGTCGTCAGTGAGATCGTGGTGAAGGACCCATCTGCGCGAAGGAAGTTGACAGTTCCGCCACCTGAGGCGGGCACGCATCCCAGCGCGATCGACGAGAACGTCGTGCAGCTGATGGTGTAGGTTGTGCCAACGAGGCCGACGTTGATGCCGCTGCCCCCCACGATGGTGAAGGGAGAGGCAGCCCACGCCGGAATGCCGCCGGAAACAGTAAGGATCTGCCCTGCAGTCCCGATCGCAAGGCAGGTTGGGGTGCCTGAGCTCCAGTAGACGATGCCGCCGGAGCCACTGCACGCGAGCCAGTCGACATAGGACGCAACGATGTCCTTTGTGACTGTGCGCAGCTTGCCCGGCGTAATGGCCCCTGACGTGTTGTCGGGGAAGAAGGTATCGATCTCGTTGTTGAGTGTTGCCTTCGACTTCTGCGCCTCCGCAGGAGCAGACAGGAGGAGCAGAACACCAACGAGAGCGAGAAGGATCTTTCTCATGGCACAAGCCTCACGATGTAGTTGCCAACCACGCTCGGGTTGAGAATGGCGGCGGGGTTGCCCCCACCTGTTGTGGCGGTCTGGTTAGCGGTGCCCCCGCCGCCGGAGGCGTCGCGGACAGTGATACCGGTGAACGCATTCTGGATGGGGTTGCCACCAAACGTCGCGCCACCGCCCACGTTGTTCGGTGGCAGTGTGTTGCCGCCTGTAACAATGGCACCAGCGCCTGCTGTCGGAGCGTGGGTGTGGCCAGGATCGTTGAGAAACACCGCGTGGTTGTGGTTCGGCATCTCAGCTGTGACCACCGTATGGGTCGTGCTGCCTCCTGAGCGGCCCAGAACCTGCGCGTCACCGTAGAGACTGAACCGAGCAGCAATGTTGACTGCTGAGCTGGCTGCTGGCGTGTTGAGGGTAAGCGTCGTCCCGCTGATCGCAGAGACGGTGGTTCCTGCGGGCACGTTCGCAGTGGCTACGGTCATCCCAATCGCGATGCCTGCAGCCGAGGCTACAGTTGCTGTCGCGGAGGAAGCTGTCGTCGTAATCGTGGTGCTGACCTGAGAAGCGTTGTCTGCTGTTCCACCCATGTTGTCACGACCTGCGAAGCCGCGTCCACGCATGTTGGGGAGATTGAACGTGGTTGCGCCGTCTCCTGCACCGTAGGCAAAGAATGTAATGGTACCCGAACGAGTGACCGAGGCGTTCCCGCTCATTGTGCACGTGGTAGAAGTACAGCTGAGAATGGTAGTCCCACCGGGGATGCCCACAGCTTCAACAACCTGACCGTAACCAAGCTGAGACGTGTCCGAGAGACCCGTAATCGTTGGCGAGCCCGAGGAGATGGAACCAGTCTGACTGTTGGTGAGCGCTGCGAAGAGTAGTGAGAACGACGTGCGGCTGACGGCCTGACCGTAGGCGAAGGCGTAGTTGGTCGGAGCAGTGAAACCTGCGTAGGGAACAAGTGCCCCAACAGGGACGCCGGACGTGTTGGGCCACGTGACCGGGCTCAGGATGTGAAACACGCCCGCTGTCGCGTCATAGATGAGACTGACTGCGTTGGTTGCGACCAGCTCCCCGCCGACCAGCGCCCCCGGTCCAGACGAGCTGTCCCGCACGATCTGGACGTTGCCGAAGCCCGACGGGTTGATCGTCGCTCCGCCCGTGTTCGTGTTGGTGGAGATGTAGTTGATGACCTGCCCGTCAACACCCGTGAACGCGGGGGCGACGACCGTGATCGCGTTTGGAGTGCCCGCGCTGGCACCCGCAAAGATCGTGGTGCTCGAGGCCGTGTCAGCCGTCAGCTGGTCCCAAACCTGCTCTCCGAGAGAGCCGCAGGGATACTTCTTGACAACCTGACGATAGGTTCCGACACCGTAGATGATCCCGCGTCCCGCTGCGTCGAGTACGACCGGGTTGGTATTGGTCGCTGTTCCCTCTGGGTTGACCCACGTGTCCTTGGGGGTGTTGGTTCCTGGGACATAGAAGTAGACGCATCCGGAGGCCAGGGGCTTGCCGTTCTCGTCAACAAAGGTCTGCTCCCCGTTCGGGAGAAGGGTTGCCGCATGGGCCGGGGGGTGGTATACCCCGAGGGTCAGGAGCGCTGCAAGGAGCGCCCCACTGGTTACGTACCTGATCCTGTCGAGCGTCCTCACCGCTGTCCTCCGTTTTCGTTCTGCCCTTCAGGCGGGCGAAGAAGCCTATTGCGCAGAGCTGGAGAGGTGGCTTGAACCGCCGTCCCCGCACCCTCTCCTACCCGGCCCAGGCGCGTCTGCTGGGCGCTCCGGCGAGCACCCTCGGCCATGATCTCGGCGACCAGCGCCTCATAGCCGGGGTCGCTCATTCGGGTACGCAGGAGGTTGGAGAGCTGCTCGTATGCCCTGCCGTGGCGCGCAGCCGCCGCACCCTCCATCATGGCCGTTGGGGTCATCCAGTCTGGGATGAATGTCGCAGGCTTGGTCAGGTTGACGTTGCTCCAGTAACCCGGCTCGCGCCGCTCGGGCAGGAGAGCATCGCGCCGGGCCTGCTTTGACGAGGTCTCGCTGTTGCCGACCATGTCGTAGTTGCTCTGGCGAACGTTGACCTCGGCCTCCATGTCCTTGATGAGGCGACCTGCCTTCTTCTCTCCGAACAACAGCTCGAGCTTCTCGCGTCCAGCACGGCTGAGCAGCGCGTCACGGGCACGAGCGTCGCCGCGCGTCGTCGCATCCATGATCTCCTGGACCGCGTCGCGGGCACCCTGCACGCGGGCGGCCCGCTCATTGTTGCTGAGCAGGCTCAGCTCCTCAGCGAGGTCATCGACGCGGGTCTTGCGGAGCCAGGTCTTCTGGCCCTCCTCGATCTGGTGCTTCATCTCCGCGTACTCAGCAAAGGTCTCGCGGGCCTTCTTCCATGTCTTGCCGCCGTCGGTCTTCTCAACCTCGGTGAGCATCTCCTTCTTGAGCTTGACGAGCTCACGCCCGAGCTCCTTGTCGCCGCTGTCCAGTGCAGTGCTGATGCGCCGGTCGAGGCCGCGCTTGACATAGTCCCAGGTCTCGGCAGTCGGGAACGCCTTCTGTGAGCCCGTGGTGAAGAAGTTCTCAGTCGTCGGCCGCCCGGCGATGCCAGCGAGCTCGTCGGCCAGCTTGAATGCACCCGCCTTCTCCAGGCGTGGGATCAGGTCCTTGATCTCCTGCGTCGGGTGGATCTTTGTGGCGCGGAAGGCGTCGTAGAGCGGCTTGGACGCCGTGTCCTGCATCGTGTCGATCGTCTTCTCGAGCTGACGAATGTTGACGTGTGGAACCGTGTTCTTGTCGAGGCTTGCGGCCATGCGCGGAGCCGTGTCGACGAGCCGCTGGCGCAGTGCCTCACGGATCTCGCCCTTGTGCGGTCCCGGGATGTCGGCCAGGCCCCCGGCGATGTCGCGGGTTGCCCGGTTGGTGTCCATGAGCATGCCACCTGCACTCTCGTGGGCCTCACGCGACGCAGCGATGCTGGCCGGGGTCTCACCATCCATCGCACCTGTCAGCTTGTTGCGGGCCACAGAGTTGGTGCCTGCCAGCGGGCCGGTGCGACGTGGGAGCATGTCTGCAACCTTGGAGAGCCCTGCGCCGACCGCCTCCCCGATCATTGGGGCGGCAGCGCCGCCCGCTGCCGCCAGCGGAACCGGACCCAGCAGGCCCTGCTCACGCGGGTCGTTGCCCCGCAGCAGCTGGTTGCCAGTCTCGATCGCGGCCATGCCGGGGGCGGCCTGCAGCACCTTCGTGCCCAGGCTCGTGCCTGTCATGCCCAGCATGCGGGCACCTACCGCCGTCTGCCCCAGAGGACCAAACAGCATGCCCGGACCAGCAACATCAGCAACAACAGACGCCACAGGATGTTCCTCGCCATACTTCTTGACGCGCTCATCCTGTGACTTCTTGTTGGCCTCATAGCGCTCACCGAAGGTGGTGCCCTCGAGCTCGGGACGGGGTTCCTTGCCCATGACCCGACGCAGCGGGTTGACAGTGGCCTGGAGACCTGCTCCCGCTGCTGCCGTCAGGTTGTTCATCAGCGGTCCGACGATCGGCATGCTGTCGACCATGCGCTCAGTGAACGTGGCCGGAGGCACGTCAGTTGGGATCACGACGCGCGGACGATCAGTGCCCGGCGTCTCGGTCTTCGGCCTGCCACGGCTGAACTCGTCAAACACGTCGTCAGGCGTCTCGCTCGCAGCTGCAGCAGGCTTCGCACTGCGACTGAACTCATCGAAGATGCCGTCGTCGCTGCCGCGCCTGCCGCCATAGAACGTATGTGCGCCAAGCTTCTGACCGTCGCCGGTTGCCCACTTCGGCAGCTTGCCGGAGCGCTTCATAACAACGTCCTCGTTCAGGAAGTGCGTCGCGCCGCCCGTCGGGTCCTTTCCGGGGTTGGCAACCGCGTCGTCCCACAGCTGTGCTGCACGAGCGTAGGCCGGGTCCTTGTCGTCCAACGAGAGAAGCTCCTCACGCCGCGTGCTCCAGGGCTCGAACTGTCCCCGCGCCAGAACAACGTCTGTCGGCCGGTTGCCACCGTACTTCCCACTACGCGCTCGGTTCGCGATGACGTGTGCAACTGCCGCCACGCCGTCGTCAGGCTCGTTCGCAGCCTCTCCGACGATCGTGCGGATCGCGTAGTCGCGGTCGCTTGGGGTCCAGTCCTTACTCACGGTGCACGTCCCCCAGGAGGCCGTGCTTCTTCGCGATGCGCATGCCCTCCTTCACCTTCTCACGCTCTGCGGGCGGCAGCTTGCGAACCTTCTCCTGTCCCTTCTCGTCGAGCAGGTCGTAGACGAAGGCGCGGGGGTCCTGCTTGGTGCCCCAGTCGATCATGAAGTCGTGGAAGCTGTTGGCGGGCACCTTGCGCGCGTCGACGAGCTCCTTGAACTCCTTGACGGCGGCAGCCTGCATGCGCTCGATGCCGAGCGCCATCTTGGCGAGGTCGGTCGCCGACAACTTGTCCATGTTGACGTTCGGGTTTGAGGTGACAGCGGTGGCCAGGCCCTCGTTGGTCTTCGGACCGAGGGTCGCGGCAGCCTGAGAGGTGTACTGGTTGAAGTACTTCTTCAGCTCGTTGTAGTCCTTGATCTTCTCTGGGTCGATGCCTGCGAGCGGCCCTGCACCAAGGGTCTGAGCGATCGACTTGATGTCGTTCCAGCGCTCCGAGGTCGGGCCAATGTCGGTCGGCTTCATCTTCTCCAGGATCGGGATGGCCTTGCGCAGCGGGTTCACCCGCACGCTGTACTGGCCGGTTGCGGCTGAGGCCGCGTTGTAGGCACCAACTGCACTCTCCATGCGCTCCTTCTCGCCAGGAGCGAGAGAAGTCTGGACAGGTTGCGGAGCCGGGCGCGCGGCTGGGGCCTGACGACCCCCCGGAGCAGCCTGCGGAGCCACTGGTGCGGCGGGAGCAGGCTGAGCGCCAGGCATCGAGCCAGTGCCCTGCTCGAGCGGAGCGATGCCTGAGCCGCCCACAGTCCGACCTGCCCCCCGGTCGACGCCGCTGGTGACGACGGTAGGCTGCGTGGGAGGGACTGTGAACGGACGAGAGCTGCGCTCCTGGACCGGCAGGCCGGGGAGACCGGGGGTCTGGGTGGTGACCTCGCCGCCGCCGACGCTCCGGGTCTCCGGGGTCCCGAAGTAGGCTCCCATCTTCTCAGTCGCGGACATGACCTGCGCGAGATGGTCGCGGATCCACGCATACTGCTCGCGCGGGGTCGAGGGCATCGTCTTCAGCCCCTCGACGACCTGCTGCGGCGTGAACAGTCCCATCTTTGCGCCATACGATGCACGCTCGGTGATCTTCTTCGAGAGGTCGCTGCGGCCGAGCTCCGGGTCGGTGGCGATGTCGCTCAGGATGTTCCGCATGTGGTTCATCTGCTTGAATGCGAGATCGACCTTGCCGCTGTCGACCTGGGTCTGCTGCTGCTGCACGCCCAGCAGCTTGTTCTGCATGCTGGTGACGTCGTTGACCGCCTTGTAGGGATCCGTCGGTGGCGCAACTGCCTTGTAGATGTCTGCGACGTCGTCTGCCATGGCCTACTTCCAGTACATGCTGAACGTCTTGTTGATGTTGCCGCCGTTGGCGTACAACCCGGCTCCGCCCTGGAGCATGTTGCCGATGTTGCCAAAGATCGAGGTGTCGGCTGCTGCGTCGGACTTGCCCTTCGTGATCAGGTTGTTGCTCTGGGTTGTGCCGGTGCCGGTAGCTGCGCCCAGCGCTGCATTACCCGCCGAGGTGCCCGCGCCTGCGAGGGTCTTGGCTGCGTCAGAACCAACCGAGGCCGTCTGGAGAAGACGATTGAATGCATTCTCCTTGTTGGTGTTTGCGATGTTCCACTGGTCCTTGTAGGTCGTGTTCGCGAGGTCGGTGGCGAACATCGCGGCTGCCTTGGCCTGTGCGCCGCTGAGCCCCTTGGACGCTGCGCTCAGGTCAACGCCACGGATGCCCTGGTCGCGCGTGAACTGGTAGCCGGGGGTGGCCTCGAGGTCAGACTGGCTCATCGTGACCGGAGAGGTGAGGTCTGGGAGCTTGCTCACGAGATCGTCATAGACGCCCGAGCCCTTGTCAGCGATGCTCTTGATGGTGCCCGTGGAGCTGTCGAAGTAGGACTTCTGGGCGTCGAGACCCTTGCCGAGCATCTTCTCAGCCTGAGCGTTGGCCGCTGCAACGGCTGCAGCCATGTCGTCCTTGCCCTTGCTGGCTCCGAAGATGTTGGCGACACCGCTCCCGATTGTGCCACCGACGATCGCGGTTACTGGATCAGGCATCGAAGCTCTCCGGGTGCTCGCGGTAGGTGCGGTAGATCTCTGGGCCGACCTCAGCGGCCCAGTCCAAGCCGCCACAGAGAACGGCGACAGCGTGGAAGATCTGGTACAGGCTGGCGCGCAGCATGTAGCACTTGGCACGGTCGTCGCGAACCAGTACGGTTCCACTCTCCATGTCAGTAGCCGCGCGCCACTGAGCCCATACACTGACCATCACAGGGTGGATGAACTCGAAGTTGGCGCGGTAGAACGCATTGGTCGGCAGCTCCAGTAGCATTACTCGGAACGCACGCTCCGAAGCCTCCGGTGTCACGACCTTGTCGGCGTCAACAAGATCGTCCCACGTGTGGGCGACCTCGACCAGGAGCGCGCACATCCGCATGGCCGAGACGTTGCCCTTGAACCATCGGTCGAATGCTGTGGTAAAGGTCTTCATGTCCTGCTCCGTCATGCGCGTGCTCCTGGAATGAACACGACAGAGGGGGCAGCACCAGGGTAGGTGAGCGTGACCGTGTCCAGCGCGGCCATCGGGATGAAGCCGCCGACAGCTGGACATAGAATTGTGTCGCTGCCCCGCGTAAGCTGGATCGAGGTAATCGGGTTGGTGTTGACGATCATGAGGTGGCCGATTGTCTTCGCCTGGTAGGACCATGGAGAAGGTCCAGGAGCTTGAGGTGAGAGAGGACGCTCAGGAGTGAGCTGCGCGATGCGCACGAGAAAGCGCGCCCAGCCCTCGGTGAGCATGCCCGTTCGAGGCATGACAAGGGGCTGGCCTCGATCTGGGATGCCAAATGATGGGGTGAGCTCGCTCATGACTGCGACACCATCGGGTCAGGTGAGAGGAAGCCGCCGTTGAGTGCCGTGGGGCCTGGGAGAGCCCACTCGATCTCAAAGATCCCGTCGCGGGCCTCCCCGAAGTTGTTCCACTTCGCAATGGTCTTGTACTGGCCTGTCGCACCGAGGCTGCGCTGCCGCCGGTTCCCAAAGGTATAGCCGCGCGTGCTGCTGAAGCGGCAGCTGACCTGCGGGATGTTGTTCTGGTAGAACGGGCCGAAGCCGTTGCTGAAGCCGCTGTCCCAGGGGCTCGTGATGACGCTCGGGTCAAAGGTCAGCCCCTTGACATGCCCAACGTCCATGTCAGCGATGAAGCCGCCGTAGCTCACCCGGCTGCCGTTCGAGCCGACATGCGGGAACCCACGCACACACTTGATTGGGTCAGTTCCATCAGCGTAGTAGTTCGGGTCCAGTGCGTAGAGATCACCGTTCTTCCAGTCGAGCATCACATTCGTGTTGTAGCAGTATGCCGATAGGAACCCCTTCATGCGGTGCTCGTTGCCGTTGACGTCGATGCTGACATACTCGGCCCACTCATCTGTGCTGAGGTCCAGGCTCCAGGTCTTGTCAGCCGACGGAAACACGAAGTCCACGAAGGCGTGGCCGAACTGCTGGTAGGTGTACGAGATGCAGTCGTCCCAGCGCGGGTAGTTCTGGATCTCAGCCTCGATCGCTGAGGTGCTCACCCGCGTGACACTGTAGTCTGACGCGCCGCGCGCAACCCACGGCTTGCCGTCCTTGTCCTGAGTAATCCAGTGCAGGTACTTGTCGGCCTGAACAACAGAGTACTTTGCTGCGCAGCCGTGCTCAATGATGACACCCGGCATCTGCTGGAATGGGAACAGCGCGTCACCGCTGAAGTACCAGACCTCACCCTTCCGGGTTCCGAGAAGCCAGAGCTGGTCGTTGAGCGCCGCGCAGGTATACAGCGGGTCAGCCGAGGAGGTCTTGGCACCAAAGTCCAGCGGGTCCCAGGTTACAGTATTGCTGCCGCTGATGTAGAACTGACGAGTACCGGGCCGGTTGATCGCGAACACTGTGCGCAGGTAGTCAACATGGTCCCCGCCGTAGAACGCCGGGTCACTGATCTCCAGGAAGGACTTCGACTGCATGTCGATCTGGTAGCCTGCCGTGGTGCCGTCAACCATGAGGATCGTGGTGCCATTGTCCGCCATCGAGACGATGGAGTTGCCCGCCGCGATGTCCCCGACTGCCGTGTACTCAAAGTTCGAGTTGATGTAGTAGACGATGTTCCCGACGACGCAGTAGAGCTGGCCGAGCGTATCCTGGTAGAGCCCCCGGCCGATGCCGAAGCTCGGTGACTTCTTGAGCAGACGGAGACCTGCGCGCGGGTAGAGGGTGAACGGAGCCGGAGACTGTGAGCCGGGGGGGTTCTTCTCGAGGTACAGGTTGACGCTGCGCTGCGCCGCAGCGATGAGGCTGCGGTTCTTGTAGGCTCCACCGAGGATGGGCAGCGGTCCGGGCATCAGTCCACCGTGTCCGAGTAGAAGTTGTAGCGACCGTTGCGACGGATGCCAGCCGGCATCTGGAGCAGCGGGACCTGGACATTGCTGCCCCGGATCGTGTTGATGCCGTCCTGGGCCAGTGCGTTGAGCTCCGGATCGGACGGATAGCGGTAGGCCATGCGCAGCCGCCTTGCTGCGTTGAACTTGATCGCCGCAGCATACTCGTCGGGCAGGATGAGCTCGTTGCCCGGCGCTTTCACGTCGATCCGCTCGAGGATCGTGCGGGTCAGGATGTGGAGCTCGTACTGCGCGTCGGGCACCGGCCACGGGTAGATGTAGCCCAGCGGGTAGGCACTGTCGTAGAAGTAGGCGTTCGGGAACGACTTCATCTGCTTCAGTGTGATGCGCGAGTAGTCCTCGCGCGCCAGGATCCGCTCGAGCATGTAGTCCGTGTACAGTGTGGGGTTGCCACCCTGCAGCAGCCGGACGTATGCGGCCTCGATGCGGTCGGGCCGGGCGACAAAGTCAAAGAAGCCGCCTGGCCCGATGCTGTAGTTCAGGGCACCTGTGCACACCTTGCCCGTATCGACAAGGTTGTACACGAGCCACCGACGGTGGCTCCACTGCGCCAGCATGTCGTTGATGATGCGCAGTGTCGCCTGGATGTCCTCTCCAGCGGGCTCGTTGCCCTGGCCGCTGATGCCAGCGTAGAGAAGAGCATCCTTCGCGATGTCGGTGCCCGTCGTCAAGAAGGGTTACTCCTTGCCGGGCTTGTTGCTCGTCTTTCCGCTGGAGGCGGACGCGGACTTCTCCGGGTCGACCTGGCTCTGCTTGAGGCGCTCCTCGTCCGCGTTCAGTGCGATGACGTCGTTACCGTCGCGGTTCTTTCCGATCACCTTCGGGTAGACCTTGCGCTTCTGGAGGTCCTTGACCTCGTCAGCGTTCTGGGCGATGAGCTCCTTGCCCTCTGCGTCGAGACCGACGAAGGCGGGGTACTCGCGATATACCCACTCGGGCCACTCGACGTTGCTCTCGGGAACTGGAAACTTCGGCATTTGTCTGCTCCTGCGTTGATGCCTCTGGTAGCTGGGTAGTCAAGAAGCGCCGGGCCTGCAAGAGGCTCGGCGCTTCTCAGAGCCTCTCGGCTCAGACCTTGTCGGCGACCGTGGTCATCCACTCAGGGCGGATGGCCAGCTGGCCGAACAGCACGTCGAGACGGTCAACCGCCTGGTCAGTGCCGATCTGGTAGGCCGCCAGCTGACGCATCGAGACGCCGTCCATCTGGTGACGGGCAGCCTCGATGACACCGTTCTTCGGCGGCATCCAGAGGTCAGCGGTGACCATGGTGATCGCCTCAGGAGCGTAGGCGAGCGACTTGCGGTAGATCTCCGACGGCTTGGAGGCCAGGGAGATCGGAGCCGTGTCGGCCGGGGAGGCGTCAACGGTCTGGTACTGCACGTCGGAGCCACCGATCGCCGCGACGATCGCCGGGTAGATCGGGATCGACACCGCGCCCGAGAGCACGTTGGCGGTCACGACGAACTGACGGAGGACGCCGGTCGACTGCTTGGTAACACGGTTCACCGCGTACACGCCAGAGATGGTGATGATGTCACCCTGACGCAGCGTGCCCGTGATTGCGTTCGTGACCAGGTTGGTGCCGGTCTGGCCCGCGCCGTTCACGGTGCCGGCAGTGAAGGTGCCGGTCGTGTGCTTGATCACGGTCTGGTCGCGCATGAAGCTGAACCCGAGGGCCTGCTTCATCTCGCCGTACTCGTACTGACGGCTGATCTTGCCGACCGGGTTGAACTGGCCCGCGAGGCTGTCAACCAGCCGCGCGTCGGTCCACGGGTCGTTGACAACCTTGCGGTCGCCCATGGTGCCCATCATCGGGGCGGAGTTGTCGTCCAGGATTGCACCGGCCTCCAGAAACTGCGTCTTGGTCGGCGAGATGATGTTGCCGCCGCCGTCGACGTTGGCCCGGTAGTTGCAGGCTGCCTCGGCGACCGAGAGCATGACGGTCTTGGCCACGTTGCCGGCCAGGACGTTGACCTTCGGCTTGAGCACGCGCTCGCCGAAGTCGTCGAGCTCGAGGGTACGCTGCTCGGTCGTGAAGCCCGTGTCAACGTGACGCTGGGTCGCGACGGTGAGCGTGGTGCTCTGCTCGTTGGTGTCCTGGATGGAGGCTGCCGGACCATCGGTCACGATGTAGTCGTTCGGCAGACGGATGCGCAGTGTGGTACCAATCTTCGCCCCGGACTTGGCGAACTGGTTGTCGTACTGCTTGTCGATGTTCTGGATGAAGGCGTTGGAGTTCAGGAACAACCGGATCGCCTCACGGGTGATCATGTTGATCGTGAGAATGGAGTTGGCCATCGTATAGACCTCGGGGTCTGGCCCACAGGCGCACCACGCCGCTGGGCGGTTGGGGTATGGGTTGCGTCCCTGCTTCCCGAGCGCAGAGGGTTTGGCGGGCAAACGCAGCGTGGTCCTGCTGCGAGGGGCCGGTGGGCGAACCCGGTCGTAACCGCCCTAGCGCGCTCCTACAAGCCCGAGCACGTCTGGCCGCTCCATGGGATGGAGCCTGAGATCGCCTATACCCCTTTCCGGGGCCCCTGGCAAGGCCCCGGAAAGGAATTTCTTGTCAGCCCGCCCGGCGGGCCGCCTCCCGAGCCGCGACCTGGGCGTTCCGCTTCTTGAGCCACTCGGCGTCGCTGTCCTTGTCGCTGGGCAGCGCGGACGACGAGGCCGGGGCCGCTCGACCCCGGATAGGGTCGACCGGCGGCGGGGCGTTGGAGCGCCGGGGCGGGGTTGGGGCGGCAGGCAGGTCCATGCGAGCGATCTCCATCGCCCGCTTGGTCGGGTTCATGGCCAGCAGGCGCGCTGCCAGGTCAGGATCCTGACCCAGGGCCAGGAGCACCCGATGCGGGTTCTCCGTCTCCAGAGCTGGCAGCAGGAGGTCCGACGGGATCGTCCCCTCGTCGTCCAGGAGGCTCAGAGCCTCCTTGGCTGCGCTCCAGGCCTTGCCAAAGGACTTGGAGCCCTTCTCCTCAACATCGTTGCAGCGGCTGTTGAACGCGCTCACAGCGGCCCGGCGGCTGGCCTCCGCCGCCACGGCAGCATCAAACTCCGCCTGCGTGCTGAAGTTCCGGCGCTGAGGCGCGTCACCCCCCGGTTCCGCAGCTGGATCGACCGGGGGGTCAGCCTGCTGGCCTGCCCTGAGGCGGGCGACCTCGGCCTGAGCGTCAGCGAGCTGCTGCTTCAGGGTGCGCTTGTCACCTGCCAGCTGGCTGATGCGCCGCTGGAAGGTGGTTGCGCCCGGCGCGGCGGTCCCGGCCTCGGGCTCCGGCTCAGCGTCGGGATCGGGCTCCGGGTCGGCGTCAGTGTCCGACTGTTCACCGGCCTCGTTGGCGGCGCGGATCTCCTCGTCGGTGGGTGCGTTGTCATCGTCGTCCTCTGGGACCGTCGATGACGACATGGTCTCGTCGTTGTCGTCGCCGGGCGCGTCATCCGGTCCGCCACCCGCGAGGGCCGCGATGCGGGCCTCGTCAGCGGCAATGCGCTCTTCCTCAGTAGGCATCGTGCTCTCCTCTTCGATGCGGGCTTGTGCCGGCAGAGCCGGTCAAGCGGTGGTAGTCACTTGCAGATCTTGGTCAGGGCCTTGGCCTGCTCGGCGGCCAGCTTCTTGGCGGCGGAGACCCGGCTGCGGTCAGCCTGGATCTCTCCAGCCTGCTGCAGCGTCCGGAGGTCGCTCTCCGCCCGCCACTTCTTGTCCATCGCAGCGGTCAGCATCGGGGGCTCGGAGATCACGGGGTGCTTCTTGACGCTCTTCTTTGCCATGGTAGTGTCTCCTGTGGCGGTTATCCGGAAACGCCCGGAAGCTGTGGGGTCTGGTCAATGTGCCGAATGTCCTCTCGCTCGCGGGGGTCGAGGGTCGCCTGGATCACGTCCAGAGCGCGCGGGTTGTCTACCTGTCGCTCGTGGTCCTCGATCAGCTCCGCGAGGATCGCCTGCTTGTGGTGCTCGGGCGTGTCCTCCCGAGCCAGCAGCGCCGCGAGGGCACCACGCGCGAGGTCGACGAAGTGCTTCCAGCACTTGGCAACGAACTCGCGCTGATCCGGCCACTGGCGACGAAAGCGCAGCGTGCGCTGGTGGCCCTCGTAGAACTCTCCGGCGATCTCCTTCGCCATCATGCGCACCATCTGAGTGGTCATTCGGCCGGTTCTCCTCTGGCGTAGATGGCCTCGTCCTGCCCGCGCGGCACGCGAGCGATCTCCTTGATGACGAGCTTGCGCTCGGCGGCAGTCTCCTCTAGGCGACTGACGGCGGCCCTGAGCGCCATGTCACCCTGCCGTGGGATCCAGAGGACGCCGAAGACGCCCTCGCCGTCAGGCCTGCACCAGTGCGGGCGCGCGGCGGATGGGGTGGTACCGTTTACCAGGTCCAGTGTGCTCATGGGCTCAGCAGCTCCACACAGACGAAGCCTCGGAGGGTGCGGATCGCGCGCTTCCGTGCGGCCTCGCATCGCTCCCCTGACGTGTAGACGCCGGGGGTCCAGATGGCGCTGGGCATGCGGAGCGTCAGAACCCACTGCGAGGTCTGCGGTGCGGGGTCCGCGTGGGCTCGGAGCCCGGTGACAAGCAGCACGAAGGCTGCGGCGACGAGAACTCTCAATTGTCTTCCTCCTGGTGGGGCACGAACATCTTGCCCCCGCTGAACAGCGGGAAGCCCTTGCGCATCGCCGCGTCGCGCAGCGACTGCGGGATGTCGATGTAGAAGATTGGCTCAGAGGCAGCCTTCCTGGCCTCCTCGATCGTGTTGTAGATGTTGCGGTCACCCGTCACGGAGTAGCGGTCGTCAACCGTCTTGGTGATCGGCTTGGTCTCGACGCCGCCCTTCTGCACCTTCACCCCGTGCTCCTTGGTCAACTTCTCCAGCGCCTTCGGGATCATCTGGTCGTAGAAGCCCTTCATGCCCTCGCCGCCGACCTTGAGGTCGAGACCGGAGAAGTTACCACCTTTACCTTTTTCTTGCTCAACGAGTTTCTTAGCCATCTCCTTCCCGACCATGTCAGGAAGTTTATCGGCTGGGACACTTTTACCAAGTTCCATTGTGGAGCCACCCTTCGGCTGCGCTCGAAGGTCGAATGTTCCGTCAGTATTATGCACGAAGAACAGTTTGTCAATTTGCTTCGACAAATCATACCTCGCCGCCTGCGCGTCGCCCGGGGTCCAGCTCAGGCGCTCGTAGCCCTCCTCGGCGGCCCGGCGCAGCATGCGCTTGAGCGCGAGCTCGTGCCAGGTCTTCTTGAAGGGAGCGTCGGGGACGCCGTTACGACTGGCGCGCGCCGCGTCAGCTTCTGCCGTGGTCAAGTCACGATTTGGGTCGGATGCCTTCTTCTCGGCACGACTGTCCTTGTACCCCCTGTCTCGCCCCTGCTGGTGCCAGTCGGACTGGACCTCCTCGAGGTGGAGGGACTTCTTGCCGTCGATTACGCGGTCATTCGTGCGCACGTGCGCCAGGATGTTGGGCTCGTCCCAGTGGGACGACTTGTAGTCTTCCTTGCGGTTCTTGTTGAAGGCCGCGTCGTCGAACTTCTGGTAGGCCTCCCGAATGTTGCTGATCCCCTCCTTCTCAGCGAAGCGGCGCACAGCTGCGTTGATGTCGTTGCTCGGCAGCGTGATCAGGTGCTCGCGGTAGTTCTCCCCGCCCGGCAGCTGGTAGTCGTGGTACTTGGTGGCGTTGACTGCGCCCTCGTCGCCGAAGTCACGCAGCATGGCGTTGACGCCGTCGCGAATGTCCCTATAGGTCGGATACTCCCGAGCGAACTCAGCGGGGGTCAGGTCGAGGAAGTCAGCCAGGCGCTGGCGCTGGACGCCCTGCTCGGACTGGTCCATCGTATCGTAGTCGCGCGCCCTGTTCGCCTTCTCCACGTCCTTCAGCTCGACCGCGTGCGACTTGACGTAGTCCTGAAGCTCGGCGCGGGTGACCTTGCGGCCCTCGACCTGCGCCGCCGCGAGGTAGTCGTCCAGGCCCAGCCACGCCATCTCCTCGGGCTTGACGCCTCGGCTGTTGCGCAGCGTCGCGAGCCACTGCGCGCCCGGCGCAGCGCCCGTCGTACTGCTCTCCAGCGCGTGCTCGACAGCGGAGTACCAGGCTGGGGCGTTCTTGACCGGCGCAGCTGCAGCAGCTTGTCGCACCGGCCCGCTACCCAGCACCGCCTCTCCGGCGGCTGCAGCCTTGCCCGTGCCTCCGATGCCGCCACCCATGGCGACGCCTGCGAGGTCCTGGGCACGCTCCATCATGACGTCGTTGGGCTGCGCCGCGACCGGCGGCACCCAGCGGCTTACCTTCCACCACGGCGCGTTGCTGTCAACCCCCGGTGCGGGCTCGTCCGTCACGTCCTCTCGGCGTGAGCCGGGGGGCAGTACTGGGACGGCTCCACTGACCACGTCTCCGGCGAGCGTCGCGGCGCTGCGGATCATCTTCTCGGGCCAAGTCTGGTAGCGCTCCTCGCCGAACTGCGTGCCGAGCAGCCGGTTGATGCCCCGGCTCAGTGCGCCCTGCTCCTGCGGCGGGCTGACGAGCGCGTTGTCCGGCGCGGGCTGGGCATACATGCTCTCGCCGGTCGGCGTGTAGGGCTCGGTAGGGATGTAGACGCGGGTCGGCATCAGGCAGCTCCGGTTGGCTCGTCGGGTACGTAGTCAAGCCTACCATGCTCCGGGTGGTTCACAAACTGGTTTCCCTGCTCGTCGACCTGGGCGTCCGGGTGCACCGGCTCCGGGTCGTTCTCGGCGTCGTGCTGCTCGGCCAGTGCGCTCGGGTCCGGGTCGCCAATCGCGTTGCCGAGGGTCTCGCCCGCGACCGCGCGCCACTCGCCACCCATGCCCGCGTCCTCGTAGTTCTCCTGGGCGTTGCCGATCTCCTTGATGCGCCGGGTCTCGGCGTCCACCGCCTTGACGGTGAGCTCCTCGTCCTTGTTCTCGAGCTTGGTCTGCAGGTCGTTGATCGTCTGCACGAAGCTCTCGATGAGCTTGGTCATCTGGTCGACCTGGGCCTTGAGCTGCTGCTCACCCGGCGACGGACCCTCGCCCAGCACTGCCGGGTTGATGGTGCGGCGGATGCGTGCCGCGATCTCCGTGCTGCCCGGGAAGTCCATGTTCTGCACGGCCACGTCGCCGAAGATGCTCCAGAGCTCCTTGTTGGCGGTCAGGATTGCGGTGAGCGCGTCGACGGCCCACTGGCGCTGCGTTGCCCAGTCTGGTCCGCTCTCGACCTCGACGTTGTAGCTGCCGATGGTCAGGTTGAGCGTGATGTCCTTGGCCTCGGGCTCGTCGGGCTTGGGCTGCTCCTCGTAGGCCTGCGGAGCCGCCGGGTTGAGCGTGACCTCGGACTGCGTGCCGTCCGGGTTGGTGATGCGCACGATGCGCTCGGTGTCGTAGACCTCGGCCAGGCCACTCATCATGATCTTGCCAGTGTAGGCGACGCCCATGGCCAGTGCGGAGGGGAAGTGGTAGGTCGCGACGTCTGCCTGCACCTTCTGTGCGTTGATCGCGCGGCCCGACTTCTCGTCTCCGGGCTGGCCCTGCTTGGCCTCGTGCTGGCCGGAGATGTCGTTCATCTGCTGCACGGCGATCTTCAGGCCGTCGATGTAGGCCGTGGCCATCTGGGCGGGCTGCGAGCGCTGCGGGGCCGTGAGCGCCTGGTCCTCGTCGTCCTTGTGGTTGAACGTGAGGAATGAGTAGTTCTTCCGGTTGGCGTCGGTCCACTCCGGGTGACCCTCGAACGCTGCCGCTGGGCCGACCCAGGGCACCTTGGTGGTGAGTGCGACCTGCTCCGCCGAGGCGGAGGTCCAGTAGTTCAGGTTGCGCTGCACGTCGATCAGGGTGCGGGTCTGCCCCTTGCGGTCCAGCTCGCCGTCCACGAACACCGTCTCGCCCTCGACGCGGACGATCGGGATGTACTGCCCCGGCACAGGGTGGAAGTCGACGATGTCGTCGCCGATGATCTTGTACCACATGATGCGGCTGCGGCGCACCTTGCGCACGCGGGTCAGGCGGTCCTTGAGGAGCTCACGGAGCGTGTCCGGGTCGATCTTGGAGGCGAACTGCGTCACCTCCTTGTTGGTCTCCGCGCTCACCCAGCCGACCAGCTTGTCCATGTAGTACTCGCGCTGGTACCACTCGCACACCCGCGTCGTCTTCTCGAACTGCCAGCTGTCCGCGCCCCAGTCCATCCGGGGCTCCGGCGCGTCGGTGCCGAGCACCTCGTTGGTGCGGCCGATCTCGTCCGCGTACTTCTCGTACTCGTCCTCGAGGTCCTCGTTGGGCACGTCCTCGTAGACGAAGCCCCAGTTCGCGTCGCAGCCGTCCGGCTCCTTGACGTTGATGTCGATGCCTGCGCTCAGGGCGCTGGCGACGCTGTCGATGCGGTAGACCTGGTCAAAGCTCTCGTCACTCTCGTGCTTGGTGATGACGCGCCAGTATCCGACGCCCCCGTCCACCAGCCACTCCGCTGCCTTCACGTAGATGTTGATCGCACCGCTGTCCCGCTCGATCTCCCGGAACAGGCCCCCGATCGCGTCGGCGCTCTTGCCGTTGGCCCCCAGCCCGGTCGGCTTGACCTGGATGCTGGGTGGGTTGCGCCGGATCTCGTTGACGATGAGGGCGTTGTGCAGCCGGACCTGGTTGATCGTCATGCACGGCTGGTCACCGTCCGTGCGGTCGCTGATCATCAGCTCGTCCCACTGCCAGTTGTTGACGCTGTCGCCGTGAGCGAACTTCACGTCCTCGGGGAACTGGTTGAGGAAGCTGCTCTCGCGCTGCTTCCAGGCGGTGAACTTCTTCTTCATCCCCTGGAGAAGGCGGTCCTTCTCGGCGCGACTGAGGCGCGGAGCCTGCTCAGGACGGGCCGGGGGGAGGCTGCCCTCGTCCCGGTTCATCTCGACTGCGCCGGTCGCGTCGGTGTCCTCGTTGAGGTCGCTCATCGCATCCATCCTGTTCCTGTGCGCATGGAGCGCGAGCGGTTGCTGGGCATGTTGGGCGGCATCTTCTTGCCGAGCAGCGGCGTGATGCTCGTGCTCAGGCCGTGGGTCTGCCAGGCGTCAGCGCAGTTGCTGTGCTCGTTGTGGAGTGGCTCCTGGGTCTTCACCCCGGCCTCCGAGACGCCGTAGGCGTAGCGCCGCATGTGGGCCAGGCCATCGGCGCACTTCTCGCGGTCGAAGCGCGAGATGCCGAACACCGTGCGCCCGGCGTTGATGCCGTTGGCCTTGCGAGGCGGGCGTGCGATGATGCGCACGTTGCGCTTGCCTCCGTCACGGACCTGGTACTCGACGCTGTTGCGCTGGCCAACGTACTCGTTCACGGCGTCGTGCGGCAGGTGGTGGGTGCCGTAGACGTAGCCCCTGTCCTGCAGGATGCCGAGGTAGTGGTCGATGTGGTGCCCGCTGTTCTCGTAGAAGTCGATGACGTTGCGGTAGGTGCCCGCGTTCTGGACGAACCAGATCGCGGTCTCGTCGGAGCGCCCGAGGTCCCAGTAGGTGTTCACCGGGACGCCGCGCATCACGGGCACCTCGCAGATGCGCCCCTCCGCCTGCGCGATCGCGATCTCCTCCGCGTAGATGGCACCCTCGACGGCGGCCTTGCACCGGCCCTCCCAGGTCCAGTTGTACTCGTCCAGCTTGCGCTGGTTGATCTGGCCGTCGGGGCGCACCGTCTTGCTGTGCAGCTCGAGCCGCTCGGCCTCGAGCACGTTCGGGAACCACGGGTTGTCGCGGTAGTTCATCATGACCACGATGGCCGACTTCGGCGGGTCGATGATGAAGTTCTGGTAGGTGTAGTCCTCCTCCAGCTCCGGGTTCAGCGTGATGATGATCTCGGAGCAGGTGCCGTCCTCGTACTCCTCGCGGATGGTCGGGATGAGGTACTTCCAGCTGGCGGCGGAGACCTTGTCGGCCTCCTCGACCCAGCAGATGTCCACGCCCTGCATGGACTTGATGTCCGAGGCGTTGACGCGCAGGCCCTTGAAGATGAACTCGGTGCCGTTGCGCCCCCGGATGCCGTCGGCGCGCACGTCGTAGAACCTCTCCATGCCCAGCATGCTGATGCACTCGACCAGGAGCGCGTACACGCTGTCCTTGATCGAGTTCTGGATCTCGCGGGCACAGAGGATCTTGAGCGGCTTCTGGAAGCCGCGCGTCAGCAGCGCGATCGCCACCGACATCGACTTGGCGGAGCCGCGCCCGCCGTAGATGACCTTGAAGCGGCCACCCTGGGGCTGCGTCGTCCCCGGCACCATGAGGAAGCCCAGCTGCTCAGGCAGCTGGATGCGGTGCGCCTTGAGCTGCGACCGGACCTCACGGTAGGTGGGGACGACGATGCGGCTCATCGATCAGTAGATCTCCGTCACGCTCACGGTCTGCGCGCCGGTCACCGCGATGCAGCTCAGGCCGCCCGAGTACTGCAGGGTAATGGACGCCCCCGGAGAGGCCGGGATCGAGAAGCCGTTGGCCGTCGTGGCGGTCACCGCCGACGTGCAGTAGACGAGCTGGGTGCCCGTGATGTTCGTGACGATCAGCGTCCTTCGGCCGGTGCGTGCGGCAACCAGGGCCGTCGAGGACGTGGCCACCGAGACCTGGGAGACGCTCAGCGTCGCCGTCGAGCCGCCCGACGGGCGCTCGCAGTTGGTCGGGGCGTACGGGTCGCAGACCGCGACCTGCTGCTGGATGATCTGGGAGGGAGCGCTGAGGGCAGCGCGGACCGGGGGGTAGAGCGTCGCGGCGAGGAGCGCCAGGCCGACGATGATGAGAGTGCGAGCTCGGGTCATTGGCGCGGTCTCCGCAGGAGAGAAAGGGGCGACGGCGGAGACAATCCGGGAGGAAGGGACCTCCGCCGTCTGGGCCGAGCTGCGGGGTCAGGCCCGAGCTCGGCGGTTCACATCACTGGAGACGGTACCACTTCGTGCCGTAGAAGATGAGCGCGTAGCCGTAGCTCGCGGTCGCCGACACGGTGATGGCGGTGGGCGTCTGGGCCGCGATGGTGGTGCCGGAGCCAGCCGTCAGGGTCAGGGCGGTCACGGTCGCGGTCGAGGAAATGCGCAGGATCTGGCCCTGCTGCAGGTTGGCCAGCGCAGGCAGCGTGACCGTCAGGGTCGCGATGGTGCCTGCCGGCTCCAGGAGCAGCGTGCCAGTGGTGCCGAGCACGGTGATCGACGCGCCGGTGAGCGGGGCGTTGTACTGGATCGCGCCGAGGCCGAGCTGCTGGAAGGTGTACTTCGCGGTCTGCGGGTTGCGCCCGCCAGACAGGTTCGTGTCGGCTGCGAAGGTCTCTGCGCCGGTCGTTGCGCCGCCAAGAGGGTACTGCTCGTACATACCACCGGCCTTCGCCGACGGGAGTGCGAGACCAATCGCGAGAACGGCAGCCAGGACGGCAGCCGCGAGCTTGTGGGTGAGGTGCTTCATGCTACCTGTCTCCGGTTGTCCGCTGGAAGGTTGGGGAGGAGGACACGTCGGCGGATGACGACGATGCCCTCCCTGCGCTCCCCTGTTCTGTGCAGCTCGTCGTACTGGCGATCGATCTTCTTCAGGAAGAGGTTAGTCTCCTCGAAGAGCCGAACAGCCTCGCGAGCGATCTCGTTGATGCTGAGGTAGCTGTTGCCGCGCGGCGGCGAGATGAACACCCCTTCCGGCTCCGGGACCATGCTGCGCACCGACATCAGGCTCGCTGCCTTGACGACGGCGGGGGCCGCGACGAGCGCCGCCAGGCCGCCGATGAAGCTGCGACGAGAGACAGTCAATTGCGCACCTCGTCCGGGCTGGCGTCGTGGCGCATGCCGCCGGGCTTGCCGCCCAGGACGACCTCCGGCACGATGCGGTAGCGCGGCTCGAAGTGCCCCGCCTCCACGTTGAGGATCATGCTGTCGACGAACACGCGGATGTTCAGCACGTCGCCGTTCTCGAGACGGACGACCGTCGCGCCGACGAGCTGCTCGACGACGCGGATGTTGGACACTGGCGCGGGAGCCGTGATCATTGTTGGGGGTGCCAGCGGCGCGCGGCGCTCCGGCAGCGAGTAGGTGACCTGGAGCTTGCTCGCGAGCTCGTGGTGACGGCTCAGGTCAACAACGGAACCGAGCGCGAAGTCAGCGGCCTGGGCTGGCGTGAACTGTCGTACCATCACTTGCCCCTCTTGACGTCGCCCGGCCGAACGAGCTCGACCGTGACGTGGTGCTGGAATGGCTGGTCGTCCTCGTTGGCGACCTGGATCGGGAGCACGCGGCCCAGGAGCGACGCGAACTGCTTGCGGTTGTTCTTGGCCATGTCGACGAGGTAGCCCTCGAGGCCGTCCTTGCCCTTTGCGTCGGAGCCAACCAGCTCGGCGGCCTTGAGGATCGCTTCCTTGAGCGGAAGCGAGACCTTGTTCTTCGCGCCGGGGGGTCGGCCACCGGGGCGCTTCTCCACGTTCTCGGTGCCAGGCTTCGTGTAAACACGAGGCGGCTTCTTCGCGGTTGTGGGGACGGTCGCTGCGTCGGTCAATCTGAGAACCCTGCCAAGTAAGAACGCGATCCAGTAAATTACTCGGCGTCGGTCCATACCCCGGACCGGGGGGTTCGGCAAGCGATATCTGCCACGGCCTCATACGCGCGCCTCTGCCCATGTATGCGCGCGCGCGCTCGGAGAAGGAAACATTTACAGTGGTCACGGGCGCTCGCGTGCGCTAACCCCCGGTAATCACACGACTTTCGTCTCGTTCCTCACCCACTGCCAACCCACTGCAGCCACTGGCAGTCCACACGAAAACAGGCCCCGCAGGGCCTGTCTCGCATCGTATGCACGTCAGATCAGCGGGCCGAGCCACCTCCGCCGGGAAGCGTGTAGGTGATCACGCTGCCCGCCGCTGGGCTGATGCACGAGTTCGAGCCCGGCAGCGGGATGCACTTCTTCGGCTCGCCGACGTCGATGAAGGGCAGCGGTCCCTGCGCACCGAAGAACCGGGGGAGCTCGCCGTTCCACTTGTCGATGGAGCGGTAGCGCACGAGCTCGGGCGTGATGCTCTCGCTCAGGATGCGGTTGCCCTCGGCCTGGGCACGCGCCTCGACGAGGGTGCTCTCGGCCCGGCCTCGCGCCTCGGCGATCTTGATGTCTGCCTCCGCCTTGGCCTGCGCGACCTCCTGCTCGCGCTGCAGCGTCTTCTGGAACGCTGAGTTCTTCAGGTCGAGCGCGGTGCGCACCGACCCTGGCAGCCGGATGTCCCCGACCAGGTACACCTTCTCGACGATGATGCCCTTGTCGGCCACCTCCCGGCGCACCGACGCCTCGACGGCGTCCATCATCTCGTTCTTGCGCCGCCCGTAGGCGTCGTCGGCGGTCAGCTCGGCGGCCTTCTCGTTCACCGCGTCGCGCACCAGGTTGCGCAGGAAGATGTCCGAGATCTCGTCCACGCCCCGGCGGTAGGTCTGGAAGAGCTTGGCGACCTTGGACGGGTCCACGCGGAATGTGATGCCGAAGTCGGCCGAGAGTGTCATGCCGTCACGCCCGGTCTGGAACGTGATGCTCTCGTCCTTCTTGTCGGTCCTGGCCCACGTGTCGGTCTGGGTGAACGTCGGGAACAAGTAGAGGTCCTCGTTCCACCCGATCCAGTAGCGTCCGACGCCGACCTCCTTCTCGCTCACGCCCTTGTCGGTGCCGTAGAGCTGAACGATGACGCCGACGTTGCCGGCAGGCACCTTCGAGCAGCCCGCGACCATTACACCGAGCAGTAACAAGGGTAGTATCTTGCGGGCTGCTCGAACTACGCGCTTCCCGTCCCGAGTGCGCGTCCACCATCGATACATGAGAACGAGAACAATCGGCAGCAGTGCAACGATCACGAGCCCGAGCACGACGGCCTCGGTACTCGCGGCGCTGACGAGCCGGGGTGCGACCACACCGATCACGGTGGCGTAGGTTGCGAGGGCGACGAGCCCAATAATGTAGGTAGTAAGACCTCTCATGGTAGTTCTCCGTTGTTGTGACTTCCTGACTTCACTTGATCTCGCCGCGCAGCCAGCGGTCGAGGGCTATGCCGCCCGCGTGCAGGCGGCAGTAGGTCTTTCCGTCGATGACGATGGAGCTGTCTCGCTGGCAGCAGTCTGGATTGTACGAAGGCCGCAGGCGCTTGTACCGTTCCTTGCGCCACTCTGGTGCGTGGCTCGGCGGGTCAACCGGTGCTGAGCACTGAGGCGTAGCAACAGGCTTCGGAGCCTTGATGCGCAGAGGTGAGATGGGCATCACTTCCTCTTGTGCTTTGGTCGCGGGGCGTAGCGACTGACACCCTCCTCCCGCGCGACCTTGGAGACGTAGGCCGGGCTCACCTCGTGCAGCCGGGCGATGTCGGCAACCGGCACCCGCGCCGGGTCGGTGTACATTCGGAGCACGTCCGCTCGCACCTCGGCAGGCGAGTGGCGCGGACGCTTGGGCCGGGCGCGGGCGTGGAGGCTGCCCAGAACAGAGCCCCCCAGAGGACGGGTGAGAGCGGAGACAAGCGCAACCTCGTTTACTGCGTTAAGGACTTCATCAAGTGCCTGACGCGACACTTTCACCATCACGCCATCCATGTCGCATTGCTCTTGGTGGCCCACGAGGTTTTCGACGGCTGGTGCAACAGCGTTCAAGATGTCGAGAACTCGACGCCTCACATCAGGGCCAGGAGAGGGCGCGTTATCATTGCGTTGGGTTGGGTTGCGCGGGTCAGCGTCGCTCTCCGGCGTGGCGGGGTGCTGCTCGACGCCTCGCATGCGCGCAAGGATCGAATCGTTATGCGCCTTTCTCTGGCCGGGAGAGGGGTCTGACGGTGCCGCACAATCGTCGGCAGCTTGGGGAATGGCCTGCATCGGACCAAGACCTTCATCCAAACCAGCTAACCGCGCCTGCGTCCGTTCAGGCATCGGCTCACCGCCGTCAGATTTCGTGCCCGCTCCTGAGAGCAGGGAGAGGATGGCGTCGGCAGCCTCATCAATACCAATGATGCTTTCTTGCCGAGCCATTGGTCCGTCAAACCCGTACTCAATATGCCCCCGCATGATCCGCGCCAACGCATCCCTGTCCGACTGCGATGCTGCGAGACGGAGGGCATGACGACGCCAAGAAATCGCCGCCTGTTTTGCGTAATCCGGGTCTGACAGCTTTTCCTCAAACTTGTCATCCGCCAACGCCATCAAATCGGAATGTGCTGCTGTCTCGCTCATGCTGCCACCTCGACCCAGCCTGCGGCGGACCACTCGCGGAGGTCGCGGCGAGCTCGCCACGTGGGGTAGTGCGCGAGGTAGCTCGCGACGGTGCGGCAGCGACGCAGCGTCTCGAAGCGGGCGCGTGCGGTCGGTATCTTGAGCGGGTTCTCGCGGGCCCGAATGACGATGCGGCCCTCGTCGGGGCCGCGCTCACGTCGTGGAAGAGGAAGGTTGCGGACCGGCGAGGCCTGTGGCGGGAGCACCGTGATCGGCTTCCCGATGAGCATCTCGACGGAGCGGTGACGGCCCGCGTGCAGCAGCGCGAGGACGAGGTCCGCTTGCCCGTATGAAGCCCTCTCCAGGGCTTCATACAAGTTAGTGCTGCAGACCGGAGGGATCTTGAGCGCGGCGGCTGCGCAGAGGGCGTCGACGGCGGGCAGACGTGCGATGACGTCTCGGTATCGGTGGAGCATCTTGGCTCTCTCCTGACGGGAGTATGGGGTTGTGGAAAATACGCAAAGTCTACTGAGACGCTTAGACTGCTCGATTTGACGGACGAAGGCAAGCGCAAAATTTTCTTGCCTTCGGCGCGGCGGCGGGGCAGTCTTTGGCTCACGACCCATGTAAGGAGAGAAGAATGAGCGGCATCTACCGAGTGGGCCAGAAGGTCACGCCCGCAGATCACTATCGCTGGGTCGTGAGCCCAGAGGGTGTCCGTGCAGACCCGCGCAGCATGCCACAGTACGGTGGTGAGTATACCGTGGCGGAGTTTCGCGAGCAGCACGACGGTGCGCCCGGTCTCATCCTCCGCGAGTTCCCCATGGCGTGCTTCGAGGTCGAGTGCTTTCGTCCCCTCGTCGACGAGAGCATCCGCCGCTCCGTGAGCTGGACCCTCCCGACCCCGGTGGACGCCTGATGGCCTTTGAGCACGCGCACCCCGCCGTCCGCGCCACGATTGACCTCCGCCCCGGCCAGTGCCGAGCTTGCCTCGACGCCGCTCCCTGGCGCTGCCAGGAGGCCGCGCAAGGCGAGGGCCCCTGGTGCCCTGTGCACCACGCCGCCTATACTCGCGTCCCGGAGCCGCCGAAGCGCCGCCGCACCGTCTGGAGGGTGCGCCGATGACAGCCTGCCCCACCTGCGGTGCTCCCCTCGCCGACGTGCGGGTCGAGCGCGACCTCCCGCCGGGCCTGCGGGCCCTCCTCGGCGAGATACGGCGCGCGGGTCCCCTCGGCATCACGACCCGGAAGCTGGCTGACCGGCTCTGGTCCCACGACCCCGGCGGCGGTCCCGACGACGCGGAGAAGGCGGTCCGCGCCCGCGTCGCCCGGCTCAACCCCATTCTCGCGCGGCACGGCCTGCGCGTCACCACGACCCCCGCAACAGGGCCAAACGCGGTCCGCAGACTGGAGGCGACAGATGGGACAGAAACGACTGGGCATCGACCCCGAGCTCGTGCAGATGTGCGAGCAGGCTGAGGTAGACTACGAGATCGTGCGCAAGCGACGCCACGTCGTCCTCCGCATAGACGGCCGACAGGTCCTGGTTATGCCGGACCGCCTTGCCTCACTGAGCGACGGACGCGCACGCGACAACGCCCGGTGCTGCCTGCGCCGCTTCCTCCGGAGCCGACAACCATGCCACGCGTAACCGAGCCGAGGCCAGAACATCTTCGGAAGTGGGAGCACGTCGAGCTGATTGACGCTGAGTTCGACGAGATGCTCCAGCAGGAGCTCGCCTACCGCCAGTGGCGCGAGAAGATCGACCAGCAGCTGGAGCGCGAGGCATGAGGGAGAAGGACGGTGGGCTCCGCCGCCTCCTCCGCGAGAACCTGCCCGCCGTTCACTGGTGCACCGTCGAGAGTGGTGCGATAGCCCCCGGCACCCCCGACGTCAACGGCTGCCGGCTCGGGGTTGAGTTCTGGATCGAGTGCAAGCAGACCGACGGCTGGGCGGTTACGCTGCGCCCGGAGCAGGTCGGATGGCTCATGCGGCGCGCGAGGGCCGGGGGGCGAGTGTTTGTCCTGGTCCGGAGGGCCTCGAGCGAGCTCTGGCTGCTGCCCGGCGCACGGGCGGACCTGCTCAAGGCCGAGGGCCTGCGGGGCTCCGTCGCGCCCCTGGGCATCTGGAGGGGCGGCCCAGCGAGGTGGTCTTGGGGGGAACTGGAAGGATTGTTGATGTCATGAGACAAAGGCAGAAGTACATTCGTGTTCGCAACCATCCGATTTTAGGGAATACTCGCATCGAGGAACATCGTCTTATAGCAACTGAGAAGATTGGCCGGAAGTTGTTACCAAACGAAGTGGTCCACCACAAGGATCACAATCGGAAGAACAATGATCCGTCTAATCTTTTTGTCATGACTAAGAAGGAGCATGATGCGCTCCATGCGGACGAGCGGCGCGGGGTTCCCAACATACATGCTGCGGGCATCAAGTTGACCGAGGAACACAAGCAGAAGATTTCTGCTGCGCAGATGGGTAACAAGTCTATGCTTGGTATGAAGCACAAGCCAGAGACTATCGAGAAGATCAAAGCATCTGCTGCCTTGAGAAGGCGGGACCCTGCCACAGGTAGGCTTCTGTGACAGGGGCCGAGGTCGAGGCTCAGCTCGTCGGCGCGACGTAGGGCTCGAACCAGCAGCTGTCGGTCCAGTAGATGGAGGTGCAGCCGTGCCGGTCGTAGCAGGCGACCATGATGTTGATCGGCGTGCCATACTCGGCGGAGCCCGGACTTCCCTTGCTGAACTCGTGCACCCGCTCCTGCGTCCGGAGGACGAGGTGCGGCTGTCCGTGTCCAATGAGGTTGCACGAGGCCACCGGCATCACCCAGTCTCCAACCCGGAAGAGGTCGGTGTGGTGGTAGCGCTCCGAGAGCGCGGTGAGCTCCATCTTCTGCACCTCCGGCAGCGGGAAGGAGGGCTCCTCGCGGCGGCCTCCGAACATCTCCTCGAGCGAGAGGATCTTCATTCCTTCTGTCATGTTCTCTTCCTGACCTGGTCCGCTCCTGCAGGGGCGGCGGACGTTGCCCCTAGACCCGCCGCAGCGACCCACTCGGTCACGGCGGCAGTCATCTGCTCGCGAGCTTCCTCCTGCGAGGAGGCTCGCCCGTACCATGCCGTGCCCTCGGGGCGCAGCAGGGTTGTGTTCCAGATCCAGTCGTGCGCGCTGCGCTGCACGTAGCCGACGCGGCACGCGCCGAGGTACGCGGCCTCCAGGCTGCCCTGCCGGTTGGAGCGCCAGGTGAGCACTACCCCCACCCGAGGTCCCCCACCAGCAGCAGCCACGCCGCGAGCCCGGCCCACGGGCCCAGGAGCCCGAGCATGATGATCGTCAGCTCTTCCTTCCAACCCACTGCTGCCTCCTCACCTCTGCGATGCGCATCGTATGCTCGTGACCCTCGCGGTCGATGACCTCGACGGTGCCCCGGCGGCGGTCGACCCAGACGACGGTTCCGGCGACGTGTCGCCGGTCGCGGCGCGGGCGGAACGTGACCGGGTCGTTGACCTGGACGCCGGGGTCCTCCGGCATGGCCTCGGAGCGGCTCACATCATCACCGCGAGGCCGACGACGACCGCGAAGAGGAAGAAAACGATCGCGAGGCCGGCAATGAAGCCGCCAGCGTCGCTGTCAAGAAACTCACGGAAGGTCATGACTTCTCCTCCGCCAAGCCATCCAGTCCAAGCATAGTCAGCCGGTCCAAGATCGCAAGACTTCGCGTGACCTGGTCGCGCGCCGCCTCGACCTTCTCGCGGTGCTCGCGGCGGATGTAGTTGGCCATGGCGAGCCGAGCCTCCTCGAGGGTGTCATGCTGTCCGCAGCCGCAGCCCCCGGCCCAGCAGTTGAACCGCTTGCGCTCACCGGCCTTGTACTTGTTCGGGAAGAAGTGCTCGCCTGGGGCTTCCTGGTCCTCGATGCCGTACCTGCGGCCCTCGACGACAAACGTCTGAACGTAGTCGACCATCTCGCTCTCCTGACAGAGTTTGAGGGAGCCGGGGCGCGAGGCCCCGGCGGTCTCCGCCCTACTTGACGGAGATGTGGCCCTTGTTGACGTCCCAGCGCAGGTGCACCAGAGCCTCGGCGCGGGAGCCGATCTTCGCGGTGTACTGCTTGACGGTCATGCCGTCCTTGTACAGCTCGAAGCGCTCAGCCGCCGCACCCCGGCGCGGGTTCTCCTTGGCCAGGATCTTGATCACGGCGTCCTCCGGGAAGCCGCGCACGGCACCCTCGGTCTTGGTCTTCTTCGGTGCGGCCGACTTGCGCGCCGCCTTCTTTGCTGCAGCCATCTCGCTCTCCTCTTCTGGCTGGTGGGGGCGGGCCTCCTCCATGGCGGCCTGCTGGATCGCCAGGGTGTCCTGGCGAAGCTGCTCCGGAACAACGTCCGGCTGTGTTGCGCTGGCGTCGCGGACCTCCAGGCGCAGGCGCTCGCAGCGCTGGCGCGCGGTCTCGCTGTCGGCGAACCGCTTGACGGGCTTCGCGGGCAGCCCGTAGAGGGCCGCCATGGCGGCCATGTTGTTGTAGCTGGTGACGAGCTCCGGGCCGGTCATCGAGCCGAAGTCGAGCGGAAGGCTGATCTTGGACTGTTCGTTCATCTGGTTCTCTCCTGACAGAGTTCTCGGGGTAGCGGGATCACTCTGGCGTGGCCCCGAGAAAAAGGCAAGCGAATTCTTGCCAGTGGGTGAAGATTTTCTTACTCCTCGGGGGACCGGTCCATCGTGTAGCCGTAGGTGACCCAGAGGCCGGTCTTCTGATCCTGGACCGGCGTCCAGAACTCGCTGACCGCGACCCCGTCGGCCTCCATGATGGCGACCTGCTTCCGCTGGAGCACCTCGCGGCTCACGGCCTCGATCCTCCAGGCGTCGTGCGCCGGGTTGCCCCCCGGCTCAGCTGGCACCGGGATGCACTGCACCCGTGCCTCAAAGTCCTCGACTAGTGTGGACATGCTGTTCTCTCCTGACAGAGTGCCTGTGTTGGCAGGCGTTGACTTCTAACGCAGACCGGGGGCGAGGGTTCCGACCGGCCCGGCGGATAGCTTGCCCCCGCCGGGGCACCGGGGCAACCCCTACTCGTCGCCCTCGTAGTCCAGCGGAACCATCGTTTCGCCCCACGGGTCGCGGGGCATGCCGTGCTCCTCGGCCATCTTCGGGCTGACCATCACCTTGTAGTCCTCGTCGGTGATGCTCTTGACGCGGATCCAGCCGTTTGTGGACTTCTTGGCCTTGGCCGCCTTCTTGCTCATGGCGGCGTGGGGGTACGGCCCGAGCTCGCGCGCCATGCGGGTGAGCACCTTGTGCAGGTCCGAGCCCTCCTCGGCGTAGGTCGCGGTCATCTTGCCGGCCAGGCCGACGCTGAGTGCCCACTTCCGAAACTTGGAGCCGTGCTTCGCCTCCACGCCCAGCGCGGCGTGGCCGAGCTCGTGCAGCAGAATGTCCAGGACGCGCACCGGCTCCGCCTGCGTCGGGCAGATGAAGAGGTTGGTGGTGCCGTCGCTGCTGACCTCGGGCGACCAGCACTGGCCGATCGCCTTGTTGGTGCCGCGCGGGAAGCCGCAGCTGCAGGCGACCTTCTCGGGCAGCTGGTACTCGCCCTTGAAGAACTCGGTCGCGAGCAGCTCGCGGGCGGCGAGGAGCCAGCCCTCGCGGGTGTTGTGCTTGGGGGTCACGCTGGATACTCCTTGTTGAGGAAGTCCCGGATCCGCGCCGCGTCCTCGCGGCTGAGGAATATGCTCTTGCCCGTTGTGCCCAGAAGAATGAGAGCGTGGAGCTGATCGCTCTCGAGGTAGTGGGACAGGTAAATCGTCTCGGGCGTTATCCGCGACTCGATTGAGAGCACGTTGCTCTTGAGAGGGGTAATGTCCATCTTCGTTCTCTCCTGACAGAGTGATGGGTTTTGTCCGGTTGTTACAGACCGTACCTCGCTGGCTCGGTGTAGCGTGCCGTCTTGTTGAGGGGGAGCTCGTCGCTTGAGAGTACGAACACAGCGCGGAAGTTCTGCTTCGCTCCAGGGACGTAGTAGCCGGGGTCGTTGCTGATGCGCGCGGCAAGCCGGGCCGATGTCTTGTCCCGGAAGCGGATGTCGGTGATCGACCCGTTGCGCTCAACAAATCTTACAGTGGTTGTCATCTTCGTTCTCTCCTGACAGAGGGCCGGGGCGTCCCGACCGTCTATTTTCCTCATTATAAATAGCTTCGGCTGCTTCTTTAGCTTCTTTATAACTATCAAACAGCTTACAATAAATGTCTTTACCATACCTAGATATAGTACGAGTTTTTTCATCCCATATAGAACATCCCGCGCGCCATTTAGTACCACGCTTAGGCTTACCATAATTTGTACGGTCTGGCGTTGCAACTAAGGTTATGTTGCCTACTTCAGCAACATAACCAGCATCCCTCTTTTGCCAATCGAACATTATCATACCTCTACCGCCCAAGCTTCAACAATTTCAATTCCAAACTTCTTAGCATCGCTAAAAGCACGAGCGATACCGCTAGCCGCGTCACGGCACCAACGGAAGCACTCGAAAATTTCGCCGTCAGACTTGCGAGCGAAGATTACAAACTTGACTTCCATTAGAGCCTCCTATTTGCGGCGAGATTGCCGTTTGCTGATAAGGAGAGCATACGATGGCTCCGAGAGGAAGGCAACAACTTTCTTGCGCCTCCGCGAACTTTCCTGCAACCCGTTGTTCTTACACGAGTTCCACCGCCTCGGCCCAGGTCGCGGCGTAGGTCGTCTCGCCCCGCGCGTCCTTCTTCTTGGACGCCGCACCCCAGGTTGGGCCAAACTCGGCGTCCACGGCCATGGGCACCTCGAGCCGGACCACGTCGCGCATGATCTCCTGCGCCCTGAGCGCCGTCTTCTCGTCCCTGAACGAGGCCGAGAGCTCGTCGTGCATCTGCAGCAGCGGCAGGATCTTCTCGCGCCACCATGCCCGCATCGCCAGCTTGGTCTGCCGGGCAGCTGAGCCCTGGATCAGAGCGTTCATCGCCTTGTGGGTGAACGCCCGCTTGAGCCGGAGGCCGGGCCACACCTTTCGGGCCTCGTCCAACGCGCGCGGGAAGCCAGTGGCTCCGTCGCGCCACGCGGGCTCCCAGCGGTCGAAGTGCATCCGTGCCCCGTCCAGCATGCGGATCCAGCCGCGCTGGCCGGCAAGGTTCTTGCACTCCGCGTCGAGCAGCTTGGGGAACGGCAGCAGCTTGTCGTACTGGTCCATCGTCTCCTGCGCTACGTCGAGGTCCATGCCGGTCATGCCCGCGAACTTCGGTATGCCCGCGCCGTAGACCTTCGCGAAGTTCACGTCCTTCGCCGTGCGCCGAGGCAGGTTGGTCATCTCGGCGACCATGGCATGGAAGTCCGTGTTCGCGTCCGAGGCATACATCTCCTTCGCCTCCGCCGCGCCGCGCAGCCCGAGGCGGCACGCGAAGTGCACGATGAGCCGGTACTCCTGCTGGGAGTAGTCCAGCGCACCCCACACCTCGCCCTCCTCCGGCAGGAACAGGCCACGAATGATCGCCTTGAGCTCCGGCTGCTTGTCGCCGGGCATCTGCTGCAGCGCTGGGTCGGAGTAGCTGAAGCGATGGGTCTTGGTGCCGCCCTCGTCGGACTTGAACTGGTTGATGCTGGCGTGGAGCCGCCCCCGGTGCGCGTAGTCCAGGATGAACCCCCGGACGAACTTCTCTCCGGCCTCCTCGAGCTGGTCCGCGCGCGCCACGAGCCGGGGGAGCCAGTGCTCGTGCTTGCGCATCCAGCCTGCGGTGAAGCTGCCGACCGCCGTCTTCGGCGTGCGCGGGTAGCTGATCTTCGCGGCGTCGTGCCAGGCCTCGAGGTTCTTGACCTTGCGTATGTCTTCTAACCGAACTGTTCTTCCTAACTTCTCTGAAAGTTCGGTTAGAACAACATCCCGCTCCCTCTTCAGGGCGTCGAGCGCCTCCTCGGCGGCCAGCGTGTCGACCCGTATGCCGCGCAGCCGCATCTCCTGGATCATGGGGATGAGGTCCATCTCGAGCTGGTAGGCATCCTCCAGCCCCTGCTCTGCGAGCATGGGGCGGAGGATCTCACTCAGGAGCAGCGTCTGCTCCGCGTCGCCCGCGCCGTAGGGGCCGACGAAGCGGGCGGGAAGCCGCCAGAGGTTCTCCTTGACCTTCGAGCCGTGGTAGCCGTAGGCTGCTGCCGCCTCGCGCAGCAGGGTCTCGTCCTTGCCCTCCAGGCCGTACTCCCTGGCGAGCCGGTCCAGCTTGTAGCTCAGCTTGTTCTCGTCGATCATGACCGCCATCGCCGTCGTGTCGTCGAGGCGCTCCGGCGGGCGGGTGCCGTGCTCCGCTCGCGCCCAGCCGAGGTCGTAGGGTGCGTTGTGGTAGACGAAGTGAACACCGGCCCGGTAGTGGTCGTCCTCCCACCGGGCGACCTGCTCCGGGTCCAGGCAGGCCGTCTCCGGGTGGCGGAGCGGCAGGTAGAGGCTCCGGAGCTCGCCTCCGGCCCTCCAGGCGACGCCGATGCCCGCCGTATAGCCCGCGCGGACGGCCCAGCCGGGACCGCGCCCAGCGGCCAGGCCGTCGTCCTTGGTCTCGCGGTCGAGGGCTACCAGGCCGACCCTCCGCAGGTCAGGCAGCTCGGTCGGCGGCACCCAGCCGCTGTCCGGCAGGAACAGGGGCAGCTGACTCACGCCACCACCCAGCCGAGGCCGTAGTCGGTGATGAGGTCGGCGAGCTGCACCTCCCAGCGGCAGCTGCTCGGGTTGTGCCGGTAGTGCTTGCGCATGGCGGGGTCAAGCCGGTGGTCGTACTGGAACTGCGTGAGGGAGCGCGCGAGCACGACGGCGTGGTGCCCGCCGTCCTCCGGCGTGCCGGGCTTGATCGCTGCGAGACGGGCGGCGGCAGCCTGCACGTCCTCGGTCAGCCCATAGACCGGGTTGACCGGGTACTCCTCCTCGATCAGCGCTCTGATCTGGACGATCGCCCGCTGGCTGTTACCCGCGCACATGATGTCGTGCAGGATGGCAGTGTCCCGTCCATCCATGCGCGCGTCACTGATCCAGTTCATGAACTCGAGGGAGCCTGCCAGGCGGCTGCCCCAGTTGGCGTCCGACGGGTACTGGTACTTGTCCACGGCCAGAAGGTGGCGCTCCAGGTAGCTGATGGCCTTCTCCAGCCCCTCGCGCCCGTCCTTCGCACGGTGACGTGCGACGTACTTGCTCGCCGCGCTGAGCAGGTAGGGCAGGTCCGCCGCGACGCAGAGGTCCCAGTGCTGGAGCCCTCGGGTCGCGTAGTGGTCACCCCCGACCTGCTTGATCGAGCCGCTGGCCTCTGTACTTGTGCTCATAGTCCATCCTCCTGTTCATGTAGCCGACGGTGCGGCTGCGTATGTCGTCGCTCGGGCGGGCGTTGCAGATCTCCGATGCCGCCGCCCAGCATCGGTCTCGGACGAGGACTGCGTTCTGGTTGCCCAGCGCGACCTCGTCCATGCCCCACTCCGCCATCTCGATGAACTCCGCCATCTTGATGACGACCCGCGTCTCCTCGTCGAGTGGCAGGCGGGCAACCGCGCCCCACGCCGTCATCGCGAGCCGGGCTCCGTTCTCCAGCCGGTCCATCTCCACCTTCAGCGGCGGGCTCTCAGCCTTGACGGGGTAGGGCGCGTCTCCGGTCACGCGCTCGCCGACGTCGTGGAACATCGCCTCGACGAGCACCTCGCGCGGGCAGTCGGGCCAGATCGCCAGCAGGATCCGCATCAGCTGCCACGTGTGCTCGCCGACGCTCTGCTCGCGGATGCGCGCCCAGGTGTGGTACCGCGTCACCTGCCCCGCGCTGCGCGGGTCGAGGGTCTGGGGGTGGTGTCGGGTCATGAGCGGGCATACCTTCGCCCCAGCCACTCGGTGCAGGCGCGCTGCCAGTCCGGGGCCTCGATGAGCGCCGCGATGAGGGCGACCTCATTGGCCGGCATCCTCCGTCGCCAGCCCCAGTAGGCCAGCACGACGCGCGCCGCCGTCTGCGCGAACCACGGGTTGCCGTACGACGGTCCTGGGTTGACGAGGGCCTCGCCCGGCGGGCAGGCCCACAGCTCATCGTGCCAGCGGAAGAACTTCTCCAGGTCCGCGTCGACCTGGTCCGGCTTGTCGAACATAGGCGTCGGCTCGACGACGGGGTGGGCGGTCGACGCGGTGTTGAGGTTGTCGAAGAGCCGATAGGGCGAGGAGGCCGCATACTCCGCGATCGAGCCGTCCGGCTTCACACGTCTCCAGATGTCCGCGTAAACGTGGAAGTTGTTGCTGACCTGCGTGTAGGTGCCGACGCCGACGCCGATCCGCGCCGCGAGGTACTCCAGCAGAACGCTGAAGTGCACCGCGTTGGCCCCATAGCCACCGAAGACCATGTCGTTGCTGCGGCAGCAGACGGTCATGTCAAGTACGCGGTGATCGTAGTCAGTTACATTACCGTTTCCCCTGTCCAGCATGCCACGACCACCACGTACTCGAAAGTACGCATGCGTGTTGCACGGGCGGTCGCGCCACGTGCCCTCGAGGTCGTTGCAGGTATCCTCCTCCGCCTGCCACATCTGGAGCACGGCCTGGCGGTCGAGCGGATTGGTGCGCAGCTTGTGCACGATGACCTCGAGCTGGTCCACGCCCATCGCGGACCGCCAGCGGTAGCCGTAGGCTCCGTGTATCTCGCCGTGGGGCTCTGCAAACCGCTCGCCGAAGTCACGTACGTAGTGGTTGAGGGTCGCGGAGTCCGCGCGCCCCGCCAGCATCCACAGCGCCTCGACGAGGTGGAAGAACGGGTTGGCGTCGCGACGCGGTGCGAGCAGCACCCGCTCGCACGGATGAGTGTAGACGGTTGCCACCGGCTCGGGGCACACCAGCACTCGCCCGGCGCGGCTGTCCTGCAGCTCAGCGTCGTAGCGCAACACCTCCGGCAGCTCGGACCACGCCTGCGCCACGTTCCTGACCCGGACCACTCTCATGACTTGTCTCCCCTGCTTCTGATTGTCTCTACGATGTGGCGCACGATCAGCACGCCAAGCTGCTGCTCACGGTTGACGTCGAAGCGCGGGTCGCCGTACAGGTACTCCTGCAATGCCTCGCCGAGGTCCTTCTTCCTGCTGTGCACGTTCAACACGCGCCGCAGCCAGTCGTCGTCGACCTCGATCATCATGACCCGCGCCCCCGCTCGTACTCCTCCTCGAGGAGCAGCCCGGCCAGCTTGCGGTGCTTCGGGTCGTTGTACCAGCGGCACCGGCCTGATGGGTGCGGCAGCTGCCGGAACGTCACCCCCCGATCGACGACCGGCTTGACGAGGACCGGGGGGAGCCGGAGCGCGTCGCGCACGGCAGCTCCCAGGACGATGACGGTGCGGCCCTCGAGCTGCGGCACCAGCTTCTCGGCGGCGGCTCGCGCGTCGCGCGGCCTCCACTCCAGGCTGCGGAGCAGGTTGCGCCGGTCGAAGCCCTCGATGTACTCCATCGCGTTCACTCCGCAGCGCTCCTCCAGCATCCTCCACAGCCGCCAGCCCGCGCAATTCGGTGGGTGCGGGTAGAGCGCGTAGCGAGCCTGAGCGGAGAGCGGGTTGTTCATGCCGAGCAGAACGGTCTTCAAGAGTAGGTCTCCAGGAACTTCTTGGTGCAGAGCTCGGCCGCAGCAAATATCTCGCGCAGCTTGGCCGGGTCAGAGGTATAGTTTGGGTCGGGCACGCGACGAAGGCTACCGTAGGTTGCCAGCAGCCTGCAGCGACTGCTGAACAGCTTCTCACCGACGAGCTCGCGGAGGCGCTTCTCGTTGCCTCCGTCCATGTACAGCGTGACCTGTGACTGCTCGACCAGGTCACGCGTCGCCACGACGCTCCGGTGCGCGTCCAGGCTGAATCCGCGCTCCGCCGCAGCCGCCCGCGCCTTGCGCGAGGCACTGCGCCCCGGTGTAGTCTTGAGGCCCGCGACCCTGACCTCCCAGTCCGGGCGCAGCTGGCGGAGCAGCCCGGCAACGAAGGGGCTGCGGTTGATGGAACCATGACAGAGGACGAGTACTCTCATCGCTTGCTCTCCCTGAGCCATTGCTCTATGTTGCCCGGTATGTCGGCCGCCCGCTGGGTCGCCCGGCTCGTAAGCTGATACCCGGTCTCCAGCCAGTGGTCGTAGTCCTCGAAGCACGGCAGCACTCGTGCGTCCCCGACGTAGGCTGCGTAGTCCATCGGATTGGCGTCACTCATCGCCATAGCAAGAAATTCTTGGCACCACGTCACTGCCGCGCGCAGCTCCTCCGAGTTGACCGTGCCTGGGAAGTGCCGGAACTCAATCGTATCCGTCTCCCAGAGCTGGCGCAGATTGAAGCAGAGCCGGGGGTGTATCGCCGGGTGCAGCCTGCCGGTCCTGTGGTCCATGTACTCCAGGTCACGGAACTCCTCGGGGGAGCGGGCCGTGAGCTGCAGCTTGAGGCGCTCGGCGCTCAACAGCTTCTGGTGACTGACCCTCCGCCGCGCCCAGCGCTTGCGCGCGCCCGCGTACTCTGTCTTGTCTGGCCATGCTGATGGGAAGACCGGCTCGGGTATCGGCTCGATGAGCGGCAGCACCTCGGGCAGCCACCTGTGCGCGTAGGACTGCAGCTTCTTGAGCAGCGGCAGGTTCTCACGCAGGCCCGGCACGCGAACATGAACGTGCAGATTGGAGCGGTAGTTGACCGTCGTCTGCGGCCACTTCCGCATGATATCCATGAGCTGGGCAGCCTGCCCCTCCGGCGTCGACGTCGGCGCGGTCTGTATCTCCCCGCCGAGGGCGTACAGCTTGCCGGTCGGGTCGACCGCGACGCCGTCGCTGTTCACCATCGTGACGTCGCGCACGTCGATGCCCATTCCCCTGACGGGCAGCGGCTCGTGGCGCGGCCAGTCGCTCAGCTCCAGTTCGGCCCCAAAAGTCCAGCCCTTGATCACTTGAGCAGCTCCAGCGCTCGGGCGAGCGCGGTGTCACGGTCGAGGTACTCGATCGTGGTCATGCCGCGCGCCTGCAGGTTCTGCGCGCCCTTGAGAGAGCCGTGGTACTTGCTGGTCGTGTTCTCCGGGTTGACGGGACCGGGGTCGGGCTTGCCGAGGCTGAGCGCCTTCTCGCGGCGACGCTTGTTCACGCTCTCGAGGCAGACCTCCAGCGGTGTCGTCAGCATGATGACGTGCAGCTTCTTCTCGCAGCGCTCCCACAGGTCGAGCAGCCGCCCGGTTCCCCAGGAACTCGCCATCAGGCCCTCGAACACGACCGGCCCGTGCATCGCCTTGTGGTGCACGAGGTCGCAGATGTCGTCTGCCGCGCCCTTCCAGCTCATGCTGTCGGTGCCCCCGCAGTCAGTCGCGTACTTGCCGACGAAGAACACCGGCCCGACCTGGTGGCCCAGAACGCGCTCCTTGCCGCCGATCACGCCGCGCTCCTGCACGTTTTCGTTCCCGAGATCGACCCCGAGCTCCATGATCCTGCGCGCGACGGTGGACTTTCCCGAGCCGCTCGTGCCCCGGATGTTGACGATCGTATGCATCAGCGTGTCCTCTTGTACTGTTCCTGCTTGAATGGCTTGTAGCCCCGCCGGGGCACGTAACAGGCAACGATAGTCTGCACGCGCACGCAGACGGAGACAAGCCCCGCGTCGACAAGCTCCCTCATGGCCTTCGGCTCACGCTCGCTGTAGGCCGGATAAAATTCTCCGTCACAGATACGCTCCCACAGCTTCTCGGCGCGCTTGCTCAGAGCAGTCATCCCGCAACCTCCTCTGGGTACGCCCTGAGCAGCTTGTCGGCCGTCCGACCCCAGCCCTTCAGGGCCGGGCGCTGCTCAGCGATGTCCTTGCCCACCCAGTAGTGGCCGCTCATGTGCGACTTCCACTTGCACAGGATCGTCTCGACCTCCTGCGGGCCGCAGGGCCGGTCGAGCGCGGGTGGAGCCCCACGGTTCTTGAAGTGATCCAGCAGGTTCGCGTAGATATCACCATACGCCATCCCATAGTAGTATCCGCGACGTGCCGCGAGCTCCAGGCCCTTCCTCGGCTCGGAGTACATCAACCCAATGTTCGGGTCGAAGCTGACCCTCGCCCCGGCGCAGCGCTCCAGCATGTCGGCCGCCTTGAAGCCGATCCACGGCCCGAAGAGGTACCAGTCCTTGATCCTTCGCAGGATGGCCTTCTCGCTCGGCAGGATCAGGTCGCGCACCGCGAGCTCGGGCTTGCCGTAGACGTCGCGCAGCTGCTTGACCGCCTCGACGCACTTCGCGCCCCGGAAGTGACGGCGCTCCGCCGCGCGCGGCCAGCGATCGGAAGGGAGGCCATGGTCACGTGGCGAGGTCTTGTTCTCAGCTGCCTGTGCCATTTGCTCCCAGTAAGCCTCACTCCTGAACCCGCTCAACCAGCTCGCTGCGCCGACGTGGTAGAAGCACCAGTACGCGAGCAGCCAGCGGTGCAGCTGGTCGCGCGGCAGCCTCGCGTCGTGCACGGCGCAGTAGACCGGGTCGAGGTCGCGCGTGCGGATCAGCGCCTCGCCGAACTCGATGATGTCCATCTTCTCGCCGTTCCTCACAGTCTCATCTCCCTCTCCAGCTCTTGAGCAGCCCACGCTGCCGCGATCGTTCCGTTCTTCGCGCCGCCGGTGACAGCCCAAACGCTGCCCCGGCGCGAGATCAGGCAGGGTTTCCCCCCGGTCTCCGCGTAGGGGCGCGCACCACGAGCAACCTCGTAGGTGCCGCGCACCAGCGGGTCGTGCTGCATGGCAACTACGCAGCGGTGGAGAGCCTTCTGCTGCCGCTCGTGCGTCGCACTCTCGAGCTTCAGCGAGGAGCCGTCGCCGGACCAGCTGCGCCCGTCGTCCATGTTGAAGGCCACGACCTGGCGGTATGGAGCCCAGAGGCTGATGACTGGCTCGCGGACCGGGGGGCCTCGGAAGGACCAGCCATACTGCGCCTTGGTCTGCACCCACGGGCAGAGCTCGCCGGTCCAGATGCCGGCAGCGACGACGATGTTTCTGGTCTCAACAGTTCCGAGGGCGTCAACGGCGCGCATGCGGTACTTGAGGGTGCACAGGCCCTCGGAACTGTTGAGGCTGACAACCGTCGCATCTGCGAAGTCCGGGTGATGCGTGCAGCCCCGCAGGATGGCCTGCGGGTTCACGTGCTGGGCGAAGGTAGAACCTACCTTCGGGCGCAGCGAGAAGAAGATCGTCCGGACGCCGTAGAGGTCGTTGAGCCGCTCGATCCCGGCGACGTACTCCTCCTTGCTCAGCGAACTGACCCAGCTCGGCTTGATGATACACCCGGCGGGCTTGCTCCCGCTGTCAGGGCGGTTGTCTCCGATCACGAGGACGCGCTGCCCGCCCGCGCGCAGGTG
>CAYUOL010000005.1:0-9391 GCA_964446345.1 uncultured Iamiaceae bacterium | reverse complement strand
CGGCGCAGGTGCACGCTGGTCGCCGTCTGCAGCTTGTTCAGCTTCTGCCGCCAGTCGTCCTCTGACCAAGGGGACTTAACGGATCTACCCAAGATCCGATTAAGTCCCCTGCGCGAGCCCGGCCCGCTGGCCGCGAAGGTGTGCCAGTCGCTCGCCGACCTGAGCGGCTCCACGTACTTCAGGTCGGCGATGACCTGCGCCGTGAGGAAGCTGCCAAGGCCCTGGAACTGGCCCAGCAGCATGTGGTACGAGTTCAGGGTGTCGCCAGGTTGCGGACGCAGGCGCTCCCGCGCCGCCCAGAGCGTGGCCAAAAGCTCAAAGATATAGTCGATCTTGTCCTGCTTCCTTCCCGCCGTCGTGATCATGTATGCCGGATTGAAGATGCGGACCCCTGTCTTCTGGCGCTGCTTCAGCAGCCAGCGCAGTTGCGCGAGGTCCATGTCCTCTCGATTGTTCAACTGTATGAAGTCGAGAGTAGACGGTTCGTTGAACAGCCGAGCTGTAACCATCATGAACCACAAGTCTGGGCTGTCCTTGAAGGGCTCCCGCCAGTACTGAGCAATCCAGCGCGTCACGGCGTCGTCCTCGCGACGAATGTTGCAGAAGCGGTACTCGCGCAGGATCTCGTCGCCAGTCCACGGCCACGGGTCACCGCGCTCCTTGCGCACGCGCACGAACTCACGCTCGACGATGAAGGAGATGAGCCGGGCGACGTTCTCCTCGATGGGGTTGACGACGCTCACGCTTCCTTCTCCATGTGACCCACGACATAAGTCGGGCGACGAGCGTCGTTGGGTGGGCAGACGGCCAGGATGCGCCAGCCTCGGTCCAGCTCACGCTGCAGCTCGTCAGTGCAGCAGTCCTCCAGCACCTCGACCCGCTGTATCTGCATCAGGCCTACGTTGGCCACGCTGATCTGGTAGATGGTCTTGTGGATGTCTGGATCATTGCTGCGGAGCCCACGCACACGGGACATCTGAACCGCAAACCCGGCGGAAGTCCATGCCTCAAGCTCGAGGTCATCGATAGTGTCCAGTTTCCTTTCCGTATACTCGTTGAGCTTGTCGAGCTCCTCCCGCGTGTGCGGAAGGGCATACATCTTCACGCGCTCTCGCAGCCTTCGGTAGGCGACGGGTTCCTTGTCGAAGAGCTCCAGGATCTTCTTCTTCCACCCGTACTCAAGCTCGCCCTTGGCTATGAACATCTCTTCCTCCTGACAGGGTGCCCGCACCTTGGCTGCCCCAGTGCGGGTCAAGTGCCAGACCTTCTGGGCCCACCCCTAACGGGCAGTCCGGTGCAGCGCTCTAGGTTCAACCCTGCCCGCGCCACGCGACGAAGGCAAGCTCTACAACCACGGGCAGGCCCTCGGCGTCGTCGCACCGACGATCGTCAGGCGCTCCCGCGTCCGCGTCACTCCAACATACCACACCCGCGCCTCGTCCTCCGGCTGCGCGTCCATCTCACGCCACGTCCGCTGCGCGATCTCGGTGCTCAAGATGACGTGGTCGGCCTCACCGCCCTTGGAGCCGTGTATCGTAGAAAGGCGAATGCGAGGACGCTTCCGAGGGCTCTCACCACGCGCCAGCGCCGAGCGCATGTAGCTGACCTGGTCCTGCGGGAGGCGGTCGAGCGCCTCATACCAAGGTGCCTGGGTCAGGAGTATGCCCTGCTGCACCAGCCCGCTCAGCGTCCCCTCCTCAGTGTCCTCCCAGCCCGGCAGCTTCTTGTGACCGCGCTTCACCCCGCGCCCAGAAGACATGTGCTCAAACAGCTCACGCAGCGTCTCGACCGGCAGCGGCTCACCTCGGCGCAGGCGCTCCCAGTCAGTCACCGCACGCATCATCTTGGTCGGGATGCTCGGCTGCCCGCGCCGCTCGTAGAGGATGCCTGCCCGCTGGAGCGCTGGCTCGAACTGCTCGCGGATGATGTACTCGTTGCGGGCCAAGATGAGGATGTCCTCGCCGCTCAGGTCCACGTTTGCCGCGTCAACGACCCGGTCCACGGTTCCGGTCCCCTCGCGCGCCGCCCACGCCTTCTCGCGCCGTCGGGCCACGCTCGAGATTATACCCCCGGCCAGCGACTGGATGACCGGGGGGCAGCGCCACGACCTGCCCAGGACGCGCGCGTCACCCTGCATGTCGATCAGGGCGTCGACGTCCGCGCCCGCCCAGCGGTAGATCGCCTGGTCGTCGTCACCCGCGACCACGATGCGCCGAGCGTGCCTCGCGAGCAGCCAGACGACCCTCCACTGCAGCGCAGAGAGGTCCTGCGCCTCGTCGACCAGCAGCACCTCTAGCTGGGGCGGGGTGTCCATGCGGACGAACTCACTGAGCATGTCGGTATAGTCCATGTAGCCCTTGGCCGCCTTGAAGGCTGCCAGCGCCCTGCTGACCCGCTCGACCTCGCGCCACGGCAGCGTGTCGTCGTCGAGGTCGTACTGCTCGCGCAGCGAGATGCCCCGGATGCGAGACAGGTTCTCCATGAACATGATGCGGTCGCCGGTCTCGAAGCCAGTGAGCGTGCCGTCCTCGGACCAGCGTCCCGTGATGCGCACCCGCGCGTAGTCGGCAAACTCCCGCATGCGTGGGCCCTCCAGCACCTCAGCGCTGCGCATGCCCAGCCTCCGGAAGCAGAGCGAGTGCAGCGTCCGGAACCACGGGAAGTCCGAGCGCGGCAGGTTGAAGCGCTCGCAGGCGCGCTGAGCCGCCTCGTCAGCCGCCTTGCGGGTGAAGCTGACATAGCCGATGCGGTCCGGGGGCACGCCCCGCTCCAGCTCCTCGTCGAGGATGTTCAGGAGTGAGGTGGTCTTGCCGGTGCCCGGCGGGCCGAGTACGATCTCTGGGGTCACGCGATGCCCCAACATGCTTCTAATTGAGTAACCATGCGCAGCGCCTCGACCGCGTCGGAGGCCTGGAGCACCTGAGCCACGTGATGGAACACGCTCTCTGGTGGCCCGACGAGTATCATCTTCTTCCGCAGTCCGAGCGCGAGGCCGAACTCGAAGTGGCGTCCGCCGCTGGTCCCCTCGCCCGTCCTCGTGAACATCTCCTTGGGCGTCGAGAACAAGATCACGACGTCCGCTGCGACGACGTCATCAACGTCCATCTGGCCCTTGTCGCGCTGGGTCATGCCCGGCTTCTCCTCGTCGCCGTCGAGCCAGCGGGCAGTGATCTTGTGCCCGGCGGCGGCGAACATCCTGGAGACCTCAAGCAGCTCGAGGCGGCGGCTGTACATACCTGCTATGTAGATCTTCAAGACTGGTTCTCCTTTTCTGCGGTGTAGTATCCTGCGTTGACGACGCCCAGCTGGTCCCGGAGCTCGCTCGTGTCGACCCCGGCATCGTGCAGCTTGTCCATGACAGCACGCACGCGGGAACGCTGCAGCTCGAAGAGGTGTCGACGCATTGGCTCCTGCAGCTCGTCACTAGCATACCCAGCACTGTGCCCCTTGTAGTAGAGATATATGCCTCGCTCGCTGACTGCTGCGTACTTCTTGAGCAGGGACAGCTCGTTGTCGAACTCCCGCAGCAGCGAAGCCATCATCTCGATCTCAGCGGTATTGATCATCCTGATCTCCTCTGTTCATCGCACGATCCATCGCGATCATGCGCCTGCGGTTGTTCACGTCGCCCGGCACGCACTCCAGGTGCTCTGGATTGCAGCAGCGACGGCTGAGCCAGCTGTCGTGCCCGCGCCAGCGCGCACAGAGGTGGTCCACCTCCCAGCCTGGCGGAATTGGTCCGACCAGCTCCGCGTAGACGACGCGGTGCACCGACTGCATCCGCCCCTCGTACCGGACCTTGCCGTAGCCGCCGCCGCGCCCGGTTCCGGTGTCTCCGCCGAGCCACAGCTGACAGCCTGATGGACACTGGAACGTGTGTTCGAGGATCTCCTTCAGGGTCACGACAGGCGCTCCCTGATCCTTCGGTAGAGACTGGAGACGACGTGCTCAACACGCCGGGGGCCCGGCAGGTCGGACGGAGCCTCGAGCAGCGCAGACGTGAAGCTGATGCCCTGCGCCGCCCTCATGACGTCGGCCGGGTGGTCCTCCGGCAGCCGCGCTACGAGGCGGAGCGCAACACGCAGCAGCGAGCCGGTCAGCACCCCACGCTCCTCCGGGTGCGCAGTCATGAGGAGGCGCAGGGCAAGCCGCAGTCCGGGCTCGCCCAGGTCCTTCATCCCACGCTGCAGCGCGCCCAGCGCAACGGTCTGACCAGGGCGCATCTTGAGCACTGGCACCGGATAGCGCTTGACCAGCACGCCCTCCGCCCGGCAGGCTCTGTCCAGTGCCACGGCCTCTGGGTCTCCCGCTGCAACCCGCGCGCCCCAAACATTGAGGGCGTGGATCGCGGTTGTCCGGCCATTGATCGCGGCAAAGGCGTCTGCCGCCACCTCCGGTGGTGCCCGCATGACGAGGCAGGGAACCCTCTCCAGGCCACGCAGCGCTGCCCCATAGGTGCGGTGCTGCCCGTCCACGACGTAGTCGACCCCCTCCCAGCGCGCGACGCAGACTGCCGTAAACTTGCTCCACTGGAAGTTGGTCGCGATGTAGCGGATGTTGGTCATGCCCTTCCCAAGCACGCTGCGCTGGTAGCGCTCGTCGATCCTGAGGTCACTGATCCGCAGCCACAGCAGTTCTGGCACCGGTCCCGGCTCTGTCGCTGGGACGACTGGGTTGAACTGCGACACGTCGAACGTGCGGATGCCGGGTCTCAGCTCGTTGTTTCGGATCTGGAGGTGCCCGTGCTCATTGCGAACGGTTCCCGTCTTGCTCGTCTCAACCTTCTTGCCCTCGCCCAGGAGCTCTGCGAGCCTCACACGACCCCTGTTGAGACGAGACTTAACCGTCCCCTCCTCAATGTTCAGTCTCTCCGCGATGTCCAGCGTGGAGACGTCGTCCGCTGCGAGGAGCACGACCTCACGCTGCTCCTCCGGCAGCAGTGCGAGCGCCTTCCTGAGGTTCTCCGTGCTCCCACTCTCCTCTCCAGAATAAGATGGTGCAACGAGGCTTGCCTCGTGCACCCCCTCAGGGTCCTCGACCTCCCTCTTCTTGCGGAAGCCTGAGAAGGCCAGGTTCTTCATGATGGTGAGGAGCCACGCCGTGATGTTGGTCCCAACGACGAACTTCTCCTGCGCGGCCAGTGCCCGAAGGATCGTCTCCTGCTGCAGGTCGTCGGCCTGCGCGTGGTTGCCCCCGGCCAGGCGGAGCGCGTAGCCTCGCAGCTCCTTGACGCGCTGAGCGACCAGCTCTGGGAACGGAACCTTTGGTATCGTCATATCGGAGACCTCGGCAGCTCAGGAGGCGGGATGGGTTCCGAGGCCGCGAACACCCGGCTCGGGACCCACCAGACCATTCTGTTGTGTCCGCTGATCGTCAGCTGGGAGCTCTCACCCCCCAGCTTCTTGAGGTGGCCTGTAATCTGCCCACGGGTCAGGCCCTTGAAGTTCTCGCGCTCAAAGAACTTGGTGAGGTCGCGCAGCCTGAAGTAGTGAACCGCCGCCTCCTCGTCCTCCCAGGGACGACCAGACATGATGTCCTCGCGCCGAGTGCCGCGCTGTCGGTTGGTGCAGAACTCCTCGAGCAGCTCCAGGAAGCGCGCGGCAACCGTCACGTCACCGCTGACCTCGATGACCACGACGCTCTGCATCGCTGCCGCTACGATCTTCGTCCAGGTGTCGTGCTTCATCGGCATGAAGCAGCGGTGCAGTCGCTCCATCGCGATGCGGTGGAAGCGGTCGTAGCGCTGCAGGTCCTCAGTCGCCATCTCGAGCCGCGTGTCGCCCACGTCCACGAACCAGATAGCTGGCTCCGCGTCGATGACGCTCAGGCCACTGATGTCGGGGTAGTCCGCGCTGGAGCCCACACCAAACTTCCGGCGACGACACATGCGCACGTCGCAGTGCGAGGCCATCGGCTCCACGCTGCAGGTATACTCGTAGTCCTTCTTGTCGAGCTGGCGCTGGGTCTGGACGACCTGCTCGGCGGGCAGCGGAGGCGTCATGTGACGCGCGTTGCAGGCCTCCAGCTTCTCCTTCCAGTCGGCCGGGTCCTTGCGCCGCAGGTAGAGGCCCATCATGAACAGCGTATTGTTCTGTCCGCCCTGCTCCACGCCCGCTCGCGCGAGGTGCTGCAGGCACGGCGGACCGTCGTCGAACGGCTCCCGCGCCGTCCTACCCCCCGGCTTGTCCGGGTGGGCCGGGGGTTTGGTGCGGACGAGGGTCGTGGCGTCGTCGACCCGCGCCCTCTCGGCGGCGCGGAGGAACTCCTCGGCGGTCAGCTCGCCGCCGGTCTTGCGCAGCCCGACCTGCTCCTTGAGCTTCCCGCCGAAGGTGTCGCCGTAGTAGGGCATGACCATCCAGCTGCCGAGGTCGCCGCGCTCGGCAAGGATCTGGGCCTGCTTGGGGAAGATCTCGCTGCCGGCGATACCCAGGGCCGCCGCGAGGTCGCGCAGCACCGTCTGGACGAGGGCCGCAGGCTGGGGCGAGCTGAAGAAGATGAAGAGGTGCAGGCCACCGGACTTGCTGCGGCACGGGATCAGTGGCAGCCCCATGCTCTCGACGCGCGCGACGAGCTCGAGCAGATTGACGTCGTACTCGTCGTAGTCGATGCTCGCCCACATGCAGGTGCCTGCAGTCTGGATCGGCATGATGCCGAGGGGCCGGGTGCCTGCGAGGTGGGCCTCCCACATCTCGACAGTGTAGGGCTCGCGGTTGGTCCGCGCCGTCTTCTTGATGGCCCACTTCAGACTGTCGGGCTCGCGGTGCGGCTCACCGTGGGTGCCGTGTGCACCCTCGAAGCCCGCAAACAGTGACATGAACCGCTCCGCGAGCTCTCGCTTCTTCAACTTCAGGTGCCTCAGGTGTCAGGTTGGTCTCTCAGTTGAGGGCTGCGTCGTCGTCATGCTCTGCCGCATCGGCTTGTGTCCTGCATGACCAGCCCTCAACTGAGAGACGATGTGAAGCGCGGCTCCTCGCCGGAGTTGTCCCTCCTCCCTAGTCCCGTCAGGAGCCCTCTCGGGATCTTGGCTGCGCCGGGCGATGCGCCGCCGGACTGGGAGGAGACCGCGCTCAGCTCATCAGTCGACGACGTCGACCAGGTAGTCGTGGAGCAGGTCACTGCGCGCCGTCTTGCGGTGTTCTGCCTCGGCCGTCCGGAACTCCTCGGTGGAGAGCTCCTTCTTGCCCGCTGCGACGCGCGCCCGGTTTGCGCGGTCCTTGATGTGGTCCTCGTGGTCGCTCATGTGCGGCCTCCTCTGGTTCAGGTGATGGGGTGGCCGAGGCGCTGGGGGACGCCTCGGCCCTAGTCAGGGCGCGGGGTAGCGGGGGCGCTGAACGCCCTGACTAGATCTCCTTGGCGGCGCGGCGGCTGCCGGCACCCTCGTCGCTGACCGGCTCCGCAGCACTGAGGGCGTCGACGTCCGGCTGCTTCTCGCCGGAGGCGAACGCCTCGTGCAGCTTCAGGCCACGATCATACTCCTCGTCCGTCTCAATCCAGCGCGTGTCAGCGTCGTCGACGTCGAACATGTGCCAGCTGTTGTCGGCCTTGGAGCGATACAGCGTCTTGAGGAGGTACATGCATGCCCAGCTCGGCGCGGTCTCACCGTCGACCGTCTTGGAGTTCTGCATGAACATCCACTTCTTGCTGAAGCTGTGGCCGGAGCCCTTCAGCGGGATGATGTATGGCATCGCGACGCCGTCGTCGGTGACGACGAAGCCAGAGTGGTACCGGGTCTCGACGCACTCGTTGCCGTTCGGCAGCGTCCAGACCTCGTTGCCCTCGTCGTTCTGCTTGAGCTCCGCGTTTGCCGGCATCTCCTTGTGGCGGTTCGCGATGCCGCCGCCCTTCTTGCGCGGCACCCACTCGACCCACTCTTTCGCGAAGTGGCACGGCTGGAACCAGATGCCCTTCTCGCCGTCGACGAGCGGCTCCGCAGCATTGCGCAGCCAGATCATCCCCGCCTCGGCCCCCTGCATGTAGGCCGGATCCTTCTTCTTGGCCTGCGGAGAACCCTCCTGCAGGACGTAGATCAGGGGAACGAGGTTGTCCTCCTGGGCCTTGGAGACGCCCTTGCCGGCATCCTTCTTCATGCGGCCCGCGAGCGCGGACGGCAGCTTGCCCTTCTCCGTCTTCGTGACGGCCTTGGTCTCTGGCTTCTTCAACTCAGTTCTCCTTGCGTGGCTTGAGCTTGACGATCTTACCCACCGTCGCCCCGATCACCTCGAGGTTGGGTGTCTTCTGCTTCACCTCGACCTGCTCCTTGACGAAGGAGGTGAGGGTATTCCACGGCACGGCGCGCTTGTTCTCGAACTCGAAGCCCGCCTTCTCAAGCAGGCCGCGCAGCTTCAGGGCGCGCTTCTCGTCCCCGCGCCCAAGCTGCACGACGAACGTGTTCTTGACGAGGTCGCCGAAGCCCTCCTTCTCGAGCCAGTTGAATGCCGCATCCTGCTTCTCCTGCGGCCAGTCCGCCGGAATGCTCGCCTTGTAGTACGGCGTCAGGGCGGCATCGTATGCAGGCAGGTTCCCGTCGGCCTCGATGCCGAGGCGGTCGATGCCGATCTCCTGGAACATCGCCGGGAGGTCCTCAAACACGCGCTTGTTCTGCTCCGCCTGGAGGTCCTTGAGCCGGGCCTCGAGGTTCGCGATTGTGAGCTCCGTGTCACGGGACTTCCGCAGCTGGTTGCGCACCGCCTCGAGCTTGTCCTCCGGCACGACCGGCTTCTCGGTCTTGATCTTCCGGGCGAGGGCGGCGGACGGGGCCTTGGACATTGGTTAGTTCTCCGGGACAACGAGGGAGCTCCGAGTGTGGGGCTCCCGTGAGACGAAGGCAAGGCTACTTGGTGATGGACTTAACCGCCCACATGACGGCCTCCTCAATCTTGGTCTTGGCGAGACTGAGCTCGCGGCCCGCCCCAACCTCGTCACACTTGCTGAGGAAGGCGAGCCCGAGATCCTTGATCTCGACCATCTGCTTCTTCTCCTCGTCACTCAGCACCCTGTACTGGTGCCGCACGTCGTTGTTCGTCGTGCGCGCGTCACTCTCTGCGTTGATCTTCTCCATCAAACTCGCTCCTCGTGGGCGACTACAGCGACGTGCGGAAGGCGTCCACGATCGCCTTGAACACGTAGTCCTTGACCCGCTGCTCCGGGGGCAGCGCCTCGTAGGGCACGAAGCAGGGATGCTCCTTCTTGGCCTCGTCCTTCACCGGCCCGTACTTCCAGCCGGTTGCCGCCTTCTCCGCGAGCCAGCTCTCGTGGCTGAGGCTCGGCGGGGCATCCGGGTGCTGCAGGTGAAACATAACCCCACTGACGGCGCTCTCACGCTGCCAGCCCGGCGCATCGTGCCAGGCGCGCTGGGAGTGGTCCCCCTGAGCGATGCAGAGGCCCCGGTTGG
>CAYUOL010000004.1:0-50945 GCA_964446345.1 uncultured Iamiaceae bacterium | reverse complement strand
AAAAGAAGGTGCCCACTTTCCCTGCGTACAGCTGAGAAGGCGCGCTGTTAGCGCATGATGTACACCTGGCCCATGCTCGGGTGGGATCAGAGCGATTCTCTCAGAAAAACATTCCGGTGGGGTGAGGAAAGAACTTTGTATTCCGTCTAAGTAGTACACGACGACTCAGTCATCAGAGAAGGGCCGCGGTCTCCAGACCGCGCTAGCTATTCCCTTCAATGCAGATGGCCTTCGAGCTCACCGACTGAGAAAACGAGCGAAACCCAACAGAGGTTCACTGTGGTTCGGGATGAAAGCATAACCGACATCCCGCGCTCTTGGTGTGTCTGAAGCGCAGAGGGGGATTGCATTGGTATCCGAAGAGCGTACAGGCGTCACGACACTCGTCGAGCTTCTTCGTAAGAGAGCCGACGATCTCGCGGAGCAACCCGCGTTCATCTTTTTAACTGACGGTGAGACGGAGGCCGGCGTGCTGACGTACGGTGAATTGGATCATCGCGCGCGGGCCATTGCGGCTCGGCTTCAATCATTGTGCGCACAAGGTGAGCGGGCCATTCTTCTCTATCCACCAGGGCTTGACTACATTGCCGCATTCTTCGGCTGCCTCTATGCGGGCGTCGTCGCCGTACCAGCCTATCCACCGCAACGGAAACGAATGCTGGGACGATTGCGGGCGGTACTCACCGACTCAGGAGCGAGCTTAGCGCTGGCACCGGCGAAGGTTCATGCCGGCGTTGAGCGGCTGAATCGGCAGGATTCCGGAATGGCAGAGTTCGGGGAGGTGCAGTGGCTTGAAACCGACGTTCCGGCTGAAGGGATCGAAACTATCTGGCGGACGCTGTCCGTGGCCGGGGAGACGCTCGCGTTTCTTCAATACACATCGGGGTCGACCGGTACCCCGAAGGGCGTCATGGTGAGTCATGAGAATCTGTTGCATAACCAGCGGATGATTCAAGAGGCGTTCGGTCACGGCGAGCACACGACCGTCCTCGGGTGGCTGCCGCTGTATCACGATATGGGACTGATCGGGAACGTCCTGCAGCCGCTCTATCTTGGTCGGCCCTGCGTGTTGATGTCGCCCGTGCATTTCATGCAGAAGCCGTTTCGATGGCTGTCTGCGATCTCACGGTATCGCGCAACCACCAGCGGGGCACCGAATTTCGCCTATGACCTCTGTGTCCGTCAGATTTCCGTGGAGGAACGAGAACAATTGGATCTCAGTTCCTGGTCGGTGGCGTTCAACGGGGCTGAGCCCATTCACGCGGGAACATTGGATCGATTCACGGATATGTTCGGCCGCTACGGGTTCAGGCGTGAAGCCTTTTACCCCTGTTACGGATTGGCTGAAGCGACATTGTTTGTGTCGGGCGGTGAGCATGGTGCGGCGCCCATTCTCACGCTCGCTGAGAAGGCCGTGTTGGAGAAAGGCGAAGTGGTCGTGGCCTCCCGGGCCGACAGCTCCGCGTCTCGACTGGTCGGGTGTGGCCGACCCGCCGTTGATCAGCAATTGGTCATTGTCAATCCGGACACCTTCTTGCGCTGTCCTCATGGTCACGTCGGAGAGATCTGGGTCAAGGGCGCCAGTGTAGCGCAGGGATACTGGAATCGAGAGGAAACCACTGCACAGACATTCGCCGCCACGCTCGGGGATACCGGAGAAGGTCCATTCCTTCGAACCGGCGATCTGGGAGTGATCCACCACGACGAACTGTTCATCGTCGGCCGATTAAAGGATCTGGTCATCATTCGTGGCCGGAACCATTATCCGCACGATATCGAGGCGACGGTACAGGACAGTCATTCTTCACTCAGGCCAGGTTGCGGCGCAGTGTTCTCCATCCCGGTCGATGATGAGGAGCAATTGGTGGTGGTGCAGGAAGTGACCGGTCATTCGTCGATCGCTCTCGACTCTGTCGCCGCGGGAGTCGGCCGAGCGGTCACGGAACATCATGAAGTTCAAGTGTTTGCCGTCGTCCTGATCAAGCCTGGGACTCTGCCAAAGACTTCGAGTGGAAAGGTTCAACGGCATCTGTGCCGCGCAAAGTTTCTTGCGCACAAGCTCGACGTTGTGTACACCACGTCCCATCCCGAGCGGGTCGACAGAGGGACCGGTGTCGGTTTTGAGGAAGCCAAGGATGACATTCTCACCAGGGTTGTCGGCGTCTGGGCGCAGGTGCTTGGCCGCCCCCACGTGGGGCCTCACGACAATTTCTTTGAGCTTGGCGGAGATTCGTTGCGTGGGACACAGGTGCTGGCCAAACTGCAAGACGTGTATGGCGTCGATCTTCCTCTTGAATCGCTGTTCGACGCTCCCACGCCAGTGGGTCTGGCAGCGCAGATCCGATCAACATCTCAATTGAAGCCGACGACGTCGCGTCACCTTCTGGACCCGACTCCTCCCGGAGATATCACGCCTCTGTCCTTCTCTCAGCAGCGGTTCTGGTTTCTCGATCAACTCGCGCCGGACAGCTCATTCAATAATATTCCAGTTGCCTTGCGAATCAGAGGAGTACTCGATCTGACGGCGCTTCATCGTGCTCTGAAGGAAATCGTGCGGCGCCATGAGATTCTTCGCGCGCGATTCGTCGTCGATCAAGGTCATCCGTCTCAGGTGATCGATTCACAGTATGAACTTCCGCTCCCGGTCGAAGATCTGATGAATGTGAGCGGAGCAGTGCAGGAGGAGCACATCTTGCTGTGGATGTCGAACGAGGCTCACCAGGCGTTTGATCTGTCAGCAGGTCCGTTGATTCGGGTGCGACTACTTCGTCTGACTCAGGCGGACCAGATTCTGCTGGTCACGATCCATCACATCGTGGCTGACGGATGGTCTATGAGAATTGTCGGCCGCGAATTAACGCGGCTGTATGAGGCCTTCACGAAGGGGATGGATGCTCTTCTCCCGCCACTGCCGAGGCAGTACCGGGACGTCGTCCTGTATCAGCGGCACTCTCTGGATAGTGAAGTATGGAAGCGCCAAGAAACGTACTGGCGCCGACAGCTGGGGACCGTCCCGCATGTGCTCGAATTGCCAAGCGATCGTCCCCGACCCGCGGTGCAGGGACAAAAGGGGGATCGGTATGGCTGGTCTATCCCAGAAGACATCGGGAGACGGCTTCATGAGATCGGCTGCAGGCACCAGGCGTCATTATTCATGACGGTGCTGGCTTCATTCGACGTATTGTTGGCCCGTTACAGCGGACAGTCGGAGTTCTGCGTCGGGACGCCGGTTGCCAACCGCTCTCAGCCGGAATGCGATTCCCTCATTGGTTGTTTCGTCAACACGGTTGCATTGCGCGTGGATTTGACGGGTGATCCCTCTTTTCTCGAGTTGCTGGCACAGGTGCGGAAGACCGTGCTTGAGGCGCAGGCCAACCAAGACCTTCCGTTTGAACGGTTGGTGGATACCCTTCACGTCCCGCGCAGTCTCAGCCATACGCCGCTGTATCAGGTGATGTTGACCTTGGAAGAAGAGCAACCTGAGCTCTGCCGTCTGGACGGCCTGGATGTGTGCCGGATGAAGATGAGCACCCGGACCTCCGTGTTCGACCTCACTCTCGAACTGACGGCGATGAAAGATGGTCGGTTAGAGGCGGTATTGGAGTACAGCACGGACCTGTTCACCGGAGAAACCATCGCGCGCATGGCCGGACATTTTCAAGAATTACTCAGACAGATCGTGCGGAGTCCTGAGGAGCGGGTGAGCGAACTCGGCATGCTCGGCGAAGATGAACGACGGTATCTGCTCCAGAGTTGCAACGCGACAGCGGCGAACTATCCTCAAGAACTGTGCCTCCATCAGCTGTTCGAACAACAGGTAACGCTCACACCGGATGCCGTTGCGATGGTGTGGAACGGTGTGTCGTATAACTATCGGTCACTCAATGCACGAGCCAACCAGTTAGCCCGGTATCTCAAGCGGCAGGGCGTTGAGACGGAAAGCCGCATCGCACTGTGTCTGGAGCGTTCCTTGGAGATGGGGACGGCCCTGCTCGGCGTGCTGAAAGCAGGGGCATCCTATGTACCGATGGACCCTTCTGTTCCTTATGAGCGATCACGCGTGATGATCGAAGACAGCGGGGCGCATGTGCTGCTCACCCAAAAGCGGTTTGCCGCGCACTTTCACGACGTGACGATTCCGGTCATCTCGCTGGATGAGATAGGGCCGGTGCTGGCGTCTTTGCGCGATTACGATTTGCCTCCGGCTACGGTACCTCAGAATGTGGCGTACGTGTTGTATACCTCCGGGACGACCGGCCAACCGAAGGGAATAGAGATCTCGCATCGCGCGCTCGTCAATCACAGCACGGCTATGGCGAAGCACTATGGGCTTCAGCCCACCGACCGTGTGCTGCAATTTGCATCGATCAGTTTCGATGTCGCGGCCGAGGAGTACTTTCCCACATGGTCGGCGGGCGCATCCGTGGTGTTACGGCCGAACGAGCCGGTACCGGAGTTTTCTGAGTTTCGCCGGTTTATCGACGACCACGGTCTCTCGGTCCTGAATTTACCGACTCCTTACTGGGCTGAATGGATTGAAGCCTGTGAACAGGACGGAACGGTTCTTCCGAAGTCGCTTCGTTTGGTGATCGTCGGAAGCGAAAAGGCGTTACCGGAGAGTTTGGTCCGGTGGCAACGACTTGCCGGTGATCGCATCGTCTGGTGCAATTCGTATGGCCCGACCGAAGCCACCATCACGGCGAGCTTTTTCATGCCTGAGCGGCTGGCGGATTGGATCTCCGCATCCACGGTGCCGATCGGACGGCCTATCGCCAATGTCGAATTGTATGTCCTCGACGCGGCGTGCCAGCCGGTGCCCATCGGCGTGGCGGGCGAACTGTACATCGGCGGAGCCGGTTTGGCGAGAGGATACTCTCGTCAGGCGGATCGGACGGCCGAGAAGTTTGTTCCGCACTGCTTCAGTCGTGAACCTGGCCGACGATTGTATCGAACGGGTGATAAAGCCAGGTGGCGTGCTGACGGCAATGTGGAATTTCTCGGTCGATACGATGCTCAGATTAAAGTGCGGGGTTTTCGTGTCGAACCAGCCGAGATTGAGTGTTCGATCAAGCAACATCCCGATGTCAAAGATGCACTCGTCCTGCAGGAAGTGCGGGAGGTTTCGGGCTCGGCTGTGGGTGTCGGGGCGAAAGAGCCGAGATTGGTCGGGTATGTCGTGCCTCGAGGTGAAACCGTTACGACGGGTCAAGATCTGCGAAGGTTTCTCGCAGAACGGCTTCCCGGATACATGATTCCGGTCGAATGGATCTTTCTGGATGCCGTGCCGCTGACGTCACGTGGGAAGGTGGATCGCCAGGCTCTCAGAGCCCATGCGGGACGGACTCAGAAAGCTGAGCCACCGTTGGTACCCCTACAAACCAACTTGGAACGGACCATCGCAGAGATTTGGAAGACTGTTCTTGGAGTAGAGTCAGTCGGTCGACACGACAATTTCTTCGATCTGGGAGGGCACTCCCTTCTTCTCACCAAAGTGCTGACGAACCTGCGTGCCGTCAGTACACGACCATTGGTGATGGTGGATCTGTTCCAGCATCCGACGGTGCAGGATCTTGCCGCGTATCTCAACGGTGGCCGAACGCCGAAGGAAGCGGATGGAGACTCTGCCCAAGCTGGAGGGATGCAACAGGCCAAGGCGCGTCGCCTCGCAGGTATCCGACGTCTCCAGCAGCAACGAGAGCAACGTCAGACGACCACGGATAGGATCTAAGATGGATCGGAACGGAGGGAATCGGATCAGCGAGCACGACGGATTGGACCTGGCGGTTATCGGATTGGCATGCCGGTTCCCCGGAGCCCATGACAGTGCCACGTTTTGGAGAAATGTGCGCGACGGCGTTGAGTCGATTACGAGACTGAGCGAGGACGATCTCCAATCAGCCGGAGTTTACGAACGGCTGCGCCAGGATCCCAATTATGTCCGAATGCGGGGAGTCATCGAGGGAATCGACCTGTTCGATGCCGATTTCTTCGGTATCATGCCGAAAGAAGCCGAATTGATGGACCCCCAGCATCGGTTGTTTCTCGAATGTGCGTGGGAGACGTTTGAGCACGCGGGATATGATCCGGAACGGTTCAAGGGGTCTATCGGCGTCTATGCGGGGTCCAGCACCAGTGGGTACCTCTTCAATCTCTTTCCTGACGGTGTTCTGTTGCAGTCGGCCTCGGATATGGCCGGAATTCTCGGCGTGGAGAAGGATTCGCTCCCCACCCGTGTCTCCTACAAACTGAATTTGGAAGGGCCTAGCATCGCGGTTCAAACCGCCTGTTCGACATCCCTGGTCGCGGTTCACCTGGCCTGCCAAGGACTACTCGCGGGCGAATGCGACATGGCGCTCGCCGGAGGCGTGTCCATCAACGTGCCTCAAAAGGTCGGGTATCTCTATCAGAAGAGCGGAATTGCCTCCCCAGACGGTCACTGCCGGGTCTTTGATGCAGACGCGAGGGGAACAGTTGGCGGAAGCGGTATCGGCATCGTGTTGTTGAAGCGATTCGAAGATGCGGAGGCCGACGGCGACCATATTTTGGCGCTCATCAAGGGCACCGCGATCAATAACGATGGAGCGCAGAAGGTCGGATACACGGCGCCGCGCGTGGAAGGACAAGCCCGGGTGATTCGCGCGGCACACGTGGCTGCCAGGGTCGAGCCGGAGTCCGTTCGATATGTCGAAGCTCACGGGACCGGCACGCCGATGGGAGACCCGATCGAGGTCGCAGCCCTCACCCAGGCATTTCGTGCCGGCACCGACAGAAACGGGTTCTGCGCCATCGGATCCGTGAAGAGCAATATCGGTCATCTCGATGCGGCGGCAGGGATCGCGGGACTGATCAAGACGGCCCTCGCTCTATCGCATCAGCAGATTCCTCCCAGCTTGCATTTCTCCGAACCGAATCCCGAAATCGCATTTACCAGAACACCGTTCTACGTCAACACCAAACTGATCGGGTGGACCTCCTCCGGCGCGCCTCGACGCGCCGGCGTCAGTTCATTCGGTCTCGGCGGCACCAACGCGCATGTCGTCATGGAAGAAGCGCCCGTCATTGAACGAGAGCGTGAGCGGATTAGTCACCGTCCGCGACTCATCGTACTGTCTGCACGATCTGAAACGGCATTGAGTGCGACGACCACCAGACTGGCCGCCTACCTTCAGCACCATCCGAAGACCGAGTTGCTGGATGTCGCGTATACGCTGCAGACCGGTCGAAGGGCCTTTGCCCATCGCCGGTGGGTGGTGGCCGACACCATAGACTCGACGATACACGCCTTGAGTCGATTCAATTCCGCGAACTCCGTCCCCCACGTCGGTGAACCGAGGCCTGTGGTGTTCCTCTTTTCAGGGCAGGGCGCGCAGTATTCCACGATGGGCCGCAGCCTCTACACCCACGAGCCGATGTTCCGTGAACAGATTGACCGATGCGCGGCCTTGCTCGCGCCTCACATTGAGGTGGATATCAGGTCGGTTCTCTTCGATGAGTCCTCCATCGATTCTGAGAGGCTCAACCGCACGGCGTTCACCCAGCCAGCGTTGTTTGTGCTGGAGTATGCGTTGGCCAAACTGTGGATGAGTCTCCATGTTCATCCAAACGGCATGATCGGGCACAGCGTGGGAGAGTACGTCGCAGCTTGCCTGTCCGGTGTGTTCTCGATCGAGGATGCGCTGCGATTGGTCACGATGCGGGGACGGCTCATGCAGGACGTGCCGCCCGGCTCGATGCTGGCTGTATCGATGTCCGAGGGTGAGGCGACACACCTTGTGCACGAAGGGGTGGACCTGGCCGCGGTCAATGCGCCGAATCAGTGCGTACTGTCCGGGCCTGAGCCTGCGATCACGCGTCTCCAAGACACGTTGGCGATCAGGGGTATCCAGTGCCTACGACTTCAGACGTCCCATGCCTTTCATTCGCGCATGATGGATCCTGTTCTTCCGGCCTTCCATGCTCAGGTTGCCGGGGTGGTGCGTCACGCACCGACTGTTCCCTGGATTTCCAACGTGACCGGGGAATGGATCACATCGACTCAGGCCATGGACCCGTCGTACTGGACCGATCATATCCGACGGACCGTCCGTTTCGCCGACGGTATCGAGACGCTGTGTCGGAAGCCCGAGCGGATTCTGCTCGAAGTAGGACCGGGACAGACCTTGTGCACGTTGGCTCAGCGACAAATTGATCGACGACCGGTGATGGCGTTCGCCTCTTTACGCAAACCACGAAACGGGTCCCCACCGGTATCGGAGACGGCGGATTTTCTCGGCGCCGTCGGGAATCTTTGGGCGGCAGGCGTACCGATCGAATGGGCCGGTCTGTATCGTGATGAGCGTCCTCGCCGCACACCTCTGCCGACCTATCCCTTTGAGCGTCGGCGGTTCTGGGTCGATCCGATGAAGCGGTCTTTGGAAGCGAGCCAGAGGGGAGTGCCCGCTAGGAAGACGGAGATCAGTGACTGGTTCTATGAACCGACTTGGAAGCGCGCACGAGCCGTTCAATCTACCGCGCCGGCTCGAGAAGGCTCTTGGTTGGTATTCGTCGGCGAAGGGGGTGAGGGAAAAGACCTTGTCACCCGACTGGAATCGGACAGGAGGCCAGTCGTCACGGTCTCGCCCGGAGAGCTGTACGAACAACGTACCGAGAGACACTACGCCATACGACCGGGAGTTCGGGAAGATTATCACCGGCTGATTCAGGAGTTACGCGAGCAAGCGCACTTACCGAATCGAGTGGCGCACTGTTGGAATCTCCAACCCATTCAAGGTCCGCTGTCCGTCGAAACCTTCAGCCACGCACAAGATCGCGGCTTGTACAGTCTCCTGTTCCTCTCACAGGCGTTGGGCAGCAGAACGTCGACAGAGCCGACGAGTCTGTACATCCTGACAACCGGGTTGTCCGATGTCACCGGTGAGGAAATCTTGCGTCCGGAAGTCGCTCCCATTCTGGGAGCCTGCCGGGTCATACCTCAGGAATACGCAAATCTTAGATGTCGTGTCATCGATCTCCACGCATCGAGCAACGGGGAAGACCCATGGGCGAAGCGACAGATCGACCGATGTCTTGCCGAAGATTGTGTCGGACAGGCTGAACCAGTCGTGGCATATCGCGGAGGGTATCGATGGGTTCCGGCGTTCGAGCCAGTATGGTTGGAGCATCCGAATGGGCAACCGGTTCTGCTCCGAACCCACGGGGTGTATCTTATCACCGGAGGGTTGGGAGGCGTCGGTCTTCACCTTGCCGACTACCTTGTCCGAACTGCAACGGCACGCCTTGTCTTGATCGGTCGATCACAACCCACCGAAGCGCAGCAGCAGCGGCTGAAGGCGCTCGAACAATGCGGAGGAGAAATTCTCACTCTCCAGGTGGATGTGGCTGATGAGCAGCAGATGCATGTCGCACTGACACAGACGTTGGAACGCTTCGGGGCCTTGCATGGAGTGATCCATGCGGCGGGGATTGCAGGCGGAGGACTGATCGACCTGAAAACCAGGGAGGCCTTGGCGACAGAGCTTGCTCCCAAGGTCGCCGGAGCGCTTGTTCTGGATCGTGTGCTTCGCAATGTCTCGCTGGACTTTCTCTGTTTCTGCTCCTCCTTAAATGTGCTGACCGGTGGGGTAGGACAGGTCGGTTATTGTGCTGCCAATGCCACTCTAGACGTTCTGGCTCACAGGCTCTTCAAGCAAGGAACACGCGTCATATCCGTCAATTTTGATCGGTGGAGCCAGGTAGGGATGGCAGTTCAGGCGGAAGCTCGCCTGAAAGCCTTACAGATCGATGCGGCCGAATTCGACGGCATGGCCGCCGCAGAAGCACAGGAGGTGTTCGGTCGGATATTGCACGGATGGACGTCTCCGCAAGTCATTGTCTCGGTTCGCGATTGTACATCCCTCATGCGACGGACTTCCGCAACAACACTGTCTCATGTCGCCGGTTTTGCCGACAACGACAGGAGAGCAGTCCACGATCGAACAGAGTTGAGGGCCGACGCAACAGTCGACGAAACGGTGACACTAGTTTGGCAACAGGTTCTCGGTGTCAAGCAGGTCGGTCCGCACGACGAGTTTTTTACCCTGGGCGGAGAATCACTGGCTGCACTGCAGATCCTGTCTCGCGTGCAGGACATCTTCGGTGTGGAAGTGTCCATGAAAGCATTTTTTGAACGTCCGACGGTCGCAGGGCTGTCCCAACACATTCGTGGAGGGGAAGCGGGTGGAGTCGCCGCCGCCATGCCGAAGATTGTCCCGCTTCCTCGAAAAGGGCGCCGGCAAGAACCGGAGTACAACCAACGTGTCGCACCTCTGCGACCGGAATCGTGAGGACTGGACGATGAGTTTACTCCGATTTCTCTACCGCAACTCCTGGCGTCTCGTCGTGCTCTCCATGGTCGCCGGGTTGATCAGCGGTCTCGCCGGCGCGGGAATCATTGCCTTGATCAACTCGGCTCTGGAGGCGAGCGAACGCACCATAGTTCTGGGAATAAGCTTTGTTGCGGGGGTCATCCTCGTCGTCGTCACGAAGGCCTTTTCGGAGGTCGTCCTGACGCGGCTGGGCCAGGACATCATCGCGCAATTGCGGCTGCATCTCTGTGAACAAATTCTCCGTGCCCCTCTTCGACATGTACAGGAACTCGGCCGACACCGATTGCTTGCCGCGCTCAACGAAGATACGGATGTCATTGCGCAGGCCTATGTGCAGATTCCGTTGATCTGTGTCAACGGTGCGACGGTGGTCGGGTGTCTGGCTTATCTGGGCTGGCTCTCATGGCTCATGCTGGTCGTGGTGCTCGGCTTCATGGTCTTCGGCGCCTTGTCGTTTCACGCGCAGGAACAACGGGCTCTGCGTTCGTTCAAGCTGGCTCGGGAAACAAACGACACGCTGTTCCGTCATTTTCAATCGATCCTCGAAGGTATCAAAGAGCTCAAACTTCACCGTGAACGGCGGCAGGCCTTTCTTGCCACGGCCCTCCGGCCGACGGTGACCACCTACAAGCGTGATTTCGTCGAAGGCATGACGGTATATGCGATCGCGACCAACTGGGGGATGTTTCTGTTCTATGCGGTCATCGGGCTTGTTCTGTTCGTTGTTCCTGAGTGGCTCTCACTGACTCCGCAGGCGATTACCGGATCGACACTCGTACTCCTGTATATGATGGGGCCCTTCTCTCAGATTGTTGAAACCCTGCCGAATGTCGGCCGTGCTGATGTCGCGCTGGAAAAGGTCGAGGCATTGGGACTGTCTTTAGCTACGGCTTCCACACAGGACCAGATCGAGAGGCGCGACACGGTCAGGTCGACCGCTGCCGGTGGTCCGGTTCTCACTGCCGTCTGGAAACGGATCGAGATGGCGGGTGTGACGCATCGCTATTACAGGGAAGATGAAGAAGGCAGTTTTCAGCTTGGCCCGGTCGAGCTGAGTTTCACTCCTGGGGAGCTGGTATTCCTGGTCGGCGGCAACGGCAGCGGAAAAACGACGCTGGCAATGCTTCTGCTGGGTCTCTATGCCCCGGAATCGGGGATGATTCGTCTCGACGGGGTGCCGATCGACGAAGTCAACCGTGAGAGTTATCGCCAGCTCTTCTCCGTCGTGTTTTCGGATTACCACTTGTTCGACACGTTGTTCGGCTTGCAGCAGATCGGCCTCGATCGCCATGCACGCGAATATTTGGATCGTCTGCAGTTGTGCGAGAAGGTGCAGATCAGAGACGGAGCGTTCTCCACTCAAGCCTTGTCTCAAGGACAACGCAAGCGCCTCGCATTGTTGACCGCCTACCTCGAAGACCGCCCGTTCTATGTGTTCGACGAGTGGGCAGCGGATCAGGATCCGGTTTTTCGCAGGGTCTTTTATATGGAGTTGTTGCCCGATTTGAAGGCTCGCGGGAAAACAGCGCTTGTCATTACCCATGACGATCAGTACTTCGCCGTCGCGGATCGATGTCTCCGCATGGATCTGGGGAAGATCACTCCTGTGACAGAAGGAGTGGGTGCATGGCAGTAACCGGCAGGACCGATAACGCGCGGCAGGCACGCAGCAGTCGCCTTGCCGCTTTTGTGACGCAAGGAGGGCATGATGGCTGTCCACGTGGATGAGATGAAGAAGACGTTCCCGACGAAGCCGCACTCAGTTGTGGAGGATAGAGAAGGGAATCCCTATTTGACTCGGCAGGCAGAGCGTGAGTCGAACGCCCGCAGTTATCCGAGACGGTTACCGTTGGCACTCAGCAAAGCCAAAGGCATCTATGTACAGGATACCGATGGGCGCACTTACATCGATTGTCTCGCCGGGGCCGGCGCATTGACGTTGGGACACAATCATCCGGTCGTCCTGGAGGCCATCCAACTGCTGTTGGAAGAAGGCGTTCCCTTTCAGACGCTCGATCTGACCACGCCGGTGAAGGATCGCTTTGTCGATGCGCTGTTCGGTGCATTGCCGAAAGCGTTTGCGGAGGAGGCGCGAATCCAGTTCTGCGGTCCCTCCGGAGCGGACGCCGTGGAGGCTGCCGTCAAACTGGTGAAGACGGCGACCGGGCGTCGAACGATTCTCTCGTTTCACGGCGCCTACCACGGGATGACGCACGGAGGGATGGCGCTTACCGGCCATCTGGCACCGAAAGCCGCCATCAGCGGGCTGATGCCGGATGTCCAGTTCCTTCCATACCCGTACGAATATCGTTGTCCGTTCGGTGTGGGCGGCGAGGAGTGCCATCGTCTCTCGAGTACTTATATCGAGCGGTTGCTCGACGATCCTAACAGCGGAGTCGTCTCACCGGCGGCTGTCATTCTGGAAGTCGTTCAGGGAGAGGGGGGGGTGATTCCCTCACCAGATGCCTGGCTTCGGGACATTCGTCGTATCACCAAAGATCGTAACATCCCATTGATTGTTGATGAGATTCAGACAGGATTGGGACGAACCGGGTCACTCTTTGCCTTCGAACGGGCCGGGATTATTCCCGATGCAGTGGTCTTGTCGAAGGCGATCGGCGGTGGGTTGCCGTTGAGTGTAGTCGTGTACCGAGCCGAGCTGGATCAATGGCAACCGGGGGCGCATGCCGGCACCTTTCGGGGCAATCAAATGGCCATGGCGGCCGGCGCCGCAACGGTCGAGTTCGTCAGAACCCATCGCCTCGATCAGCACGCGCAGATCATGGGAGAGCGTCTCCTGTCGCATCTGCGTCAGGCCCAGGTGTCTCTCCACAGTTTCGGTGACGTGCGTGGCCGTGGATTAATGCTCGGGGTTGAGATCGTCGATACCAACGGGCGTCCGGATGCCAGAGGCGTTTACCCCGCGGCTCCGGAGCTTGCGCGGAAGATTCAGGCGCAAGCGCTCAGTCGTGGTTTGATCCTCGAACTGGGAGGGCGCAATGGATGCGTGGTGCGGTTCTTGTCACCGCTGATTGTGACGGAGCAAGAGGTCGACACGATCGCGTCCATTTTTTATGAGGCGGCTCGAGCAGCGGAGCAAGGTGCCCGCTGATGAACCCGATCGTTCGTGTCGTGATTGTCGCTGTGCTCGTCTTGGTATGCGGCATGGGCTATGCGGTGATGACCCTTCGCGCCTCGCTGCCGATCCTGGACGGGAGGTCGGAGGTGGCTACCTTGCAAGAGCCGGTTGTTGTCACCCGGGATGTCTACGGTATTCCGACCATTGCGGCCGGATCACGAACGGACGCGATCCGTGCCTTGGGCTATGTCACCGCCCAAGACCGACTGTTTCAAATGGATCTTCTGCGGCGAAGTGCGGCTGGCCGGCTCGCCGAGATTTTCGGGGAGGCTGCGCGCGACAACGATTTCAGGCGGCGGACGTTCGGACTCAACAGCGCAGCGAGGGCCATCGCCGCACGGTTGCCCGTCGACCAGCGAGTGGTGCTCGATGCCTATGCCGAAGGGGTGAACGACTATCTCATTCACAGGAGCACACTTCCCTTCGAATTTCTGCTGCTTGGGTATGAGCCTGATCCCTGGAAGGCCGAAGATAGTCTGCTCATCCTCCTGGAAATGTTTCATGTGCTGAGCGGAACCGACGAAGAGGAGCGCATGAAGACCGTGATGACGGAGACATTGCCTTCCGAGGTCGTTGCGTTTCTCGTTCCAGAGACGGATCCCTATACGGATGCGTTGTTAGGTAGGCCTGCCCGCTCTTCCTCGGCAATTCCAGTCCAAGACTTGGCTCCCTTGCGGAAGTCTTTCGCTCAGATGGAGGCGCGCAAGATGAGCCTGGTTCGATTCGGCAAAGGCGGATTGGGCTCAAATGCTTGGGCGGTTCGGGGCGTTAAAACAGCCGATGGCCGATCCATTCTCGCGAATGACATGCATCTGGATCTGACCGTTCCCAACATCTGGTACCGTACCGAGCTCAGATACGAAGAGGTCGATCTGACCGGCGTTGCAGTGCCAGGCATTCCCGTTGTTGTCGCCGGTACGAACGGTCTGGTCGCGTGGGGTGTGACGAATGTCGAAGGAGATTTTCTAGACCTTGTACGGTTGGAGATCAATCCCTCCAATACCAATGAATACAGGACTCCAAAAGGTTGGACTCAGTTCACGACGAGGCGGGAAGTCATCAAGGTAAAGGATGCCCAGGATTTCGTGGCAGAGGTTCGAGAGACGATTTGGGGACCAGTCTCACAGGACGATCTCTTGAGTGGGCCGGTGGCTATTCGTTGGACTGCCCTCGATCCCGACGCGGTTGATCTCGGTCAACTCGCGATGGATCGAGTCCGGTCGGTGGACGAGGCCATCACAGTCATGACTCGTGCCGGCGGGCCGGCAAACAACGTTATTCTCGCCGACCGTGCCGGCCATATCGCCTGGACGTATACCGGCAAGATTCCGCTACGTCGGGGATTTGATGGGTCGATCAGCCTGTCCTGGGCGGACGGCCGGGTGGGTTGGTCAGGATATGTGTCTCCGGGCGCGATACCAAGAATCATCGATCCCACGTCTGGGTTCCTCGTCAGTGCCAACCATCGCATGTTGGCCCTCACGTCCCCATATGTCGTCGGACATTCCTTTGCCAACGGATATCGGGCATTCAGAATCTCGCAGCGCCTCGGAGCGATGGAGCGTATCCACGAGAACGATCTGTTCGAATTGCAATTAGATTCGACGACCCAGCTCTACGAATTTTATCGGCAGCTGGCATTGAGGGCGTTAACGGAGGCAGTCGTTCAAGGCAAGACGTCGCTCGTCAACGCGCGACAAGCGCTCCTGGGATGGAATGGAAAAGCCGACGCCGAGAGCCGGGGATTTGCGCTGGTGATCCGGATTCGCCAAGTACTCTCACGCTCCGTGTTTGCTCCCTTTTTGTCTTTGTGTCAGGAGCGAGACGCGCGGTTCAGCTATGACGGTGATCTCGATACTCCACTACGCCAGCTTCTCACGACGCAGATCCCTGAGCTCAACCCTGACCCCGAACACTTTCCCACCTGGTCGGCGTTTCTTTTGAACGTGGTTGAGCAAAGTATTCGTGAAGTGGAAGCAGAGTATGGCGCAGTCTCCCTGACCGAGATGACATGGGGACATCTGAATCGTGTGCGGATCGAGCATCCCTTGAGCGGAGTCCTACCTGGACTGGGTTCCCTTCTCAACATGCCGGAGGAACCTGCCTCCGGATGCGGGCAATGTGTCCGGGTAATGGAGGCTGGTCTCGGAGCAAGCCAAAGGCTCGTGGTTTCTCCCGGCCATCAGGACGAAGGCATTCATCATATGCCCGGTGGACAGTCCGGGCACCCAGTTTCACCGCACTATCGGGATCAGCATCCGTATTGGAGTCATGGTATCGCACTCCCATTCTCAGTCGGAACACCGGTCCATACGTTGACGCTGGTTCCTCATGCACGAACGGCGCAGAGGACGCGTGAGCGCAACCACTATTTGGCGAATCCTACAAACAAGAGGAGGAACGATGAACAGCGAAGAGCGTGAAGACACAACCGTGTACAAGGTCGTCGTGAATCATGAAGAGCAATACTCGATCTGGCCGTCCTATCGCGAGAACCCGTTGGGCTGGAAAGACGCCGGGAAGGCGGGTCTCAAAGCCGAATGTCTGGCTTATATCGCGGAAGTGTGGACGGACATGCGGCCGTTAAGTTTGAGGAAATGGATGGAGGAACAGGCCAAAGCAGAGAAGACGGCGTCCTCATGCTGACTGCCTCATGCGTCACGCCATGGATCGTCACACCGCGACCGGTCGATTGGGGACTGCGGATGTTCTGCTTTCCCTATGCCGGCGGAGGTGCCTCCGTGTTCCGAAGCTGGGCTGAAAGTGCATTCCTGAGGGATGTCGAAGTCTGCGCCGTTCAACTCCCGGGGCGCGAGGCGAGAATCGCCGAGGCGCCGATCGGCGACCTGTCTCGGCTGACGTCCCTGTTATGCGACGCGTTAGAGCCTTGGCTGGATCGACCATTCGTCTTGTTCGGTCACAGCGTGGGTGCGTTGGTCAGTTTTGAACTGGCGCGTGAGTTGCGTCGACGTGCTGGGATTGAGCCACGTCATGTGTTCGTGTCCGGCTGTCCGGCTCCGCATCTTCGTGACTCGCAGCGGATTTGTGATCTGCCAGACAAGGAGTTTCTCGATCGATTGTATCGGTTTAACGGGACTCCTCCGGATGTGCTCAATCACCCTGAATTGATGCAGTTGATGTTGCCCGCACTTCGGGCTGATTTTGCGCTCCGAGATCAGTACGTCTATCGGGAGGAACCGCCATTGAACTGTTCCGTCACCGCATTCGGCGGGATGAGCGACCAGCATGTGAGCGAAGCCGACTTGAGGGCTTGGCGGCATCATACTCGTGAGCGGTTTCAATTCTGGTTGCTCCAAGGAGACCACTTTTTTCTGAGGAGCGCACAAGAAATCATGCTCGAAACGTTGTTCTCCGAGTTGTCAACCCACGGGATTGTACGACGAGCGCCATACCCGTGGAACGGTCCGGTCGTCCAATGAGGGCGACACCATCGTCTCTCAAGGATGGAGACGTACATGTCTGGTGCGCCGATATGCGCGAGCGATGGCCGGAATCCATTTTGTATGGGTCCTTGGGCGAGGAGGAGCGGATTCGCGCATCGAGCTTTGCGTTTGAGGAAGATCGTCGGCGGTATGTTCATGCGCACGGCCTCCTGAGAATGTTGCTGGGCGGGTATCTCGATCGTTCGCCGGCGTCCATCCGATTCATGGCTGGGCCCAATGGGAAGCCGTGGTTGTTGTCAGAGGATGAGACGATGCATTTCAATCTTTCGCACGCCCGGGCTCTTGTGGTCTGTGCCTTTGCGCGTGACCGAGAGGTGGGGGTCGATGTGGAATGGCGCGATCGTGAATTGTCGTGGCGCGATGTGGCCTCATACACCTGCTCGAAACGGGAGCAGACACTATTGTCCTCAATGGCCGGGCCGGCGCAGGTCGATACGTTTTATTCCTGGTGGACGCTTAAGGAGGCCTATGTCAAGGCTGTCGGAGCCGGCCTGACCTTGCCGTTGAATCGAATCGATGTGGCGGGTCGGTATGGGGCGTCGATCGTGGACTCTGCCGACGGTGATATCAGAGATCCTCGTTTGACCATGCTCACCCTTCCCTTGTGGCCCGAGTATGCCGGAGCATTGGTGACCGAAGGTCGTGCTGCAAAGATTCATTGTTTCCAATGGCGGTGGGATTCTGCAGCGGGCCTGGTGCCTGAATCGGATGCGAGCTGCGGAGAACCGGAGGAATATCATGCACGGCGATCGTAACCACAGCGCGTCGATGCCTGTAGAAGAAGGCGTGAGGGATGTATTCGGCGTGGGATCTTGCCAGGTGAGTCAGCTCTCCCCTGAGACAGGGCTTCCGGTTGTCATCAGTCCACTGGATCAGCGGGCAGTGGTCGATTACCGGAAGGTCATTGGCCACCTGATAGACACGCATCTATTGACTGTCGGGGGACTGCTGTTCAGAGGGTTCCCGATCGAATCAGTGGAAGACTTCGAAATATTCGTCCGAATGATCTCGCCTCACTTGGCATCCTATGAGTTCGGATCGACGCCTCGTTCCCAGGTGCATAACCAGGTCTATACGTCTACGGAGTACCCGCCGCATCAATACATTCCGCTGCATAACGAGCAAGCGTATACGGCCGAATGGCCGATGAAAATCTGGTTCTATTGTGCCCAGGCGTCGCCGGAGGGTGGCGACACTCCGATCGCGGACAGCCGCAAAGTGTATCGGCACATTTCTGTCCGCGTTAGAGAACGGTTCATCGAGAATGGCGTGATGTACGTGCGCAACTACGGCAACGGTCTGGATGTGCCATGGACCAAAGTGTTCAACACGGCGGATCGTGGAGTCGTCGAACAGTATTGCCGGTCGGCTGGCATTGAGTACGAATGGAAGAGCGACGGAGAATTGCGCACACGTCAGGTCTGTCAGGCCGTTGCCGTGCATCCACTGACCAGGGAAACGGTTTGGTTTAATCAGGCCCATCTCTTTCATGTGTCGAATTTGGAGCCAGCCGTTCGGGAGGCGCTGCTGTCTGTGGTCGATGAGGACGACCTTCCCCGACAGGCTTATTACGGCGATGGGACCCCCATTGAGCCGTCCGTGCTGGACGAAATTCGAGATGTGTATCGATGCCATGCCGTCCAATTTCCTTGGAAGAGGGGCGACGTCATGATGCTGGATAACATGTTGGTAGCGCATGGGCGTACGCCGTTCAAAGGACCGAGAAAGATTTTGGTGGCCATGGCTGAATCAAGCAAAGGCTGAAGTGAAGGTGCCACGCATGAATACCGAAGCACACCATCCTCGTACTGCGGTGCAGGTTGCGATTCCAACGGACGCGGATGTGTTTCCCGCCAGCTTTGCCCAGCAACGGCTGTGGTTTCTTTCGCAGTTGGATCCGGACAGCGCGTCCTACAACACGGCGCTTGCGGTACGGCTGAGGGGGCCGCTCAACCGGGAAGCGATGCGTTGGAGTCTCGAGGAGATCGTTCGGAGACATGAGATCCTTCGTACCACGTTCGATGAAATCGACGGGGAGCTGGTGCAGGTGATCGTCGAGAATTGTCCGATGGATGTGCCGGTGGTGGACTTCAGCCTCGAGTCGCCGACCGAACGCGAGCGGTTGGCAGCCGAGGCTGCCCAGGTGGAGGCGCAGCAGCCGTTTGACCTGCGCACCGGCCCGTTGATGCGGGTGCGTCTGCTCAAGTTGGGCCCGAAGGAGCACATCTTGATCCTCACGCTGCATCATATCGTCTGTGACGGGTGGTCATCACAGATTCTCGCACGAGAACTCGGCACCCTCTACGAGGCCCGTGAGGCGAGCCTTCCCTCGCCGCTGCCTCCTTTGCCGATTCAATACGCAGACTATGCCGTCTGGCAACGAGAGTGGCTGCAAGGCGCGGTGATCGAAGAACGACTCGCGTATTGGAAAGAGAAATTGAAAGGGAGACTGTCGGTGCTGGATCTGCCGACGGATCGTCCACGCCCGGCAGTACAGAGCGATCGCGGCGCGCGTCTGGCATTTGTGGTGTCTCGCGATCTGACCGATCGGCTGTACTCGCTGAGTCGAAGTCGGCAGGCCACGCTGTTCATGACGCTCCTTGCCGCCTTCCAAGTACTTCTGATGCGCTACAGCGGACTCGAAGAGTTTTGTGTCGGCACGCCGGTTGCGAACCGGCCGAAGCGCGAAACGGAAATGTTGATCGGGTTTTTCGCCAATACGCTGGTTCTGCGGGCCGACCTGTCCGGCAATCCCTCCTTTACTGATCTGCTGGCACGCATCCAGGACACAGTCTTGGGCGCCCAGGCACACCAAGACGTACCCTTCGAACAACTGGTAGACGCACTTCAGCCGGTCCGCGCGCTCAGCCATACACCGCTGTTCCAAGTCATGTTTGCGTTGCAGACCTCGTTGGCCGGCACCCTGTCGATGGGGTCATTGGATGTCAGCGTCAGGGAGTTGGATGCCGGCGGTGCCAAGTTCGATCTGTCGCTCGACATGACGGAAGATAAGACCGGACTAGATTGTGCATTCGAGTACAACCGAGATCTCTTTGACCAGGAAACGGTGGTCAGGATGGTGACCCACCTGACGCGACTCCTCGAGGGCATCGTCGATAACCCACACAATCGGCTGAGTGAACTCCCAATGCTGACGGAGGAAGAGCGGCAGCGGGAGCTGGTCGATTGGAACGACACTGCCATCCCCGGAGACGCCGATGGGCATGTGGCCCGTCTCTTCGAGGCGCAGGTCGCACGATCGCCTGAAGCCATCGCAGTCTCCTGTGGGGCGGAGCAGCTCACGTATCGTGAGTTGGGCGACCGTGCGGCGAGGATCGCCCGAGGGCTCGCGGCGGCCGGCGTCGGTTGTGAGACCGTAGTCGCAGTGCTCGGTGAGCGGAGCACGGACTATGTGGCCATGATCATCGGGCTTTGGCAGTGTGGCGGCGTCTATCTGCCGCTTGATCCTCGACATCCTCCGTCTCGGTGGGCCGCCATTCTCGAAGCAAGCCGAGCAGCGATGGTCCTGACGACGGAGGCCTGGGCGTCCAAGGCAACTGATGCGATGACACAACTGCCGGAGGCCTTGCGGCCTACGGTGCGCACGCTTGAGGCGGATCTTTCCGGGGAACCGGTTCGTTCGACTGATCAGACCATAATTTCAGCGTCGAATCTGGCGTATGTGATCTACACGAGTGGGTCGACCGGCGTTCCCAAGGGCGCGATGGTGACGGAAAAGGGTCTGGTCAACCATCTGCGGAGCAAGATCTCCACACTCCGGCTTGGACCGGGAGACATTGTCGCGCAAACTGCTTCTCAAGGTTTTGATGTTTCGGTCTGGCAACTGACCGCTGCGCTTCTATGCGGCGCCCGCGTACTGGTCGTCCCCGACGAGGTGGCTCGCGATCCGGAGCAATTGCTCCATTATGCGGATACGCGGGGAGTCACAGTCCTAGAAGTCGTGCCGGCCGTGCTCCAAGGGATGCTCGACAGTGCGGCAGCCGTGGGAAGCAATGCGCAGAGCTTAGATCGGTTGCGATGGGTATTGCCGACGGGTGAAGCGCTGCCGCCCGCTCTCATCCGCCGATGGTTTGACCGATACAGGCATATACCGTTGATCAATGCCTACGGGCCGGCCGAATGTGCCGACGATGTCGCGACAGCGACGATCACGGCGCCGCTGGAGGACACCGATCTCCATGCTCCGATTGGTGAGCCGATCGCCAATCTCCGTCTGTACGTGGTAGACGACTGGTTGGAACCGGTACCGATCGGTGCCGTGGGCGAGCTGTGTGTCGCCGGAGCCGGCGTCGGTCGGGGCTATCTCTACGATCCGTCCAGGACTGCCGAGGCTTTTGTGCCTGATCCGTTTTCAGTGGACCCCGGTTCGCGTCTCTACCGGACCGGTGATCGTGCCCGCCGTCGTCGGGACGGGACGATGGAGTTTCTTGGGCGTCGAGATCATCAAGTCAAAATCCGTGGCGTGCGCATAGAGTTGGGCGAAATCGAATCGTGCTTACAAGCCCATCCTGATGTCCGTGAAGCGGCGGCAATCGTGCGCCAGGACCGTCCCGGACAACAGCAGCTAACGGCCTATGTGGTGCCTCGGGACGGCGCGGCATGCGATGCTCCTGTGTTGATCCGGTTACTGCGTGAGCAATTGCCGGAGCCGATGGTCCCTTCCGTGATCGTTCAACTGCAGGCATTGCCGCGTAGCGTCAACGGCAAGATCGATCGACAGGCGTTACCTCAACCCGATCGGATTCCGGCAAAAGAATCGACGGCGCCCCGCACGACGAGCGAAGCGCAGTTGGCGGCGGTCTGGACCGAGGTGCTGGGGCTGGAGCGTGTCGGGGTTCACGACAATTTTTTTGAGTTGGGCGGGGATTCCATCCTCAGCCTTCAAGTTATCTCGCGTGCCAAGGCGCAAGGTCTTCCGCTCACACCTCGACATCTATTCCAACATCAGACGATCGCCGAATTGGCGGAGGCTGCCGGCGATAGGGTTGAGGTAAGCGATGTGAGATCGACGCATGAGGCCCGTCCGCAGACACCTACCGATCCGGTCCTGCTTGAGGCGGTGCGCAGATGGTATGCCAACACCGAAGATGTCTATCCACTCACACCCTTGCAGCAAGGACTTCTGTTCCACAGCCTGTACGAACCGCAGTCTGGCGTTTACATCGAGCAGCTGAGTTGCATCCTCCGCGGCGACCTGGACCATGCCGCATTCCTCGATGCATGGCGGATGGTGATTAGGCGCTCGACACCGCTCCGCACCGCGTTCGTCTGGCAGGAACTCGATAGGCCCGTGCAGATTGTATTGCCGGGGGAGGCGCCACCCATCATCGAGCTCGATTGGCGCGACATATCCGAACACAATCAGAGAGAACGATTACGAGAATTTCTCCGGAATGATCGGCTGACGGACTTCGTCCTGACAAGACCGCCATTGATGCGCCTCGCCTTGATCCGCGTGGCGGATGATGCGCACTACCTGATTTGGACGCATCATCACATCGTGATGGATGGATGGTGCCTGCCTATTATTCTGGGTGATCTATTCGCCTGCTACGCCTTCATCACAGGCGGTCCTGAGACGGGCGAGCCACAGTCGCAACCATATCGACACTATGTCGAGTGGATTCTTTCCCAGGACCAAACGGCGGCGGAGCAGTATTGGCGCAAGACCCTGTCGGGCATCACCTCAGCCACGCCATTTCTGACAGATCGCTCGCCGATCGATGCGCAGTCGGAGTCCGGCTATGGCGTGCATCGCCTGGCGCTTTCAGCCGCCAGGACATCCGGCCTTCATCAGTATGCCGCCAGAGAACGCATTACGGTCAATACGTTGGTGCAGGGAGCCTGGGCGCTGTTACTGAGCCGGTACAGCGGCGAAGAAGATGTGCTGTTCGGCACCACGGTGTCGGGACGCTCTGCGGATGTTCCCGGTGTCGAGACGATGCTCGGGTTGTTCATCAATACGTTGCCGCTCCGAGTCAGCGTGCCGCCGGACCTTGTTCTACGGGATTGGCTGAGAGAATTGCTGCAGCAGAACGCCGAGCTCCGCCAATACGAGCATACCTCACTCGTGCAGATCCAGAACTGGAGTCAGATACCGCGAGGCAGTCAGCTCTTCGAGAGTCTCCTGGTTTTCGACAATCACCCAACGGACCGAACGTTGGACAACGGCGGCGCCGGTTTGTCCGCTCACGACGTCCATTTGGAAGGGCAGACCAATTATCCGTTGACCGTCAACGTCGTGCCGGGTGAGTCGCTTTCGTTTCTGCTGTCCTATCAGCGGAAGCGTGTTTCTGCCGAACGCGTGCAACGCATCGCGACGCATCTGGACGCGGTGTTGAGCCAGATGGTCGCGCGACCGGAGGCGGCGCTGTCGGCGATTGAGGTATTGGGGGCCGGGGAGCGACAGCAGGTGGTGGCGGAATGGAACGCGACAGGACGGGCATATCCGACCGGCGCGACCGTGCCGGACTTGATCTATCATTGCGTACTGCGGGCACCGGCCGCGACCGCGGTGCGATTCGACGACCAGGCGCTGAGCTATGCGGAGTTATGGCGCCGGAGCACCGGGCTGGCGGCTCAGTTGCGGCGGCAGGGAGTCGGACCCGATGTGCTGGTGGGGATCTGTGCCGAGCGGTCGCTGGAAATGGTCATTGGTCTACTGGGCATTATGCAGGCCGGCGGCGCCTACGTGCCGATCGACCCGAGTTATCCGGCCGATCGCATTGCCTACATGTTGGACGATGCAGTACCTGCCGTGCTTTCGGCGCAGCCCGCGCTGCGAGGAACATTACCGCCGTTCTCCGGGGTCTGTCTTGACCTGTCCGCCGCTGCGACAGAGGAATCTGATCCGGCAGATCTGCCGCCGACACCGGTGCGGCTGGACCAGCTGGCCTACACGATCTATACGTCCGGTTCCACCGGGCGTCCTAAGGGGGCGGGCAACACGCATGGCGGATTACTCAATAGGCTGCAGTGGATGCAGGAGTATTTCAGTCTCACGCCGGCCGACCGCGTGTTGCAGAAAACGCCGTTCAGCTTCGACGTGTCGGTGTGGGAGTTTTTCTGGCCCTTGATCACCGGCGCGGAGTTAGTGTTGGCCTTGCCGGATGAGCATAAGGACGGAGTGCGGCTCAAAGAGCGGATCGTCACGCAGCAGATCACGACGATGCACTTCGTCCCGCCCATGCTGCAGGCGTTTTTGGAGACGCCCGGAGTGGAGGTCTGTGCCGGCACGTTGCGGCGCATCATCTGCAGCGGTGAAGCGCTGAGTGATGCGATCCAGAGACAGTGTTGGGCGCGATTGCCGGGCGTCGAGCTTCACAATCTCTATGGGCCGACGGAAGCGGCGATCGATGTGACGGTGTGGTCGTGTGATCCGACTGCGCCAGCCGATCCCGTCCCGATCGGGCGTCCGATCGCCAACACTCAAATATATCTCGTCGATCAGCGAGGAGAGCCGGTTCCCATCGGCGTCCCGGGTGAAGTGCATATCGGTGGCGCGAACGTCGCGCGTGGCTATCACCGGCGACCGGCGTTGACGGCGGAACGGTTTGTCCCGGATCCGTTTGGTGCAGAGCCGGGTGGGCGGGTGTACCGGACAGGGGATCTCGCGCGGTATCGCCAGGATGGCGCCATCGAGTATGTAGGTCGGCTGGATCATCAGGTGAAGATCCGAGGCGTTCGCATTGAACTGGGAGAGGTCGAAAGCTGCCTGCTTCACCATCCGGCCGTGCATGAGGCCGTCGTCGTCGCGCAGGACAGCGCGGCGGGAGCTAAACGGCTGGTCGGTTATGTCGTGCCACGGACGGGTCACGAATTATCGGATGAGGGGCTACGGCAATGGGTCGGAGCGCAGCTCCCCGAGGCGTTCGTCCCCAGCGTCGTGCTGGCGCTCGAAGCCCTGCCGCTGACACGTAACGGCAAAGTCGATCGCAAGGCGTTGCCGATACCCGATCTGCAAGCGCTCCGAAGTCGGACGTACGAAGCGCCGGTCACGGAATCTGAACGGATCCTGGCGATGATTTGGGCCGAGGTGCTTGGCCAGCCGCGTGTGGGCCGGCTTGACAACTTTTTCGAGCTCGGCGGTGATTCGATCAATACCCTGCAAGTATTGGCACGCGCACATCAGCGCGGTATGAAACTCACTCCCAAACAACTGTTTGAGCATCCGACCGTGGCCGCCGCTGCTCAGGTGGCGGTACCGCCCGAGGTAATTGTCGAAGCGGAACCGAAGACCGAAGAGACCGACGGCCTCGGGGACATAGAGCTGTCCGACGAAGACATGAGCCATCTGCTGGAAGAATTGAAATAGGTGACGTCGTGGTGAAGCCCGCATTACCGGACCATATCGACTCGATCTATCCTCTGTCGCCGATGCAGGAGGGGATGCTGTTTCATACGTTGATGAATCCCGGCACCGGGATTTATCTGATGCAGAACCGGTATCTGGTCGAGGGGAATTTGAACTATGAAGCCTTTGTGCACGCGTGGGAGACGGTGCTCGACCGACACCCGGTGCTTCGCACGTCGTTCGTGTGGAAGAGCCAGAAGCGTCCGCTGCAGGCGGTGCATAAGCGGGTGGACGTACCGATTGTGTCGCTGGATTGGAGAGGTCAGACTCGCCGCGAGCAGATTGCGAGGTTGGACGCCGAACTGGACGCCGAACTTCGTGAGGGGTTCGATTTCGCCAAGGCGCCGCTCATGCGGCTGTGGCTGATCAGGCTGACCGACGACCGCTACCAGTTCGTACACAGTTTTCATCATATCCTGCTCGATGAGTGGTGTATTTCCCTCCTCCTGATGGATTTCCTCGGTCATTATGGAGTGCTCGTGCGAGGCGAGCCGCTTACCCGGGAGAAACCGCGCCCCTATCGTGACTACATCGCCTGGTTGCAGAAGCAAGATATTAAGGCGGCGGAATCGTTCTGGCGCGAATACTTGAAGGCTTTTCCGACACCGACGCCGTTGCCGTACGACCGGCTCCCTGAAGGTCTCGCTGATCAGAATGAAGATGCAGCGGATCACTGCCTCTACTTGAGTGCCGGCACGTCCGCGAGACTCACGGAGTTGGCCCAACGGCATCGCTTGACGGTGAATACCTTCTTCCAGGGCGCCTGGGCGCTCTTACTGAACTATTACAGCAGTGAACGTGAGGTCCTGTTCGGAGTCACGGTGGCCGGACGTCCTACCGAGTTGCCGGGAGTGGAGTCCATCCTGGGCCTGTTCATCAATACGTTGCCGCTGCGGGTCCCAGTCCAGCCTGAGCGGATTCTCGTGGATTGGCTAAAGGACCTGCTTGCCGAGAACGTGCGGGTGCGGCAGTACGACTACGCACCGCTCGTCCAGATGCAACGGTGGAGCGAGGTCGCAAGGGGAGAGGCGTTATTTCATAGCCTGTTCGTGTTCGAAAACGCGCCGGTGGATCGAGAACTCTGTGAAGGGCGGATCATTTTCAAGGGAGAAGAGGAGCAGTACCGAGTTCATACCAATTATCCACTGACGGTCATGGGATGGCCGGGACGAGAACTGGGGATCAAGATCTCCTACGACAAGCGGCTGTTCGATGCCGATACGACGGAACGCATGATCCGGCATTTCAAAACGCTGCTCGATGCGATGGCGGCACAGCCGACCGCAAGGCTCGCCGACTTATCGCCGCTCAATCAGGACGAGCGGCGGCAATTGTTGACGGAGTGGAATCCTCACCTGAATTCCGCCGGTGTGGAGGAGTTGGAGAGCCTGCCGCGGCTGTTTGAGCGGCAGGTCCAGCGCCATCCGGACGCCGTGGCGGTCGAATGCCTGGACAAGCGGGTGACCTACGACGAGTTGAATCGGAGGGCCAATCGTGTCGCGCATGCGCTGATCAACATAGACGTGCACCCAGACACGGTGGTGGCCCTGCTGGATGATCGCAGCATCGATCTGTTGACGATGATGATCGGTGTATTTAAGGCGGGCGGAGCCTATCTGCCGCTTGATCCCCATCATCCCGTGTCGCGCCTGACGCAGATTCTCAAACTGAGCCGCTCACCGGTCGTCGTCACGTCTCGGAATTATGTCGCGCGACTGCAGGAAGCGGTTGAGCCGATCGACGAAGCGGTGAGGCCGAGGATCATACCGATCGAACAGATCCTCGATGCAGCCGGCCGCGAAGTTAATCCAGACGACCGAGGACAATCAGAACACCTGGCCTACGTCATCTATACCTCCGGTTCCACGGGAGTGCCGAAAGGAGCGATGGTGACGAGGCGCGGGATGCTCAACAATATTCGGAGTAAGGTCTTGGGGTTGGCGCTTGCACCGTCCGACGTGATCGCGCAGACCGCTTCGCAATGTTTTGACATCTCTGTCTGGCAGTTCCTCACGGCGATGACGTGTGGCGCCAGGACCAGCATTGTTCCCGATGAGACGTCGCGGGACCCCTTTCTCTTGCTCTCGCATCTTGAACGGACGGAGATCACCATCCTTGAAACCGTACCGGCTCTTCTTCAAGGCTTGTTGGATGTCGCATCGGAATCGGGATCCGGTGCCGTGCCACAGCTGCAAAAGCTCAGGTGGGTCTTGCCGACCGGAGAAGCCTTGCCGCCGCCGGTATGCCGACAATGGCTGGCCCGCTATCCGGTTATCCCGCTGTTGAATGCCTATGGACCTGCGGAGTGCGCCGACGATGTGGCTGTCCATCCCATCCTCGAACCGCCGGCGGCCGACCAGACGCATGTGCCGATCGGCCGTCCAATCGAAGGGACCCGTCTGCACATTCTCAACGCCTGGTTGGAACCGGTGCCGCCGGGAGTTCCGGGGGAGTTGTATGTGGCGGGGGTTGGGGTAGGTCGTGGGTATTTGCAAGATCCTGCTCGAACCGCCGAGGTCTTTTTGCCGGACCGGTTTGGGTCCGATCCTGGTGCGCGGATGTATCGGACCGGCGATCTGGCCCGCTATCGCCGGGACGGAGCCATCGAATTTGTCGGACGTGTCGATCAGCAGATCAAACTGCGCGGGTTTCGGATTGAATTGGGTGAGATTGAATCGCATCTGTTGTCGAGTCCGCTCGTGCGAGAAGCGGCCGTACTGCTGCATGCCGACTCGCGGGGTGAGAAACGATTGGTGGCGTATCTCGCCGGTCATGGAGAGGAAAGCCCAAGCGTGCCGGACTTGCGCGAGTTACTTCAATCTCAACTTCCAGAATACATGGTGCCGGCGGTGTTCGTGCCGTTACCGACGCTACCGCGCACACCGAACGGCAAGATAGACCGCCTCGCGCTGGCGGCGCTGGATCTCGGCGATCAGTTCACCCGTCCCTATACGGCGCCGCGCACCGCAACGGAAGAGATTCTGGCAGGCATTTGGTCCGATGTCCTGGGCGTCGGGCGGGTCGGCGTATATGACGATTTCTTTGAGTTGGGCGGCCATTCATTGTTGGCGACGCAGATCATGTCGCGTCTCCGCAGCGCGTTCCAGGTCGAGCTGTCGCTGCGGACCGTGTTCGAATCCACCAGCGTCGCGGCCTTGGCCGCAGCCGTGGATCGTGCACGGACAGACGGCGCTGCCTGCGAGGCACCCCCGTTGGTGCCGGTCGCTCGTACCGGCCCGCTGCCCGCATCGTTTGCACAGCAGCGTCTCTGGTTTCTGACGCAACTGGAGCCGGACAGTCCGTTCTACAACTTGCCAGCCGGGTTCCGCTTGCGGGGACGGTTGGATGTGGATCTGCTGACGGTCAGTCTCAATCACGTGATTGCGCGGCACGAGGCCTTACGGACGATATTTCAGGAAATCGACGGACAACCGACGCAGGTCGTGCTGCCGTCTGTGACGATCGAGATCCCCATAATCGACCTTCGCGATATTCCCGAGGAAAGCCGAGCGGCTGAGTTGACCCAACAGAGCGAAGCGGAGGCTCAGCGCATTTTCGATCTGACCCGTGGGCCTCTCCTACGTGCGCGAGTGTGGCGCATCGGAGAAGAAGAATGCGTGCTGCTGACGACTCTGCATCACATCGTTTCAGACGGCTGGGCGATGGACATCTTGATCAGAGAATTGGTGATGCACTATCAGGCTGGCTTGTCGGGACAACCCGCCGTGTTGCCGCCGTTGCCCATCCAGTATGCGGACTATGCGGTCTGGCAGCGTGACTGGATGCAGGGAGCGGTGTTGGAGGCTCAGCTGGTCTATTGGAAAGACCGCTTGGGGGACGCGCCTGCCGCATTGGAGTTACCGATCGATCGCCCTCGTCCGGCCGTGCAGACGTATCGTGGCTCTTGTTGCGAGTTTTCAGTCCCCGGCGAGCTGGTACAGCAGGTGACGGCCTTCAGCCGACGGCACAGCCTTACCCTGTACATGACTCTGCTCACGGCCTTCACGGTCTTGCTCCACCATTATAGTGGCCGGACCAGCATTCTGATCGGGAGCCCTGTCGCCAATCGGCTCCGGATCGAGGTGGAAGAGCTGATCGGACTCTTTGTCAACACGCTGGTGTTGCGAACCGACATTCCGGACAACCCGCGCTGGATCGATCTGCTGGATCGGGTGAGGGCAGAGGTTCTTGGAGCTCAGACTCATCAGGATCTTCCCTTCGAGCATTTGGTGGATGCGCTGCGGCCAGAGCGAAACTTAAGCCATTCTCCGCTGTTTCAGGCCATGTTTACGCTACAGACACCGGCGGAACAATCCATAGAGACGCCGGGACTTCGAGTGGAGAACATGGACATCAATCCGGGCACCGCCCTGTTCGATTTGTCGCTGGACGTGGTGGTCGAGCCTGATCGGCTGTCGGGGTCCTTCGAGTACAACACGGACTTGTTCGATGAGTCGACCGTCCGACGTTTTGCAGACGGGTTTCTGGAGATTTTGACCGCGATGGTCGCCAAACCAGAAGGCCGAGTGCACGATGGCCCACCTGTGACGGAGCGTGAGCGTCGGCTGCAACTTGCCGAGTGGAACAATATTTCTGGCCCCGATCTGACGGCTGATTACGTCACGCGTTTCGTGACCCAGGTCGAGCGCACACCTGACTCTCCGGCGGTGGTCTATCGGACACGGAGTTGGACCTATCGTGAACTCCATTGCCGGGCGAGCAAGGCGGCGGCGTTCTTGATGAAGGCCGGGGTCGGTGCGGACTCGGTCGTCGCCGTGCTTGGCGAACGCAGCCCCGAGCTGTTGGCGATGATCCTTGGCGTCTTGGAAGCGGGAGGCGCGTATGTGCCATTGGATCCGCGGCATCCTCAACAGCGCATGGCTCATATTGTCGAACTCAGCCGTCCGCTTGTGCTGTTGGTGACACGGGAATGGGAAGATCGGGCCGGGGATCTGCTGAATGCCATCCCGGCAGAGAGGCGGCCTCGGATACTGACCATCGAGCAGGTGACGGAACAGGACATCGATTCGGCTGGCCTCAAACCGATTCGCGCGACTCGGCGCTTGGCGTATCTCATCTATACATCCGGCTCGACTGGCGCTCCCAAAGGTGTGATGGTCGAACAGGACGGCATGCTCAATAACCTGTTGTCCAAGCTGGACAGCCTGCAGATGACCGCCGACGATGTCGTCGCGCAGACCGCATCGCAATGTTTTGACATCTCGGTCTGGCAGTTTCTGGCCGCCCTTCTGTGCGGCGCCAGAGTGCACATCGTTCCGGATGATATCGCTCATGATCCGAGCGCGCTGTTGCATCATGTGAGCGAGGCCGGAATCACCATTGTGGAGCCGGTTCCGACGGTACTGCAGGGATTTCTTGCCGTCGATGATCCTGTGCCGGCTTTGTCGAAGGTCCGGTGGGTATTGCCGACCGGCGAGGCTTTGCCTTCGAGTCTCTGTCGTCGATGGTTCACGCGTTATCCGGCTATTCCACTCATGAATGCGTATGGTCCTGCCGAATGTTCGGATGATGTGGCCACCCATGTGATGCATCGCGCTCCGGAGGATCCGGATCGTCCGGTGCCGATCGGCCGGCCTATCCCAGGCCTGCGCCTCTACATTTTGAATCACCATCTAACTCCCGTGCCCATCGGCACAGCCGGTGAATTGTGTGTGGGCGGAGTAGGGGTGGGGCGCGGCTATCTCGGGGATCCCGAGCGGACGGCGGCAGTCTTCGGCCCGGATCCTTTTGGGACGGAGGCGGGAGGACGACTCTATCGCACGGGGGATGTGGCCCGCTATCGGTCGGATGGGATCATCGAGTTCGTGGGACGCCTAGACCACCAAGTCAAGATTCGCGGCTATCGTATCGAGCCTGGGGAGATCGAGGCCAGACTGTTGGAGCAGCGAGGCGTTCTGGAAGCCGTGGTCATGGCCAGGGAAGATCAGCCAGGACAGCGACGATTAGTGGCCTACGTGACACCTGATGCTCCGGAAGTATTGGACGTGCAAGAAGTACGGCGCCTGCTCCAAGACACACTGCCGGAATACATGGTTCCGAGTTCCTTTGTCGTCCTGGAGGCGTTACCACGGAGCTCGAACGGAAAAATCGACCGCAGGGCGCTGCCTGTGCCGAACCTTGCCGAACAAGCAGGTCGGTCCTACCGGCCTCCGGCAACGCCGGCGGAGAGGGCACTCGTGAAAATATGGGAGGACGTACTGGGGTTGGCACGGATCGGAACGCAGGAGAATTTTTTTGAGCTGGGCGGTGATTCTATCGTGAGTTTACAAGTGATCGCTCGAGCGAAGCAGGTCGGCCTGCTGGTGAGCCCTCGGCAGATATTCCAATATCAGACGGTGGCTGAGCTTGCGGCGGTCGCTGAGTATGACGGCGTAGCCGTGATGGAGGTGGAACAGGGCGTCATCATGGGCGAGGCGGCTTTGTCGCCGATTCAATGTGCATTTTTCGAATTGCCGTTGGTCAATCCGCACCACTGGAATCAATCGGTCATGCTGGAGGCGAAAGAGCCATTCGTGGAATCCGCCTTGGAGAAGACCGTTGCGGCACTGTTGGCGCATCACGACGCGTTGAGACTTCGATACGTCAGGACGAGCGACGGTTGGTACCAGTCACATGCGCCTCTTCCGACGGGGCCCTTCATCCGACGGGTGAGTCTGGCCGCGCTCTCGGACGCCGACCGCCGTGCCTCGTTCGAGGCACAGGCTACGCGGTGGCAAGGGAGTTTGAACATCTCGGAAGGGCCGCTTATCGAAGTGGTGTGGTTCGAGATGGGGAAGAACATGCCTGATCGTCTGCTGATTGTCGTTCATCACCTCGTGATCGACGGCGTTTCTTGGAGAATCCTCCTGGAGGATTTGCAGACCGCTTACCGGCAGTCAGTGCAAGCGCGCCCGATCCACTTGCCGCCTAAAACGAGCTCCTTCCGACAGTGGACCGACCGGTTACGACGATATGCCGAAACCGAAGTCATGAACCATCCTCCTTCCGCTGTCTGGCTGACGGCACAATGGGAGGGACCCCTCCTGCTGCCTGTCGACCATCCCACCGGCAGTCATCAGGAAGCGGCGGCGGAAACGTTGACCATGTCGTTGGACGAAGAAAACACGGAGGCGTTGTTACATCGGGTATCCGCTGCCTATGGCACACAGATCAACGATGTGCTGCTGACGGCGTTGGCACAGACTCTTGGTCAGTGGACCGGACTCAACCGCGTGACGATCGATCTCGAAGGACATGGACGGGAAGACCTGTTCCCTGAGCTGGACGTCTCACGCACGGTCGGCTGGTTCACCAGCGTGTTCCCTGTGACCTTGGATGTGACGCGTTCGGAGCCGCCCGGAGAAGCGCTCAAGAGGGTGAAGGAACAACTGCGGCGGATCCCTGGACGGGGTATCGGCTACGGCATCATACGATATTTGTCGAAGGAGGGCTTGGATGCAGCCAAGATGCGTCCTGCGGCGAGGGTTCCGGTGGGATTCAACTATCTCGGACAGTTCGATGGGGTTGCCACGGAGGAGTCGCCATTTGTTCTGTCTGCAGAATCGGTCGGCAAGGAACATGATCCCTGCAATCCGATGGAATACGAACTGGATATCAATGCATCGGTTGTCAACGGACGCTTGGAAGTCATGTGGACATACAGCCGCGAACGTTATCATGCCGGCACCATTACGTCTGTGGCCGAGGCCTATCTGAACGATGTGCGGATGTTGATCGCTCATTGTCTGTCTCCCGACGCCGGCGGCTATACGCCGTCCGATTTTCCGAATGTGGAGTTGGAGCAGGACGCGCTGGACGCGATCTTGGAGCAAATGAACTGAACGTGAGGCGAGTATGAATAAACGAAGGGATATCGAGTCGATCAACTATCTCTCTCCGTTGCAGGAAGGACTGCTTTTCCATGCGGTGTCCGACGCGGCAGCGGATCCCTATTTCACGCAGACCGGCTTCGTCGTCGATGGACAGCTGGAATTGGACTCTTTTGAGCAAGCCTGGTACCAGGTGGTGGAACGTCATCCGATCCTCCGCACCGGCTTCGTCTGGGATGGCGTCAAGCAACCGATGCAAGTCGCGCGGCGTGGTGTCCGTGTTCCCCTACAGTGTCTCGACTGGCGGGGCCATCATCGCCGTGATCGGGATCAGGCTCTCGCGCGGTTTCTGCTTGAGGATCGCCGAACACCGTTCGATCTGCTGACACCGCCCATGATGCGACTCACGCTGATCCGGGTTGAGGATCAGCGCTGGTATTTCATCAACAGCCACCACCATATTCTGCTGGACGGTTGGAGCGTGGCGCTGCTGCTGCGGGAAGTTGTGATCTGCTACGACGCATGTGTACAGGGCAGACGGCCCGTGCTCCCACCCGCAAGCCCTTATGCTGAGTACCTCACCTGGTTGCGGACCAAGGACATGGACGGTGCCGAAGCGTTTTGGCGTACGGGTTTGTCAGGATTCGCGATGCCGACCTCTTTGCCGTTGGAGACTCCGCATGACGTGCCGTCAGAAGAACTGACATCCCTGCCGTATGGAGAGCAGGAACTACGTCTGTCGAAGGCGGAAGTCGAAGTCTTGACCACCGCTGCCAAACGTCGCCGGCTCACGGTGAATACTCTCGCGCAAGGCGCCTGGGCTGTCCTGTTGAATCGGTGTACCGGCGATCGAGAGGTCCTGTTCGGCGCGACGGTCTCGGGCCGCCCGGCGGAACTTCCCGGTTCGGACGCCATGGTCGGGCTGTTCATCAATACGCTGCCGGTTCGAGTCTCCGTACCTTCCGATACGAAGCTGGGAGACTGGCTGGCTTCGCTCCAGGAACAGAATAGTCTTCTGCGGCAATACGAGTGGACACCCCTGTCAAGAATCCAGCGCTGGAGTGACGTACCGGGCGGGCGGCCGTTGTTCGACAGCATCGTCGTCTTTGAAAGTTACCCGGAGGATGAAAGCGAGACGGGGCAGATCGGTTTGCAGATCTCTCCTCTGGTTTCCCGCCGACAGGACGCCGAGTATGTTCTGACCACCGGTCGTAACAACTATCCGCTGTCACTGATGGTCGAGCCTGCCGTAGAAATGCGATTGATTCTTTCCTATGCCCGTGAACGGTTTGCGCATGAGGACATCAACCGTCTTCTCGGGTACTACCGCACGTTGTTGATGGCGATGGCAGAACGGCCGGATGTTCGTGTGGCCGAGCTCTCTCCGCTGAGCGGCGTGGAACGAGACCGGCTTGTGACGGACTGGAACCGCACCACGACTCTCGTAGGAGAAGCATGCATTCACGAGCGAATCGAGCAAGTGGCGCATGAACAACCGAATACCGTGGCCGTCGTCTATGAGAGCCAGGCCCTCACCTATAGAGAGCTGGATGAGCGGGCCGATCGACTTGCGCGATACCTGCAGAAGCTCGGTGTCGGTCCGGACGTACGGGTCGGTCTCTGTGTGGAGCGATCGCTCGATTTGATCGTCGGATTGCTCGGAGTGCTCAAAGCCGGTGGTGCGTATGTGGCGCTCGATCCGAAACTGCCAAAAGAGCGGCTGGTGTTTATGCTGTCGGATAGCGGTGCACGGGTGGTTCTCACGCAGGCCGCATCGAGCGACCTCTTTCATGACTCGGATGTACGGCCAGTCTTTCTGGATCGCGACTGGGAGATGATCTCGATAGAAACCTGTCATCCGCTGCGCCGGGACGTGCGACCGGAGAACCTCGCCTACGTCATCTACACCTCCGGTTCGACGGGGCGGCCAAAAGGTGTCGCGGTCGAGCATCGCCAGATCATCAACTATGTGTCCGGACTTCTCTCCCGCCTACCGCTCGATCAGGCCACGAATTTCGCGACCGTGTCGACGGTGGCGGCAGATCTCGGCAACACCTCGATCTTTGGTTCACTGTGTTCCGGTCGAACCCTTCACGTGTTGTCGGTCGATCGGGGTTTCGATCCAGATGCCGTCGCGGCTTATATGAACGCCAATCACATCGACGTGTTGAAAATCGTGCCGAGCCACCTGGCCGGTCTCCTGGAGGCGGGACGGCCGGAGCAGGTGCTTCCGCGGCGGTGCCTGATCCTTGGCGGTGAAGCCGTTCACACCAACCTTGTCCAACGGATCCGAGCGCTCGCGCCGGAATGCAAAATAATCAATCATTACGGACCCACGGAAACGACGATCGGAGTGCTCACTCATCGAGTCGAGGAGGAATCAGACCGGCAGGAGGCCATTCCCGTCGGACGGCCCTTGGCGAACAGCCGAGTCTACATTTTGAATTCGGACGGCCAGCCGACACCGATGGGAGTCGCGGGCGAGTTGTATATCGGCGGAGACGGGTTGGCGAGAGGGTATCTGGATCGGCCGGATCTGACTGCGGAACGGTTCGTTCCAAACCCGTTCGGCACTCGAGCCGGTGAGCGTCTGTATCGCACCGGCGATCGAGCACGCTATCGACCGGACGGCATGATCGAGTTCCAGGGTCGAATGGATAATCAAGTGAAGATCCGGGGATTCCGGATCGAATTGGGTGAGATCGAAGCGCAGTTGCGGAGCGCTAGTCGAGTCAAGGATGCCGTCGTGGTCATGCGCGAAGCGGCCGACGGAACCAAACAGCTTGCCGCCTATGTGGCGGCGCCGGCCGATCTCGATCTGGATTCGGTTCAGTCTCGTCTGGCGGTTCATTTGCCGGATTATATGATTCCTTCGACCATCACTGTGCTGGATGCACTTCCTCTGACGGCCAATGGCAAGATCGACCGTGCGGCGCTTCCGGACCCGGAACAGGCACAGACATCGCAGAGCAATGCGTACGTCGCGCCGCGGAACGATATTGAAGCGACGCTTGCGCAAATCTGGGCTGATGTCCTGCATCTGGATCGAGTCGGTATTCACGACAACTTCTTTTCGATCGGAGGCGATTCGATCCTTTGCCTTCAGATCGTGGCGAAGGCTCATCGAGCCGGTGTTAAAGTGAGTCCGAAGCTGGTCTTCCAACATCATACGGTGGCGGCGATTGTGGATGCGCTTGGAGAAGCAGAGCCCGTTCCGAGTGCACCCACGTCTAAGGAAGAAGAGGCCGAGCCGTTCGTTCTGGCGGGGATCGACCCCGAACAAGTACAGAACGTGATCGCTATGAGGGGAGGAGAACTCGAAGACCTCTATCCGGCGTCTCCGATACAACAGGGCATGCTCTTTCACAGCCTTTCCGGCCGAGAAGATGGGAGTTACCACAATCAGGTGGTCTATGCCTTTACCCAAGGTCTCGATCCGGAGGCATTCGCCAGAGCGTGGCAACATGCAGTTGATCGGCACGCCGTACTTCGAACGGGATTTCTATGGGATGTGGCTCCCGAACCGCTGCAAGCGGTTTTTCGTCAGGCGCAGGTGCCGGTCGAGCACCTTGATTGGCGGAATATGGCCAATGACGACGTCCGGCAAGAGAGCTTGCGCGCATATCTATCCGCCGACCGGCTTCGCGGGTTCACCCTTGATCGACCGCCGCTGATGCGACTTGCGTTGATCCAGCGGACAGAGCATTCGTGGTGGACTGTCTGGAGTCTGCACCATGCCATTCTGGACGGTTCGTGTCAGGCCTTGTTGATACAAGAGGTCATGACAACATATGAGAGCCTTCGACATGGTCAGATGTCAGCCTCGAAGCCCGCTTCTTCCTATCGGGGATACATCCGCTGGCTCTTACAGCAGGACGTTTCAGCAGCTGAGAAGTTTTGGCGCGAGTATCTGCGCGGCGTCGATGAACCGACCCGACTACCGGAACGGGTGACGCACTATAAGAGCGATCGCGAACTCTACGACGAACGACGGTTGGATTTCTCCACTGAAACCCTACGGGCACTGGAGCAGTTGGCCCGATCGCAACGCGTGACGTTGAATACGGTGATCCAAGGCACCTGGGCGTTGCTGCTTGCTCGATACGGCGATAGCGGCGATGTTGTCTTTGGGGTCACGGTCTCAGGTCGACCGGCAGAGTTGACGGAAGGCAACGAAGCCCTCGGTGTGTTCATCAATACCCTTCCGTTGCGTGTACGGATGACGCCGACCGATCGTGTTGGGGAGTGGCTTCGAACACTTCAAGCGGTGAATGTCGAACTGCGGCACCACGAGGCCACCCCATTAGTACAGATCCAAGGATGGAGTGATATCCCACGAGGTACGTCCCTGTTCGACAGTGTGCTCGTCTTTCAAAACTATCTGCTAGACAGGGCGGTCCAAGAGTATGGTCACGCGTGTGGTATCGAAGCCATCGACGTGGAAGGATGGACCAACTACCCACTGACCATTACCGTGGTGCCGGATGAACGGCTTACGGTGATCTTTTCTTACGATCGTCGCCGTGTAAGCGATGAGATGGTGGAACAGATCGTCCGTCATTGGACTGCGCTGATGGACGGCATGATCACAATGCCGGACACTCGGTTGGCCGAATTGTCTGTCTTATCCGAGCAGGAGCGGCAACATCTGTTGGTGGATTGGAACGACAGCCGACGATCGTTTCCAACCGATCGGTGCCTGAACGAGTTGTTCGAGGCCCAGGCCTGCCGGACTCCTGAGAGTATTGCCCTGTCGGGCGAAGGTGTGGGGCTTACCTATCGGGAGCTTGATACCACAGCGAATCAGCTGGCGCACTGTCTGAGGAAGCAGGGAGTTGGTCACGACGTACGGGTTGGAATCTGTCTGGAACGATCCACGAATCTCCTGGTCTCGATCCTGGGAGTCCTCAAAGCCGGAGGCACGTATGTCCCGCTGGATCCCACCTATCCGACCGAGCGGTTGGCCTACATGCTCAACGACTCTCGGGTGAACGTGGTGCTGACGCAAGGGCCGCTGGTGGTGGCGGATGGCAAGGCGGAATGGCGCACTATCGATCTGCTCGACTGGGAGCGAATAGGCCGTGAATCTCCGGAGAAACCACGCGTTCTCTGCAGTATCGAACAGCTGGCCTATATCATCTACACCTCGGGATCAACCGGTCGACCAAAGGGGGTGATGGTTCGACATGCCGGTGCCGTGAATTTTCTCCTGGCCATGCAGGAGGCGCTGCAACTCTCCGCCCGGGATGTCATGGCGGCCACCACATCCATCTCCTTCGACATTGCCCTCTTGGAATTGTTTCTTCCGATGATGGTGGGCGGCCGGACGATCGTGATGAATCGCGACGTGGTGACGGACGGAGCACGGTTGGCGCAGGAGCTGGAACGAAACGGCGCGACGGTCATGCAGGCGACGCCGTCAGGGTGGCGATTGTTGCTCGATGCGGCGCCGGCCCCGCCGGTGCGCGTATTGTGCGGCGGCGAGGCGTTCCCTCTTGAGCTGGCGCGAGCGTTTCTCACCCAACGACTTGAAACATGGAATCTCTATGGTCCGACCGAAACGACCGTGTGGTCGATGATGACGCGCGTGACTCAGGCGGATGATACCGTGCCGCTCGGGCGACCGATCGCGAACACGCAAATTTATCTGCTCGATTCAGACTTCAATCCTGTCCCGATTGGAGTTCCGGGAGAGTTGCATATCGGCGGCGATGGATTGGCGCGAGGCTATTGGCAGAGGCCCGATCTGACCGCGGAGCGCTTCATTCCCGATCCGTTCGGGACGTATCCGGGACAGCGGCTCTATCGAACCGGCGATCAAGCCAGGTACCGGCCGGACGGGACATTGGAATTTCTGGGACGGGTTGACCACCAGGTCAAAGTGCGTGGCTATCGAATCGAATTAGGCGAGATCGAATCCTGCTTGGATCGGCATCCTCAGATTGCCCGCAGCATCGTGGTCGTGTGCGACGAACAGGAGGACAAGCGAATCGTTGCGTATGTGGTGCCTGAAACAGGAGCGCATCTATCGCCGGAAGATCTGAAAAGAGTCCTGCAGACCCAACTGCCTGCCTATATGGTTCCATCGGCCGTCGTGATCCTGAAGGAGTTTCCGTTGACCCTCAATGGCAAGGTGGATCGCAAGGCTCTTCCGAATCCGGAGTACAGTCAGTCGAGCGATCGACCGTCGACTCCAGGGTCACCGACAGAGGAAATTCTCGCTGGTATATGGGCCGATGTGCTGAACCTCAAGCAGGTCGGGATTCGGGATAATTTTTTCCATCTCGGCGGCCATTCGCTGCTGGCGACGCAGGTTGTGTCTAGAATCCGCTCTTCGTTCCAGATCGAGTTGCCGCTTCGAAGCCTCTTTGAGGCGCCGACGGTCGAGGCGCTGAGCGACGCCATTGAGCAAGCGTACCTCGGTGGAGACAAGGTCTCACCCGCATCGCTTGTACCTGTCGACCGGGGTGGGCCGCTTCCATTGTCGTTCGCCCAGCAACGATTGTGGTTCCTTTCCAAGTTGGAGTCGGACGGCTGGTCATACAACTTATCGTTCGCTCTGAAGCTGTCCGGTATGCTCGATGTCGATGCCCTGTCCCAAAGTGTCAAGCAAGTGATCACCAGACACGAAGCTCTGAGGACGACGTTCCACGAGATCGACGGCGAACCTGTGCAAGCCATTGGCTCAGTGGATGAGCTCGTCTTGCCTATTGATAATCTGTGCGGACTGTCTGACGACCAGCGGGATGAAGCCCTACGGGAAGCCGCCTCGGTGGAAGTCCGGCGGCCGTTTCGATTGGATCAGGACCGGCCTATTCGCGCCCGGCTGCTGCGTCTTAGCGAGGAAGAACACGTCTTGCTCGTCACGCTCCACCATATTGCCGCGGACGCCTGGTCAATGAGCCTGTTGGCCAACGAGGTTGCGGTCTTCTATCAGGCAAAGGTTAGGCAGGCGGCTGACATCGCTGATGCACTGCCGCCGCTGCCAGTACAGTATGCGGATTTCGCCCACTGGCAGCGACGATGGCTGCAAGGACCGGTATTGCATGCACATGTGACCTATTGGAAACAACGGTTGGGTGTCAACCCGCCGGTGTTGAGACTGCCGACGGACCGACCGCGCCCCGCCGTACAAACGTTTCGAGGTGCCCACCACCTCTTCACTGTGTCTACAGAGTGTGCGGACAGGCTGCGTGCGCTGAGCCGGAAAGAGGGCGTGACCTTGTTCATGAGCCTTCTGGCTGCGTTCAACGTTCTGCTGTTCCGTACGACGGGGCAGATGGATATTCTGATCGGCACCGACGTCGCCAACCGCAATCGTGAAGAAACCGAAAACCTCATAGGATTTTTCGTCAATCTACTGCCCCTTCGCAGCGATCTTTCCGGAAACCCCACCTTCCTCGAGCTCCTGGGACAGGTACGGCGGACGGCCCTGGAGGCCTATGCGCATCAAGACCTACCGTTCGAGAAGATTGTGGAGGCCTTGAAACTCAAGCGAGATCTAGGGGGAAATCCGCTGGTTCAAACACTCCTCGTGCTGCAAAACGTGCCGGCGCCCTCCATGGAGCTGCCGGGGCTGGATGTTGCCGCGCTCGAGTTCGAGAGCGAGGTCGCACGGTTCGACCTCGGACTGTTCATGGAAGAAGCGGAAGATGGCCTGACCGGTTTGTGGAGATACAGCACGGATCTCTTCGATGCATCCACGATCGCCGGCCTGTCGGAGCGGTTCGTGACGCTGCTTGAGAACATCGTTGCACGTCCGGAGACCAGACTGTCCGCGATCGAGATCCTGTCTCATACGGAAAAGGAGTCCGCCATGATCGATTCCAAACAACGAGCAGAAAGCAAGTTCAAGCGGTTCAAGAGCATTCAGCCGAAGGCGGTGCCTCTTGCGCAGCGGCCACTGGTTGAACGGGGGTATCTTGCCATGGATCAGCCTCTGCCGCTCGTCTTGCGGCCTTCGGTTGAGGACGTGGATCTGGCTGCGTGGGGGGAAACCAACCGGGCGAAGGTCGAACAGGAATTGTTCATGCATGGAGCCATCTTGTTCCGCGGGTTCCCGCTCAAAGGAGCTGAGGATTTCGAGCAAGTCGCTCGGGCACTCTGTCCCTCGCTGTTCGGTGACTATGGGGATCTGCCGCGCGAAAAAGCCGGGCGTCACCTGTACGGATCCACACCCTATCCGGCCGACAGGGCCATTCTCTTCCATAACGAAAGCTCACATCTACAACGCTGGCCGTTGAAACAATCGTTTTTCTGCGTACAGGCGGCGCAAGCGGGCGGGGAGACGCCCATCGTGGACTGCCGGAAAATGTGTGAACGATTACGCCCGGAGTTGCGCGAGAAGTTTCAGGGGCGTGCGCTGATGTACGTGAGGAATTTTACGCCGGGGTTCGATGTGAGCTGGCAGGATTTTTTTCATACCGAGGACAGGGCCGTCGTGGAACAGACCTGTAGGCAGCACGGTGTCGAATGGGATTGGACATCCGATGGGGGACTGCGGACCAGACAGGTCTGCCCTGCACTCGTCAAACACCCGAAAACCGGCGACTGGGTGTTCTTCAACCAGATTCAATTGCACCATATCTCGTATTTGGAGCCGGCGGTTCGGAATTCACTAGTCGATGTGCTGGGCATCGAACGGGTCCCGCGCAACGTCTACTTCGGTGACGGTTCACCTATCGATGACGACACGGCAGCGGAAATCGGAGCGCTCTATGAGGAGATGTCTGTACGCTTTCCTTGGCAAAATGGGGACCTGCTCATGCTGGACAATATGTTGGTTGCCCACGCACGGTTACCGTTCGTCGGCCCCAGGAAGATCGTCGTGGCGATGGGAGAGATGATTGATCAGCAGGAGGTGCACGCGGTAAGCGTGTAGGGACGCCATGCAAGCGAGTATTGATATACAAGGGTTTCGACTTTCTCCGCAACAAAGGCGCTTGTGGGCGCTGCAACAAACATTGGGAACGGCCCATGTGCAGGCAGTGTTGCTGATCGATGGCATGCTCGACATCGTTCGTCTCGAACGGGCTGTGGACGCGGTGGTTGCGAAGCATGAGGCGTTGCGGACGCTGTTTTGCCGAGAACCGGGCGTCAAGGTGCCATTACAGGTAATCGTCGATGAGTGCAGACCAGAGTGGGTGGTCATTGAGCTGCGAGAGTCTGATGTCGCTGCAGGGCTGGAAGAAGTGTTGGAGAGGCACCGCCGGCAAGCGATCGATTGGGAGCAAGGTCCGCTGATCCGCTGCACGTTGTGCCGGTTATCCGATCGTCAGCATTGGCTCGTGCTGAGCCTGCCGGCGCTATGCGCGGATGCCCGGACGCTCCAAAACTTGGCGATGGAAGTTGCCGCAGAGTACGGATTCGTTGCACGCCCCGAGTCTGGCGAGGAACCGGTTCAATACGCGCAATTTGCGGAATGGCAGAATGAGCTGCTGGCAGGGGACGATGCCGCCAAGAGCCGCCAGTTCTGGCAGGACCGCGTGATCGATGTGGGTACCATTACCGTGCCCTTTGAGCGCGTAGGGGCGGAGACTTCCGCGTGGTCGAAGGAGGTGCTTGTCTGGGATCTTTGCCCCCAGCTGGTCGTAGCATTAACGGCGTTGTCAGAACGGCTGAACATCTCGCTTGAGGCATTCCTGCTGGCTGCCTGGCAAGTGGTACTGAGCCGCCTCGGTGGGCGTCGGGAATATCAGCTGGCTGTGCACAGCGACGGCAGAACGTACGAAGAGCTGGCCTCCGGTATGGGGCTCTTCGCGAAATGGATTCCCCTGCGATGCCAAGTCGATCCGGAGGCCACGTTTCAGGACTTGACTGCATCGGTGGCAGCCGAACAGGCGCGCCTCCGTGAGTGGCAAGAGTACTTCCTGTGGGACGATAAGCCGGAGCAAACCGGTCTTGCCTCGACGGAATTGGTGGGATTTGAGTACCGCTCGATGGTCCCGCTTACGTCCACCGGAGGCGTCACGTTTTCGCTCAAGTCTTCGGCTATCTGGCTTGAGCCGATCAAATTGGCACTGACCTGTGTGAAGCAGGGCGCGGCGATGCAGTTGAGCCTGCAGACGGATTTGGGAAGAATTCACGGGGCAGCTCTTCCGATCTTGCGCGAAGCGTTGACGACTCTGCTCTCCGTCGCGGTGTCGAAGCCGGAAACCCATGTCGGGCTGCTGCCCCTGCTTAGCGAATCGCAACGACGTCACTTGTTGCAAACAGGCCACGGTCCCGAGCAGCCGCTTCCGGCCGGGCAATCTCTCGTGGCTCTGTTCGAACGACAAGCCGATATGCGGCCGGATGCGGTCGCCATTATCTGTGCTGATTGCCGCCTGACGTATGCTGAACTCAACGCTAGAGCCAATCAGGTCGCGCATGGGCTTACTCGCATGCAAATCGGACGAGGCGCTCTGGTAGGACTGTGCGTGGAGCGTTCGGTGGAGATGGTGATAGGATTGCTGGGCGTGCTGAAAGCCGGCGCTGCCTATGTGCCGCTTGATCCAGAGAACGCTCAGGCACGACTGGTCTTTGAGATTGCACAGTCAAAAATCAGCGTGGTTCTGACGCAGGAGAAGTGGCTGCCGCAGGTGCCTCCCACCGGTACCGCGACTCGTTTGCTAGACTTCCACGACTGGTCCTTCGCAGATGAGTCGTCCGGGAATCTGGACCGATCCATACACCCGATGGAGTTAGCCTATGTGATGTATACGTCGGGATCCACCGGTGTGCCGAAAGGCGTGGCCGTGACCCATCTCGGAGTGCTCAACTATTCCAACTTTGTCCGGCACGCGGTGGAAGCGGAACCAGGTCTGAGCTTTGCCACAGTGTCAACACTCGGAGCCGACCTCGGCAATACCGTGATCTTTGCGTCGCTCGCGTCCGGCGGCTGTCTGCACGTGGTCGGATATGATACAGCCACGGACGGTCGGAAGTTCACGGACTATTGTGCTCGGCATCCGATCGATGTGCTGAAAATTGTGCCGGCCCATCTCCAGGCGCTGCTTGCTGCATCGGAACCTGCCGCAGTGTTGCCTCGGCGGTTGCTCGTCATGGGCGGGGATGTGTTGCCCCATGCGTTGGCCGACCAAGTGACGGGGGACGGTCATTGCCGACTACTCAATCATTACGGCCCGACGGAGGCCACGATCGGTTGCCTGACCTTTCCAGTCGAAACTGAGAATGAGGATGAGCGATTCCCAGCTACTGTGCCGATCGGTCGGCCGATCGACAATGCGGAAAGCTACGTTTTGGACGAACGACTGGATCTGGTGCCGATGGGTGTGCCGGGCGAACTCTATCTGGGTGGTGCAGGGCTGGCTCGGGGATACTTTGGGCGGCCAGATCTTACTGCTCAGCGATTCGTACCACACCCTCTAGGGGCTGACGCAGGAAGCCGCCTTTACAGAACCGGTGATCTGGCACGCATCCTACCGGATGGGACGGTTGAGTTTCTCGGACGAACCGATTTTCAGATCAAGGTCCGAGGGTATCGGGTGGAATTGGGCGAGATCGAGGCGCGACTGACCGAGCACCCCGGGATCGAACAAGCAGTCGTGACGGTGCGTGAGAACCAAGCCGGAGAGAAGTATCTGGTCGCATACATTGTGCCTCGTGATTCCGACGGAGAACCAGTGGGATGGCGGGAGTTTCTCAAAGAGCGTCTTCCGGTCTATATGATTCCTACAACGATGGTTTGCCTCGCCGGACTGCCACTGAATCAGAACGGAAAGGTTGATCGGACGCTTCTGCCGGACCCCGAGGCGTATCTGGCATCGCGCCGCCGGTATGTCGCGCCCCGTAATCCGATGGAGGAAATGCTCTCGGGCATCTGGTCGACGATTTTGAAACGGGACCACATCAGTGTTCACGACAATTTCTTCGATCTGGGTGGTCATTCGCTGCTGGCGACACAGGTGATGGCACGTGTGCGCTCCGTCTTTTGTGTGGAACTGCCGTTGCGAACGCTCTTCGAAGCAACGACGGTGGCCCAACTCGCGGGAGCCATAGAGTCGAGACGTCTTCAGACCGGAGATCCGGTTGCGCCGCCGATGGTGCGAGTGAACCGTGATCGGCCGATCCCGCTCTCCTTTGCTCAGCAGCGTCTGTGTGTCCTGACGCAACTGGACCCTGACGGAGCCGCCTATAATCTTCCGATCGCGCTGCGATTATCGGGGACACTTGACGTTCAGGCTCTCGAAGGGAGCATAACCGAGGTCCTCCGGCGGCATGAGGCTCTGCGAACGATCTTTTCCCAGATGGAGGGGCAAGCGGTACAAGTCGTGATGCCGCCGTCGGCGATGACCATCCCCATCGTCTCACTCGAACAGGTAAGGGTTCCGGAACGGAATGCGGCTCTGTTGCGGCTCGCGACGGCCGAAGCGCAACGTCCGTTCGAACTGGCCTACGGGCCGATGCTGCGTGTCACGCTGCTGAGGCTTGGAGTGCAGGAACATGTTCTGTTACTGACGATGCACCACATCGTGTCCGATGCGTGGTCCTCTCATCTTCTGGTTCGAGAAATCACCGAACTCTACGTGGCTCAGGTCCAAGGCAAGCCGGCGTCTCTCCCGGAACTGCCGATTCAATACGCGGACTTCTCGGTCTGGCAGCGACAATGGCTGTCGGGTACACACTTGGAACGACAGGTCGACTATTGGAAGGAGCGCCTGGTTGGTGCGCTTGAGCCGTTGGCCCTTCCAATGGACCGCCCGCGGCCGCCTGTTCAGACTTCGCATGGTGCGTCCCTGACCATCACCCTGTCGTCCGAACTCTGCTCAGCGATCACGGAGTTCAGCCGGCGGGAGGGCGTCACGTTGTTCATGACGCTGCTGGCCGGCTTCTATGCGTTGCTGTTCAGGTATACGGGGCGGCCGGACCTGATCGTCGGCTCTCCTATTGCCAACCGCACCCGCAGTGAAATCGAAGGACTCGTCGGCTTCTTTGTGAATACGCTGGCGTTGAGGGCAGACTTGTCTGGGACCCAGACGGTCCATGAGCTCCTGGCGCTCGTGCGGCAGGTGTGTCTCGGCGCCTATACCTATCAGGATGTGCCGTTTGAAAAGCTGGTTGAGGTTCTGCAACCGGTGCGAGACGTCAGCTACTCACCGATCTTTCAGGTGATGTTCGAGCTGCAACACGCGCCCGTATCCGAATTGGCCGTGCCGGGACTCCACATCACGACCGTGGAGGTTGAACCGCTGACGGCAAAGTTCGATTTGACGCTGACGTTGTGTGAAACCGAGGGCGGGCTCACGGCTTCGATGGAATACAACACGGATTTGTTTTTCGCCGACAGCATGAGCCGTATGCTTCACCACTACGAGCTGATCCTCCGCGATATGACAGCGCGACCGGGTGCCACGATCGACGAGTTGCGCCTGTTGACCGACAGAGAAGAGCAGCTTGTGTTGAAGGATTGGAACAACGGATCCCGCTTGTCGGTTCCGGACCGATCATTGTCCCAGTTGTTCGAAGCGCAGGTATCGGCGACGCCGGATAGCGTGGCAGCTGTCTGCATGAATCGCCGGGTGACCTATCAGGAGTTGAATCGTCGTGCGAACCGGGTCGCCCACGCGTTGAGGCTCAAAGGCGTGGGGCCGGAAATAGTCGTGGCGATTCTGGGTGACCGAGACCTCGACTTCCTCGCGATGCTTCTGGGGATTGTCAAGACAGGCGGTATCTATCTCCCGCTCGATACAGGGCATCCGGATCAACGACTGGCACATATGCTCACTGAAAGCCGACCGCGTGTGCTGTTGACCACGGAGACCTATCGGCAACGCGTGATGCCGCTGAGGGAAGGTCTGTCGGAGCATGAGCCGCCGACTCTCCTTACGATGGAAGAAATTCAGTCATCGGTGAACGACGACATAAATCCTTTCACCTCTGTTCATCCAAGGGGCGCCGCCTATGTGATTTATACATCCGGCTCCACCGGGGCCCCCAAGGGCGCGATCGTCGAACATCGTGGGATGCTCAATCATCTCTGGGGGAAAGTAAGCACGCTTCACCTCACCGCCGAAGATGTGATCGCCCAAACTGCATCCCAGTGTTTCGATATTTCCGTCTGGCAGTTTCTGGCTCCGCTATTGTGCGGTGGGCGGGTCTGCATCGTTCCGGACGACATCGCGCATGACCCGGGACGGCTGCTCCATTATGTGGAGGCGGCGGGCGTCACGATCCTCGAGACAGTGCCGGCGATGCTACAGGGCATGCTCGATATGGCAGCCAACAGCGGCGAGAGCGAACCGGCGCTCGCACGGCTGCGGATGGTATTACCGACCGGAGAAGCGCTGCCTGCATCACTCTGCCGGCATTGGCTTGCTCGGTACCCATCAGTTCCCTTGATTAACGCCTATGGGCCAGCGGAATGTGCGGACGATGTGGCGTTGCATCCTGTCACGCAGATCCCGGAGGAACATGTGACCTCCATGCCGGTAGGCAGGCCGGTGCCCAATATTGAACTCTACGTGCTCTCTTCGTCCTTGACGCCTCTGCCGATCGGAGTCGTGGGGGAATTGTGCGTGGCCGGAGTCGGTGTCGGAAGAGGGTATCTGTGCGATCCGGCCAAGACGGCAGAGGTCTTCATTCCCCATCCGTTCGTCTGCGAACCAGGTGCTCGGCTGTATCGGACAGGTGATATGGCCAAGTACTTACCGAATGGAGACATTCAGTTTCTCGGTCGCATGGATCATCAGGTCAAGGTTCGCGGTTTCAGGATTGAGCTAGGAGAGATTGAGTCACAGCTGCTCGAGCATCCGGAGGTACACGAGGCCGTGGTCGTAGCCAAAGAAGACGACAGGGGCAATAAGCGGCTTGTTGCCTATGTGTCAGGCTGTGCTTCAGGTGACGCTCTGCGCGGCTTCCTGGGAGAGCGTTTGCCTGACTATATGGTGCCCCAGGTCGTGGTCTTGGAGTCGTTGCCCCGCAATGCCAATGGGAAGCTTGATCGCCGTGCATTGCCTGAACCGACCGGACGGGATCCGCACCGGATGTTCGTGGCGCCCTGCACGGGGATCGAAGCGACGCTTGCGCGCGAGTGGGCTGAGGTGCTCGGCCTGCCACAGGTGGGAGTGCACGACAACTTTTTTGATCTGGGGGGGCATTCGCTGTTGGCGGCGCAATTGATTTCACGGATCCAACGGATGATCGGAAAGCCGATTGCGCTGCTCGATCTCTTCCAGGCTCCGACGGTCGAAAGCCTGGCAAAACGGATAGTGAGTCAAGGCGAAACGGAGTCTTCTTCGCTCGTGGTGCTTCAAGCCGGACGTAGACAGGCGCCACTCTTCTGTTTTGATCCGACTGGGACGCACGTCGCGGCGTATCAATCGGTTGCCTATTCGCTGGGCCAGGAGCAGCCGGTGTATGGATTACCGTTGGGCTGGATCTTCTCAGAACCCTGGAATCGTCTGTCGATGGATCTGATTGCCGCACGCTATACCGTGATCATTCGAGATAGGCAGAAAGACGGGCCGTATCTCTTGCTCGGATGGTCTAATGGGGGAGCCATCGCTTTGGCTGTTGCGCAACAGCTGGAACGACAAGGACAATCGGTCAATTTCCTCGGCATTCTGGACACGCAATTTCAAACCATGTCGGATTCTACGGATTCGGTCGAGGAAGAACTGCTCCACTATATCCAGGGAGACCGTAGAGAGGCCTTCCTGGCTGTGCCAGAGGTCGAGCGGCAGGCTCTCAGCGATGCTCTGAAACGGTTGGGCGATGAGGATCGGGTGGAATATGGGATTCGATGGGCTCAGGACCGAAAGCTGCTGTCCCGCGAGGAATCGGAGGCGTCCATCGCCGCTCTAAAAGTCGCCTATGCTCTGGATCGCGAGTCGGCCGGAATGCTACGCGCGGCCGTACAGAATCCCCTTCAGGCGCCGATTCATGCCTGGTGGACCAGTGCGACTCTTCGGAAGCACGGGAAAGCTCCGGTTGATTGGAGTGTGTGTACAAGGGGAATCGCGGTGAGTGAAACGGTTCACGGCGAGCATGCGGATGTGGTGCGGAGCATTCAGGTTCATCAGCGCATCAGTGAAATTCTGTCTATGCTACGAGGCGGTCGCGCACAGGAGGAGTCATATGCAGTACAACCCTGACACCGGGGGCAAGTTCAAGATCGTGATGAATACGTATCGAGTCTTCGGATTCTGGGAGACGCTCAAGGAGATTATTCTGTATCTCTTGAGCCAAAAACCTCACGATGACTTCGATAAAAAATATGGGGTCGTGACGTCCGGTGTCACGGAGTCATCCGATGCCGGTATCGCAGATGAGACGGCCAGGAGTCTGGCGGTAGGCTATGTCCCAACGAGAGAGGTTGTCATTCGGCATATTTTGAACAACACGACGAAGGGGCTCGATCTCAATGCCTATTCGTTTGTGGACCTGGGCTGTGGGAAAGGTCGCACCCTGATTGTGGCGGCTCAACTCCCTTTTAAAGAAGTTATCGGGGTGGAGCTGTCTCCATTGCATTGTGATGTGGCGGAAATCAACGTGGAGCGGTATTCGTCCGATGGAACGCAGCAGCTGCTCTGTAGAAATATTCGGGTATGTTGTGTCAATGCGGCGGATTTCGTGTTTCCGAACACGAACCTTCTCATTTACATGTACCGGCCATTTCTGGGGCCAGTATTCAAGCACGTCGCTGAGAATCTGCGTCGCTTCCAAGCGGCCAGCGGACATCGTGTCCTCGTTGCCTATTCGTGCCCAGTAGAGGAATTGATGCTCGAGGAATACGCGGGGTTCATCAAACGAACCGAGTATCAAGTGATCTCCATGGACTATTCTTGGAGCTTCTGGGAGTGTCACGCAGAAGAACCCTCGGAACTTGCTCTAACTGAGTACCGTTGATTTCGTATGCTTGGTCAAACGCTGGTTTTCTCGTTTCACATTTTGGTGCGGTGCAATACCCGGTCGGCTATTGTAAGTCTTTGTCTTGTAATGGATCCCTAGTTTTAGGTCTGAGAAAGCCAGTTTATGTCCTCAGGACAAGCTGAAAAGGAAAGAGGCGACGATCACGTCTCCGCGGGTTCTTCGGACATTTTAAGTGGCATGGGGACGGCAGAACCGTGAAGGGCGCAGAAAAGCTTTCTTTCTCAATGCCATTCTTTCAAAGCAGAAGGGTTACCGAAGAACCTTGCAGGCGGCCTGATAAGATTTCCTCTGTGAGGTAGGTGAGCTGTTGTGACACTTGCGTTGGCAGAGTTGCAAAACTTTATGTATGTTCACATCGACGCTGACCGAGGCCGTAGTGTTCACTTGCAGAGTAAATTGTACATCCAGCCTGTCGTAAGAGCCTGCCGACTGGTGAAGATGTTCTATCACAGACTTTATCTTGATCCAGACATCTGAGCCAACATTCGATACGATCTCCCGGCCCTTTTTTGAGAGTGAGAAGGACAGGACCACGAGCACTTTCGCAGTGGTCCAGTCACATTTCGTGAACGGAACGTCATGGACGCCAACCGTCACCAGGTACGCTCCCTCTTGCGTGCGAATTTCATCCATGAGCTCGTCGGGCAGTGTTCTTGTTATCATCTCGTCCTCATAAGTTTCCCTTCTCGGTAACTGACAATCTTGCATCACGTGCTTGTCATCGGAGTGTTCTGCTACGGTGACTTCTTCTATAGATTCTGCAGATGTTTCGCGCTCAGGGGTAGTCAGTAGTCAATGAGTATGGACCGTGACGGTCACTTTGGAGAAGTCCTTTCCTTTCTGCGGCCCCCTACCTTTTCGGTATGGTGAATAATTCTGAACCCTCTCATAAGTGCCACTCGC
>CAYUOL010000003.1:0-55993 GCA_964446345.1 uncultured Iamiaceae bacterium | reverse complement strand
AGCCTCCCGAGCAGCCCGTCGCGCTCGTCGTCGGCGAGCGTGAGCAGGGGCCGGAGCAGGGTGCGGGCGCTGCGCTCGCTCAGCTCGGGCGACCGGACCACGAGCGCCCCGACCGGGTGGTCGTCGAAGAGAGCGACGCCCTTGTCTCCCGGGGGCACGCACCCCATGGCCAGATCGGCGAGGCCGACGTGGCGCGACGTGTCGAGCAGGTCGTCGTACACCGGGCTGATGCCCACCCGACCGGTGGCCCGCTCGGCCACGACCGCGCGCACGCGCTCGAGCGCGCCGGCCGCGGACCCGATCACCACCACCCCCATGTGACGCTGCGTCTTGAGCCGCCACGACGAGCGCAGGCCCAGCCGGCGCAGCGCCTGGTCGACGCGGGCCAGGCTCTCCTCACCCGGCATGCGGGCCTCCGCCACGATGACGACGAACGGCTCGCGCTCGGGCACGTCGAGCAGGCGCGCCGTCTCGCTGCGGCCCGGCAGGTCGTGGACGCGCCCCTCGAAGAGGGCGTCGAGCACCAGCATGCGCTCGCGCTCGGAGCGGCGGGCCCGGTCGCTGGCCGTGTCGTCGTAGGCCTGGCTCACCACGCTGCAGTAGGTGTTGGTCAGCGTCCAGAGCTGCGAGGCCCCGTCGAGGATCTGGTCGAGATCGAACTCGTCGATGCCCAGGCGGTGCGCAGCGGCGAGGTGGTGATCCCAGATCACCTGCGCGCAGACGCGGTAGGCGTGCAGGAGCTCGGCGACGGGCACCCCGAGCTCGGCCCGATCCCGGGCCAGGTCGCGCGTCATGCCGAAGTCGAGGGGTTCGAGACCGGCGAGGCCGCGCAGCACCTGGCGCAGGTTCTGCTCGATGTCGTCACGGATCTTCTCGGGCAGCGCCGCCGCAGCCTGCTCGTAGAAGCGGTCACCGACGACGATGCGGCGCACCATCTCGTCGGTGAGCACGTCGATGTCGTCGAGCAGCGAGCGCGCGACCCGCTCGACGAACGGGTCGGAGATGAACGTGTCGTCCTCGTACTTCGATGGGCACATCGGTGCGCGGCCTCCCCCGGAGTCGCGGTCCTCCCCCGGACCACCCCAACTGCGGTCAGGTGCAGTCAGGTTGCAGTCAAGCGCATCCGCGGGCCGACACCGCTGCACCCACGCCGGAATGGGCCGTTGTGCCCATGCACAACGCCGCCGCGGGAATCCGCTCGCGCCGCCCATCGACATGCCCGTCGCCTGCTGCGAACATGACCTTCGTCACAGGCGCGGCTGGGGGCCGGGCCTGCGACGGCGGCGATGCGGTCCGGCACCGCCGCGCACCACGACCATCTGCACCGACACTTCCAGGGGGATCCACCATGGGCGCTGCCCACTCGGGCCGTGACTTCATCGCGCACCTGCGCACGTCGAAGGCCGCCGTTGCGCTGCTCTTCGTCGCGGCGCTGCTGCTCGCCGGCTTCGTCACGGCGAGGCCGGCCGACGCACGGACGAACAACAAGTCGAAGACCGTGCTGTTCGTGCACGGCTACAACCCGACGTCCACCAACACGAACTGCGGGGGCGACTTCGACCAGATGATCTCCTGGCTGCGGGGCCAGGGCTTCACGGGCTCGATGGTCAAGGTCGGGTACTACTCGAACGACTCGAACTGCAACGTCAACCTGCACAACTACGCCAGCTACGGCGACCGCGACTCGTGGAAGTCGATCGGCAAGGCGTTCTCCAAGTACGTGTACAACACGTACACCTCCCAGGGCATCGCCGTCGACGTCGTCGGCTACTCCATGGGCGGGCTCATCGCCCGCAGCGCGGTCTACGGCGCCCAGAAGGGCGAGTCCGGGTTCTCCGCCCCGATCGACGTCGAGGACGTCGTCACCCTGGGCACGCCCCACACCGGGGCCGCGTGGTACTCGAACCTCTGCCTCTGGGGCCAGTGCGCCTCCCTGAAGCCCGGTTCGACCGACATCAACTGGCTCAACGGCAACAAGAACCCGCAGGGCAAGTACGGCACCGAGTGGACGAACATCGGCTCCTACCAGGACGACGTCGTGCCCGAGACCTCGGCGACGTCGATGAGCATCCCGGCGGCGCAGAAGCAGATCTTCAGCAACGTGTCGCACACCGGCGCCATCCATCCCAACTACATGCACACCTCGTCGGTCGTGACCCGAGCCGGCAACGGCTTGGCGAACGCGGCGCAGTAGCCCCGGCCCCACGGCTCCTCGGGCGCCCTCCGAACAGCCGCCCTCCGAGGCCCTCCACGGCCCGCACCGACCAGGTGCGGGCCGTGCTCGTTTCCCCGGGGGGCGGCCGCGATCGGCAGTAGGGTCCGCCCATGCACCCGGTGCGCGCCGCCTACCTCGACGCGGCGGACGCGGCCGTCGGGCTGCTGCGCCTCGACGATCTCGACGCGCGGTGGGAGCACGAGAGCGTGCTCGCCGACTGGCCGACGAGCGTGCTGGCGGGGCACCTGGCGCGGTCGGTGCTCCAGGTGGAGTGGTTCCTCGACGCCCCCGAGCCCGCCTCCGACTCGGTGACGGCCGTGGACTACTACTCGGCGTTGGTCGGCGTCACCGATCCGCGGTCGGCGTTGAACCAGGGCGTGCGGGCCCGCAGCGAGGAGACCGCCGCGATGGGCTGGGACGCCCTCGGCGCGGACACCGCCGCGTGCGCGGAGCGGCTGCGCGCCCGCCTCGGCGGCGAGCCCGCCACGCGCCGAATCGATGTGTTCGGTCGACCGATGCTGCTCGACGAGTACCTGCGCGTCCGGCTCGTCGAGCTGAGCGTGCACGGCGACGACCTCGCCGAGAGCCTCGCCGTGCCGTCCCCCATCCCCGCGGCGTCGATCGACGTCGCCACCGACCTCCTCGTCGACGTCGCCCGCCGCACGAAAGGCTCCCTCGCCGTGCTCCGCGCCCTCACCCGCCGCGAGCGCGACACGGGCGACGCCCTCCGCGTCCTCTGAGGTTCGGCCGGGTCGGCTCCAGACGGGTCTCCCGTGACCCCGCATCGACGGGGTCTCAGTGGTTCAGGTACGCCTGCCAGGCATCCGAGACCTTGACGTTCGCGTTGGCCGGGTTGCGGTAGAAGTCAGACAGCCAGATCCCCGCCGCGTTGCCCAGGCGTTGATCCGGGGGTGCGTACTCGGGGTAGTACCAGAGCTTGCCCTGGCCGTTCTTCGTGATGACCTGGTAGGTGTCGCCGCCGTCGGTGTTCGCCCAGCGCATGAAGTCACGGCCGACGTTGACGGTGATCGGGCCGTCGATCTGCCCGCTCCACTCGGGCCCGCGGTTGAGGTCGCTGCGCAGGCCGGCCATGGCGTGGTTCACGTCGACGACCCGACCGTTGCGATCGGTCATGTACCACGGGATCTTGTTGATGTACATGGGATCCTGGGTCTTCTTGCTCGGATCGAACACCCACGACTGGTCCTTCGCCACGAACGTGCGCTGGATCGCGTCCCACCCGGCGGTCGCCGGCCCCTGCTCGAACAGGCGGATCTTCGTGTGCGGGAAGAAGCCGTTGATGTCCCCGACGTCGAGGTAGCGCCCGGCGTGGATCGCGGCGGCGATCGTGGCCGGTGACGCGTCGGGGAACCGCTGCTCGAGGTCCTTCGTCCAGGCGACGTACTCGCCCGCGGTGAACACGGGGTGGTTCGCCGCGGTGGTCTGGGCGATCTTCTCCTTCGCCTGCGCCACGAGCTGCTCGTGCGTCGGGGGCAACGTGATGCCGTCGAGCGGCCGGCCCACTCGGCTCACGTCGCGGCCCCGGGTGAGCTGGTCGACGACCTCTTGCGGTACCTCGCCGCGGGCGATCGCCGCCGTGGCCGCTGCGGCTTCGGCCGCGCTGATCACGCCGGCGCCGGCGAGCGCGGCGATGACCGCGCCGCCCGCCGCGGCTGCGTCGTCGTTCGGGATCTCCTCGTCGCTCGAGAGCTTCGGGCTGTCGGGATCGATCGGGAACGTGCCCCTGCCACTCGATGACGAGCTCGACGAGCTCGACCCCGACCCGCTCGCACCTCCCGAACCGCTGGCCCCGCCGGCCGTCCCCGAGGCGGCCGCCTTCTCGACGAGCTTTGCCGTCAGCTGGTTGCGTCCGACCGTGCCGGTGATCGTTCCGTCGGCATGCACCTCGAGCTCGACGGCCTGGCTCTTCGTGCCCGGGTCGTACACGGGCTTGTCGCAGATCGAGTCGGCCTCGACGCGCGTGAAGCTCGACTCGAGCGGCACGTCCCCACGCAGCGACAGGGTGGTGCTGGTGCGGGCCACCGGCTTCAGCTCGGTGCCCTTCAGGGTCGCCCGCTCGTACGAGCAGATCTGCTCCCCGTTCAGGTGGTCCTCGGTGACGTCCACGATCGTGCCGGACAGCGCCTCGTTCGCCAGCCGGAGGTCGACCTTCGACGAGATCACCTCGAAGTTCTTGCCGGCGCCGTTGGGATCGACGGTGAGCGAGCCCTCGTACCGACCGTCGACGTCGAGCTTGGGTTCCTGGGCCGCGGCGAGATCCGCGGCGACGGCGAGCGGCACGAGCGCGATCGACGCCAGCACGACGACGAGGGCCGCGGCACCGACCGCGGCGGTGCGCACCGTGCGCAGGTTGCCCAGTCGGCCGAACGGCACGCCCAACGTCATCCCCACACCGACGCCGCCGATGATCTGAGCGAGCGTGACGTTGCCGGCCCGGCCGCCCAGCGCGGCGGCGACCCCGAGGGCGAGGGCACCGAAGCTGACGACGACCGGCAACAACGGCCGCCGGGCGTAGCGCTTCTGGTCGGTGCCGACGGCGATGCGCGTCACCATGCCCTCGATGCCACCGAGCGCCACACCGACGCCGATCGCGCCGACGAGCACGCCGGTCCTGGGCGCGGTGTGGGTGACGGCACCGAGCAGGAGCACCCCCGCGAGCGAGAACACGGCCCGCCCGATGTCGAACGCAGGACGGATGCGCCCGGGCCGGCGGATGCCGATCAGGCTCAAGGCGAACACCCCGACCATCAGCAGCACCGTGAGCGCGGTGACGGCCGCCGCGCCTCTGCTGTCGTACGAGTGCCGCGAGCGGAAGTACCCGAGCGCCAGCAGGCCGCCGGCCGCCGTGGCGCCGAGCACCCCGATCACCAGGCCGAGCGGGAAACGCTTCGGGGCCGGCGCCGGTGCTTCCGGGGCGCGCGGCGGCGCGACGACGGCCGGGGCCGGCACCGATGGCGCCGTCGGCGCGTCGTCCGGCACGTACGCCGTCGGGATCTCGGCCCACACGGCGGCGGGGTAGCCCGCCGGCGGCGGCGGTTCGCGCAGCACAGGCGCCACCATCTGGAGCCACGCCAGGTCGATCGGGGTCTCGTCGACCGCCGGCGCGTCGGTCGCGGGCACGAGAGAGGACGCGTCGACCCAGGTCTCCCAGCCGTTCTCGCAGCGCACCCGCGTCCATCCGTGCGCGAGCGTCTCCACGACCTGCACGTCGAGGTGCGGGTCGAGCGGCGCGGCCGACGCACTGCCCGGATCGGCGGCGAGCCACGCGGGCGCGCCGTCGGGACCGATGCGATGCGTGCGGTGCCACGGGGGCGTCGCGCCACCAGAACCGGTTCCCTGGCTGCCATCCATCGCCGTGCTCCCGATGCCCTGCGTCCCGAGCCCGATCGCCGGCCGCCGCGTGCGCGGTGCTCCCCCGGGAGGGCCCGTCACCATTGTCGACCATCGAGCGGGACTTCGCGTGGTTCTCGGCCCGCCGGCGAACGGGTCAGTCCTGGTCGAGGACGGCGAGCAGCTTCGCCGCGAAGGCGCCGGGGTCGTTGTCGGGCGACCACTGGCTGGACGCGAAGCCGCCGTGGTCGCCGGGGAAGGTCACCGGCTCCACGCCCAGGAGGCGGGCGACCGCCGCACCGCCGCGCCACGCGATGCCGCCCTCGACCACACCGACCGCGGGCACGACCCGAACCGGCGACGCCTTCAGCGCGTCGGCGTCGGGCGTGAACGCCGGCATCGCCAGGTTGCCGCTGAGCAGCAGGTCGTCGCGCGATCCGTCGTCCTCGGTCGGCAGGCCGAAGGCCGCGGGCGACGGCGCCGGCTGATCCAGGTACGCCGGGGTCAGCGAACCCTGGTGCATGACCAGCTGGATGAACTTGGCCATGGCCGGGCCGAACCCGTCGCGCTCGTAGGTGGCCACGATGTCCGCGTTCACGGCGGCCAGGACGTCGTGGTCCTCCAGCAACGTGAGCACCGGTGGCTCATGGGCGACGAACGTGTGCACGTCGTCGGGGTGTGCGACGACCCAGTGCAGGCCGCACATGCCGCCGCCGCTCGAGCCGAAGGCGTCGACCGGGCCCAGACCCGCCGCCTCGACCACGCGGTGGTAGTCCTCGGCGTGCACCTCGACCGTGATCGCGGCGCCGGGCTCGCGCGTGCTGCGCTCCATGCCCCGCGGGTCGTACGTGATCACGGTCCGGTCGGTGATCTGCTCGAGGAGCTGCGCGAACCCCGAGGCGCCCATCGGCGAGCCGAAGACGAACAGCGGCCGCCGGGTGCTCGGGCGGTCCGGTTCGATCACGTCGTAGGTCAGCGTGGCACCGGGAGCGGTGAGCGTGTGCGTGGTGGCGGTGGTCATGGGGGGCTCCTCCGAGATGTCGATGCCGATCAGACGATGGGGCGGCGCCGAGATCATCGGCCACGCGACGCGCCCGCGGAGCGCGGTCGACGAGTCCCGTCCACCTGGGGGCGCACAGGTGCGTTGGCGCGCACCCTGAGCCAGGCGCGACGCGCGCGAGACTGCCGGGGCACGACCGGCGGGCAGAGCCCAGGGGGAACGCAATGACCAGAGGTGCGCCACGACCACCGCGCGACGGCGACGACCGGAGCGAGGCCCGGGCCCTGACGAGCGCCGAGGTCGATCGACGCACCTTCCTGCACCGTGCCGGCCTGGGGGCCGCGGCCGTCGTCGCCGCGCCGACGATCTTCGCTCTGGGGTGCTCGTCTACCTCCTCGGGCTCGGGCTCGGGGGCCGCGCCCACCACCGGCGCCGGCGGCCCGGGCAGCACCGCGGCGGGCACCACCTCCGGGTCGCTCGCGGCTGCCGCCGCCCGGGGCGGGGCCCTGCTCGACGTCCCCGCGGCCCAGTCCCCCGTCAAGCACGTCGTCATCCTCATGATGGAGAACCGGTCCTTCGACCACTGGATGGGCTGGATGGCCAAGGACCAGGGCTACCTCGACGCCGGTCGTCGCCTGTACGGCGCCGACTTCACGATCGACGGCAACCTGACCCAGACCTTCCGCGGTCCCAACGGCGACGTCACCACCTCGCACATGCTCGACCTGCTCGAGGGCGGCAACCCCTACCGCGGCTGCGACCACCCGGATCCGGGGCACGGCTGGAAGTCGGGCCGCGCCCAGCGCGACGGCGGGTTCCTCGCGCCCGGCTCGACCAACGACGTGTTCGCGACGGGCTACTACCTCGCCGACGACCTGCCGTTCAGCTCGCAGCTCGCCAAGCGGTTCACGATCTGCGACCGGTCGTTCGCGTCGCTGCTCGGGCCGACCTATCCCAACCGCGAGTACCTGCTCTCGGCGCAGTCCGGGGGCAACAAGAGCAACGCCCTCCCGAAGACCGCCGACGGCTTCACCTGGGACACCATCCTGGACCGCCTCACCAAGGCCGGGGTGTCGACGAAGTGCTACTACACCGATCTCCCGGTCGGCGCGCTCTTCGGCCCTCGGACCCTGCCGCTGCAGCACAAGATCGATGACTTCTTCACCGACTGCAAGAACGGCGACCTGCCGAGCGTGTCGTTCGTGGACCCGGCGTTCACGACGGGCTACCGCACCGACAACCACCCCCACGGTGACATCCGCGATGGCGAGAAGTTCCAGCGCGACGTGTTCAAGGCGTTCGCCGCGTCGCCCAACTGGGACAACGGCGTGTTCGTGTTGACCTACGACGAGTGGGGCGGCTTCTTCGATCACGTGAAGCCGCCGATCTTCGCCGACGACCATGCCGGTCCCGACGACGACAACTTCGCGCAGGGCGGGTTCCGCGTGCCGACGATCGTCGCATCGCCGTTCGCGCAGGCCGGCTTCGTCGACCACACGCAGTACGACCACACGTCGATCCTGCGGTTCCTCGAATGGCGGTTCCTGGGTGCGCCGGCACAGGGCACCGGGGGCGCGAGCGACTGGAACCTCACCACGCGCGACCGCAACGCCAACAACATCGGCTCGTCGCTCGTCGTGCAACCCGACCGCGACCTGCGCTTCGACGTGGATGTGAAGCTCGACCCGGGCTCGCCCGAGTGCCCTCCCGATCCGCCGAAGGAGGGCGCCACCACGACGGCGCCACCGACGTCCACGGCGCCCGCCGCCACACCGACGAGCACCGGCGACAAGCACAGCTTCGAGATCGCCCGCGACGAGGGGTTCTTCGAGATGGTCGGCGTCCGTGACGTCGAACCCAGCTCGATGGTGCGCGACTGGGTGACGGCCTAGCGCCCGCGACGTCTCGGGCTGGTCGCCTGGCGGCTTCGTCGGGGCGTCGTCAGGGGGCCGTCGTCAGGGGGCGTCGTAGGGGGTCGTTGTCGGATGCCGGCCCGCCCGGTAGGATCGTCGAAACGCCTGAGGGGAGTACCCCCGTCTGTGCGTGTGCCGTCATCACGGTGGAACACCACCCGGTGCATGCAGCTCGGCCGCTGATCAGATCACTGATCCGGGGTCGAGTGGGGAAGACCTCCGGTGACCGACCTGCGCCCGCGCGCCCCCGGCCACCTGGAGCACCTCATGCCCACCACGTCCGACCAGACCCTCGAGCCCCGCACCGGCGCCGACCCGTCGAGCCCTGCGGATCACGCCGACCCCGCGCTGCAGGACGCGCTGACGTGCTCGGTCGACGAGCTCGTCGAGCGTCTGGGCGACCAGCTGCAACGCGGGCTCAGCACCGCCGAGAGCGCGGCCCGGCTGCGCATCTACGGGCGCAACGAGCTGCCGGTCGAGCCGCCGCGGCCGGCGTGGAAGCGCTTCGCCGACCAGTTCCGCGAGCCCCTGATCTACGTGCTGGTCGCCGCCGCCGTGCTCGCGGCGGTCGTGGGCGACCCGGTGGATTCGGCGGTCATCGCCGTCGTGCTGATGATCAACGCCGTGCTCGGCTACGTCCAGGAGGGCCGCGCCGAGAGCGCGCTCGAGTCCTTGCGATCGATGCTGGTGCCCTCCGCTCGTGTGCGCCGCGACGGTGTCGTGCTCCAGATCGACGCCACCGAGCTCGTCCCCGGCGACCTCGTCGTGCTCGAGACGGGCGACCGCATCCCTGCCGACGGCCGGTTCGTCGAGTGCGTCGCCACCCGGGTCGACGAGTCCTCGCTGACCGGTGAGTCCGACCCGGTCGCCAAGTCCGTCGAGCCCCTGGTGGACGACGACGTGCCGTTGAGCGACCAGCGCAACGCAGGCTTCATGAACACCACGGTCGTCGCCGGCCGGGGCACCCTGCTCGTGATGCGCACCGGCCCGGCGACCGAGATGGGCCGCATCAACGCGATGGTGCAATCGGCCGAGCAGGTCGACACGCCGCTGCAGGTGCAGCTGGCCACGCTCGGCAAGCGCCTGGCGGCGATCGCCGTCGTCGCGGCCGGCATCGTCTTCGCGGTGGCGATGTTCCAGGGCTCGTCCTTCGGCGACGCGATGCTGAACGCGATCGCGCTGGCCGTCGCGGCGATCCCCGAAGGCCTGCCCGCCGTCGTCACGGTGACGCTGGCGGTGGGCGTGCACCAGCTGTCGCTGCGCAAGGCGATCGTCAAGCGGTTGGCCTCGGTCGAGACGCTCGGCTCGACGAGCGTGATCTGCTCGGACAAGACCGGCACCCTGACCCGGAACCAGATGACCGTCACGACGGTCGTGCTGGGTGACGCCCGCGTCGACCTCTCCGACGATCCCGAGTCCGACGAGCTCTTCGTCCCCGCCGACGACCGCCCGAAGCTCAGCCGCGAGGACCTCTTCTCCGCCGTGCTGCCGGGCCTGCTCTGCAACGACGCCACGAGCAACGACGGCGTCGTCGTCGGGGAGCCCACCGAGGCGGCGATCATCTCGTTGACCGATCGCCTCGGCATGGACACCGCCGCCGAGCGCGCCCTGTGGCCCCGGCTCGGCGAGGTGCCCTTCGACTCCGCGAAGAAGTTCATGGCCACCTTCCATGCGATCGACGCGCCCGACGCGGACGGGCCGGCCGGCAGCCAGGTGCTGGTCTGCGCCAAGGGCGCACCCGACGTGCTGCTGCCGCGCTGCCGCTGGTACATCGACACCGACGGCGAGCGCCGACCGCTCGACACGGATGCCCGGGCCCGGTTCGAGGCCCGCAACGAGGAGCTCGCGGCGGATGGTCGACGCGTGCTCGCGCTGGCGTCGTGGGTGGCCAGGCGCGACGAGGTGCTGGCCCCCGATGGCGAGGTGCTCGACCACGACGAGGTGGTCGACGACCTCGAGCTGCGCGCCCTGGTCGGCATCGTCGATCCGCCCCGCCTCGAGGCGCGCGACGCGATCCGCCTGTGCCACAAGGCCGGCATCGCCGTGAAGATGATCACCGGCGACCACCCCTCGACCGCGGCGGCGATCGCCAAGGCGCTCGGTCTCGAAGGCGATGTCGTCAGCGGCCCGCAGCTCGACGCCATGGACGACGACGAGCTCGCCGCCCGCATCGACGCCATCGCGGTGTGCGCCCGGGTGTCGCCCGAGCACAAGGTCCGCATCGTCAAGGCGCTGGCGGGCAACGGCCACATCGTGGCGATGACCGGCGACGGCGTGAACGACGCGGCCGCCCTGCGCACTGCGCACATCGGCGTCGCCATGGGCATCACCGGCACCGACGTCGCGAAGGAGGCCGCCGCCGTCGTGCTGACCGACGACAACTTCGCCACGATCGTCGCTGCCGTCGAAGGCGGCCGCTCGATCTACGACAACATCGCGAAGTTCGTGCGCTTCCAGCTGACGACGAACCTCGCGGCGATCGCCACGATCCTCACGGCCAGCATCGCCGGCCTGCCCGTGCCGCTCACGGCGATCCAGGTGCTGTGGGTCAACATCATCACCGACGGCCCGCCGGCCATGACGCTCGGCGTGGATCCCCCTCGAGCCGACACCATGAGCCGCCAGCCGCGCTCCCCCGACGAGCACATGCTCGACAGGGCGCGCTTCCTCCGCCTCCTGCCGACCGCGATCACGATGACCGTCGGGACGTTGGCGATGCTCGTGATCGGCCGCGAGGTCTGGGGTGAGCCGGCCGCGCTGACGGCCACGTTCACGGTGTTCGTGCTCTTCCAGCTCGCCAACGTGTTCAACGCCCGCAGCGAGGACCGCTCCGTGTTCAGCCGGGCGTCGCTGACCAACCGCAGCCTCTGGCTCGTGGTGCTCGGCGTGCTCATCGGTCAGATCCTCGTGGTCACGGTGAAGCCGTTGGAGGACCTGTTCGACACCACGCCGCTGACCGCCTCCCAATGGGCGGTGTGCGTCGCCGTGGCCCTGTCGGTGATCGTCGTCGACGAGATCCGCAAAGCGATCTTGCGGTTCCGCACCCGGTGAGCGGCCTCGTCGTCGAGCTGCTGCTCGTGGTGGTCCTGGTCGCCATGAACGCCGCGCTGTCCGGGTCCGAGCTGGCGCTGCTCTCGTTGCGGGACGGCCAGGTCCGGCGGCTCGAACGGACCCATCGGCGCGGCCCCACGCTCGCCCGGCTCGTGGACGACCCGAACCGCTTCCTCGCCACGATCCAGATCGGCATCACCGTCGCCGGCTTCCTCGCCTCGGCGACGGCGGCGGTGTCGATCGCCGAGGTGCTGGCCGCGCCGCTGCGCGGCGTGCTCGGCGAAGCCGCCCAACCGGTCGCCGTCGTGCTCATCACGATCGTGCTCAGCTACCTCACGCTGGTGCTCGGCGAGCTCGCCCCCAAGCGGTTGGCCATGCAGAACGCCGAGCGCTGGTCGCTGGTCGTCGCCCGGCCGCTCGACGGCATGGCCCGGATCACCAAGCCGGCGGTGTGGTTCCTCAGCATCAGCACGGACCTGGTCGTGCGCGTCTTCGGGGCCGATCCGCGCCGGTCCCGCGACGAGGCGGATGACGAGGAGCTGCGGGCGATGGTGGCGTCGTCGCCACGGTTCACCGATCACCAGCAGCGCATCATCGGTGCCGCCTTCGAGATCGCCGATCGGCCCCTGCGGGCCGTGCTGCGCCCCCGCCGATCCGTCGTGGCCATCGACGCGGACGCGGCCTGCCGGGACGCCGCCGCGACGCTCATCGCCGCCGGCCACTCGCGGGCGCCCGTGGTGCACGGCGACCTCGACCAGGTGATCGGCATCGTGTCCCTCGCCCAGCTCGTCGGCGGCGACGGCTGCGAGCCCGCTGCGGCGCATGCCCGTCCGGTGCACCACCTGCCCGAGACGGTCACGGTGCTCGACGCCCTGCACACGCTGCAGGGCGCCCGCCAGCGGCTGGCCGTGGTCGTGGACGAGTACGGCGGCACCGAAGGCATCGTGACCATCGAGGACCTGCTCGAGGAGCTGGTCGGCGAGCTCTACGACGAGGCCGATCCCGACCTCGCATCGGTGCGCCACGAGCCCGACGGCGCCCTCGTGCTCCAGGGCTCGTTCCCCGTCCACGACCTGATCGATCTCGACGTGACGATCGCGGAGGATGGGCCCGACACGCCCTACACCACGGTGGCCGGCCTCGTGCTGGCCCAGCTCGGCCACATCCCGGAGACCGTCGGTGAGACGGTCACGGTCGACGGCTGGGATCTCTCGGTCACGGCGATCGACGGCCGCGCGATCACCGAGGTGCGCTTGGCCCGCCACCCGTCGCCGTGACCGCCTCGGACGTCGCGACGTGGGCCGCCAGCCCGTCGGCGACCTGCCCGATGAACCGGCGCAGCGCCAGGCGGTAGATCCAGCCCGTGCACGGCACCTTGGCCTGGAACGTCGAGTGCCAGTGGATCTCGGTACCGCCGTCGCGCGGCTCGAGGTCGACGCGGGCGCGGTAGCCGCGCAGCGGCAGCCCTGACAGCAGCTCGTACCCGAACGTGCGGGGGGCGTCGAGCTCCACGACCCGCTCACGGCTCACCGATCGGCCGGTCTCGAAGCGCCGGATCGCGCCGACGCCGTGCGGGTCGTCGGGACCGGGCTGCTCGAGTGCGCCGACGTCCATCGGCGACCACGTCGGCCAGGTCGATTCGTCCGCCAGCGCGGCGAAGGTCGCCTCGGGGCTGCCCGAGGTCCAGCGGGTGACGTCGATGCGATGGGTCTTCATGGTCGCTCCTCCGAGGCCGTGTTCGGTGGCTATGTACCATTCGGTACATCCTGGATCATGTGTACCATCTGGAACAGATGATGACAACCACACCGTCACCTCGTGACCGCTTGCTCGCAGCCGCCACGGCGCACGTCGCGGCGCACGGCTTCCACGACCTCAGCCTGCGTGAGCTCGCCGCCGCGATCGGGACGAGCCACCGGATGCTGCTGTACCACTTCGGGTCCAAGGAGGAGCTCTTCGTCGAGATCGTGCGCGCCTTCGAGGCGCAGCAGCGCCAGATCATGACCGAGTTCATCGCCGGCGCGGACGAACCGGCGACCGATCTGATGCGCCGCGTGTGGAAGCAGGTGTCGGCCCCGGCGGCAACCGACCAGGTGCGGCTGTTCTTCCAGGTCTACGGCCAGGCCCTCGACGGCGGCGAGGCGATGGCCGAGGCGCTCGACGGCATCGTGACGGACTGGCTCGCGCCCATGGTGGCCCTCGAGAAGGAGCGCGGCACCGCCACGAAGCACACCAAGGCCGAGGTGCGCCTGGGCGTCGCCGTCATGCGGGGGCTCCTGCTCGACCTGCTCGCGACGGGCGATCGCCGCGGCGTCAACGCCGCCTTCGAGCGGTTCATCGCCGCCATGGAGACCATCAGCCCTGCGGACCAGACTTGATCCCATGCCGGACGATCTCATGCCGAACGATCCCCTGCCGCACGATGCCGCCATGGGCAACGCCACCTTCCGCGTCGAGCCGGTCTGGGCGTTCGCCCTGGACGACGAGGACTTCGCCGGCACCCCCACCCGCTGGACGTTCTGATCGCTCCGGCCCGCCCAACCCCGGCCGGACTCGCCGCCACCAGCCCTGACCCGCCGTGGCCGGCGCCCGCCCGCTCCGGCGCCCGGGGCGCACAAGAAGTGGGCCGATCGGCTCAAGGTCGTACGGCCCAGTGCCGATGCACTGGCACCGACTTGCTCACTCTCCGTGGGCACGAGCCCCGCAAACGGGAATGATGACCGCACCGGAGGCACCCTCATGACCCCCACGGCACCGGCCCTCTTCGCTCGCGACTTCTCGCCGAGCGCGGCCCGCGACCTCGCCGTCGTCGCGGACGACCGGCAGGAGGCAGCGATGATCCAGCTCGAGGCCGAGGTGAGCGCCGCCGCCCGCCGCCTGCGAGACGCGCACCGGGTCAGCGCAGCCGCGCCGGCGCCCCCCGAGCACGCGCGCCCCCCGATCGACGGGGCCCGCGCCCGGGTGATCCTGAACGTCCCCGAGCCGTCGACCCACCAGGACATGCGTCAGGCCGCGTCGGACGCCGACCGCATGCAGCGCCACCAGCAGCTCGCCGCCCGCGGCGCGGCGCTCCTGGCCGCCATCGAGGCGGCGCGACCCGAGACCACGACGGTCGAAGCGCCCGCGCCGAACCAGAGCATCTTCAACCGCTGATCCAGACCGCAGGGTCGGTCCGGGGCCCGCAGCCCCGGACGCACCCGGCACGGGTCAGGCGTTCTTCGGCAGGTCCGCGAACGCCACCGTCTTGTCGTTGTTCGGCTCCTTGGGGAGGCCGAGCACGCGCTCACCGATGATGTTGCGCTGGATCTGGTCGGTGCCCCCGTAGATCGGCGGGCCCTGTGCGAACAGCGCCATGCCCGTGACCATCGGCAGGAACGGGTTGCCGGTCGCGTCGTCGATCGCCTGGCGATCCTGGCCCTCGTACGCGTGCAGCGTGCCCGCCGGGCCCACGATGCGCAGCCCGAGATCGCGGGAGTGGCGCATCATGTCGCTCATCGCGAGCTTGGACAGGTTGGCCATGCCGGGGATGTCCTTGCCGGCGGCCTTGGCGGCCTTCAGGCGCAGGTTGTTGAAGCGGGCGATCTCGTTCATGGTGTGGAGCTTCACGAGCTCCTGGCGGATCGTCGGGTCGCTGATGGTGCCGTTGCCCTTGGCCAGGTCGATCAGCAGCTTGCTGCCCATCAGGTTGGGGCCGCCGCTCGGGCGGCTGCGACGCGGCTTGCCGGTCTTGGCCACGAAGTCGCCGGCGCGCAGGCCGAGCTGGTTCGAGATGGTGCCGGGCTGGGCCATGCCCGCCGCCGCCGAACCGCCGCCGGCGCCGAGACCCGAGCGCTCGAACATGAGCGTGCTGTTGGTGACGGCCCAGCCGTTGTTGAGCCCGCCGATGATCGCGTCGTCATGCACGCGGGCGTCGCTGATGAACACCTCGTTGAACATGGCGTGGCCGGTCATCTCGCGCAGCGGGCGCACGTCGACGCCGGGCTGGTGCATGTCCATCGCGAACCAGGTGATGCCCTGGTGCTTGGGCACGTCCGGGTTCGTGCGCGCGATCAGCATGCCGAGATCCGCGGTCTGGCCCATCGAGGTCCACACCTTCTGGCCGTTGATCGTCCACTCGTCGCCGTCCTTGACCGCCTTGGTCGTGAGACCGGCCAGGTCGGAGCCGGCACCGGGCTCGCTGAAGAGCTGGCACCAGGCGTGCACGCCGGTGACGATGTCACGCACGTACAGGTCGATCTGCTCCTGCGTGCCGTGAGTGGCGATCGTCGGCGCCGCGAGAAGCAGCCCGAGGCCGCCCGGCGCGCCGAGCGCACCGAACTCGCCGATCTCCTGCTGCACGCGCACCGAGTCGTTGCGGCCGAGGCCCTTGCCGTAGGCGTTGGTGGGCAGCGACGGCGCCCCCCACCCGGACAGGCCGAGGCGCTGCCACCACTCGCCGACCGTCAGTTCGGGATCCCAGTTCTCCTCGAGCCAGGTCCGCAGCTCGGTGATCAGCTCGTCGGGCGCCTCGGAGTTGTCAGTGGCCGTGCCACTTTTCTCGGTGGTCGTGTCGGTCATGGTTCCCCCCGGAAGCGGATGATCGCTGCGGTGTCGTCGTGCAAGGCACGTGTGGCTGTGGTCGGCGGTCGAAGGGCTGGCTTGCGGGACCGCGCCACGCGGACTCCGCTTACGACCCCCCGGCCAGGATCACGAGGATCCTTCTCCCCTGTTTATCCGCTGCGGGCACCGAACGTTCAATTTCGCGCCGGATGTCACACCACTGCGCGCAATTCGCCTCCCCCGACGCGCGGGCCGGACACCGGGGATCGCGGCAGCATGGCCCCATGACCGACCCCGCCCCGCCGCGCGTGCGCCGCGCCACCCGTGACGACCTCCCCCGTGCCGCCGCGGTGCTCGGCGACGCGTTCCGTGACGAGCCGTGGACGCGGTGGACCATCGACGCACGGGACCACCGCGCCCGGGTCGAGGCGCTGCAGCGGCTCGCCCTCGAGCACATCGGCTTCCCGTACGGCGAGGTGTGGGTGACCGAGCTCGCGGCCGAGATCGCCTCGGTCGCGGTCTGGATGCACAGCGACCGAGCGGTGCCCGACGAGGCGTGGGCGGCCACGGTCTCCGAACAGGAGCGACTCGCCGGCGATCGCAACGATGCGGCGGCCACCGCCCAGGAAGCGGTGGCGGCCCACCGGCCGGCGGAACGGCACCTGTACCTCGGCACCATCGGCACGGCCGCGGCGCAGGCGGGCCGAGGCCTGGGTCGCTCGGTGCTGCAGGTCGGTCTGGATCGCGCCGACGCAGACGGCCTCGCGGTCTTCCTCGAGACGTCCTCGCCGCGCAACCTCTCCTTCTACGCCAAGGCGGGCTTCACGGTGTGGCACGAGCTCCGCCTCGACGGTGGCCCGATGGTCTGGATGATGCGCCGGCCCCCCGACGCGACCGCGACGTCGATCGAGGACCGAGGCCGCGGGTGACCGCCACCGCAACCGGCTCGGGGCTCACGCGCAGGCGGGGCCGCCCTTGGCGTGCAAGCACAGCACGTGCTCGCCGCCGGTCTTCGGCACCGTGACCTCGACGACGAGCCCGTTCGTGGCCGTCGTCGCGCCCGCGCCCTCGACGCTCCAGCCCTCGGGGTAGGTCGTCGCCGGCACGACGAGCTCGGTCGGGCCCTTCGCGTCGTTGTCCTTGTAGACCACCTTCAGCGTGCGAGCCTTCGGGTCCCACAGGTACGACGTCGGCGACCCGGCGATGGCGCGGGCCCACGGGGCGACGATCTGGCCGATGGCCTCGCGGTCCTTGCCCTCCTTGTCGAGCGGGCAGTAGCCGGTGCCCTTGCACCAGTTGAACATCGTCCACCCGGAGCCGACGCGGTCCATGAGGGCGAGGCTACGAGCCACGAAGTCGGCCATGCCCGGCTTCTCCGGATGCGCGATCCCCCACTCGCCGAACATCGTCGGGTAGTTGTTCTGCGCGACGTACGGGCGGATCGCCGCCTCGTACTTGTCGAAGAAGGCGGTGTCGAAGCCGTTGACCTCACCGCCCGGCGCGTACGTCGCCGACTCGATGCTCGCGTCGTAGAAGTGCGGGTAGTACACGAGCTTGGTGCCGTTCACGGGGCCCAATGCCACCGGGATGCCCAGCGAAGCGACGTTCGGCGGTTCGAAGAGGACCCAGTGCGCCGGGTCCGCCTTGTTGAGCGCGTCCGTGAGGCGCTGGTACATCGCCGTCAGCTGCACCTTCTGGACCCGCGACGCCGCGGTGACGAGGTCCTCCCCCGCACCGAGCTTGCCGAAGGGCTCGTTGAGCAGGTCGTAGCCGAAAAGCGCCGGGTGGTCCTTGAAGCGGTTGGCGACGGTGACCCACGCGTCGATCTGGGCCTGGCGCAGGTCCGGGTCCTCGTACAGGTGGTCCCACGCTTCCTGCACGGCGGGCTCGAGGTAGTTCTGCAGCCACACCTCGTGCTGGGTGTACGGGATGCCACCGTCGCGGGTGGCCCACAGCGGCACCCCGTGATCGCCGAACTTCGGGCCGAAGACGTCCTGGTGGAAGTCGATGATCACGAGCAACCCGTGGGCTTCGGCTCGATCGAGCACCGTGCGCACCGCCCCGAGGTAGCCGTCGTCGTAGGCCCCCTGCGTCGGCTCGAACTGATCCCAGTACACCGAGAGCCGGAGCAGGTCGAAGCCGCGCTGCTGGCCGGCGGCGAGCAGCTCGTCGCTCGCATCGCGCAGCGGATCGCGCGTCTTGATGTTGAACCCGCGCAGTTGGCGGGCGCGGCCGGCAGCGTCGGCGACGAAGTCCCGGCCATCGGTGCCCTCGACCTGCGACCACGAGGGCACGTCGCCGGCGATGCCCCGCCCGGGCGTCCCGGGCGACGTCCCGGTCGACGACCCAGGCGATGGAGCCGCACTTCCCGAGGACCCCGACGTCGTACCGGGCCCGGCCGCCCCCGGGGCCGGTCCTCCCCCGGCGCCGCACGCGGCGAGGGCGACGACCGCCAGGGCCATCACCGCCGCGGCCGCGCGCCTCACGGGCGCGGCTCCCCTGCTGCCGTTCGAGCTCTCCCACCGCCGCACCGGCGTCCCCCTGGTCTCAAAGATCGCGATCGGTCCGCCGATCAGCGCCGCAGCCTACAACGTCGTCCGGGGCACCTCGATGGCCGGGATCGTCGCTTCACCGTCCTTGTGGCCATGGGCGGATCCATCGAAGATGCGAAGCGTTCCGTCTCGAACCCGTCGAAAGGCAGCTCGTCATGCAGGTGGTCTTCCCGCTCTACCCCGGCTTCACCGCGCTCGACTTCATCGGGCCGTACCAGGTCCTGAGCAACGTGCCGGGGGTGGAGGTCGTGCTGGCCGCAGTGGAGCCCGGCATCCTGGCGGACGACAACGGCCTGCTCCACCTGCGGGTCGACACGGCGCTCGACGACCTCCCCGCGCCGGACATCATCGTGGTGCCGGGCGGACCGGTGGCGAACGTGCACGCCGCCATCGACTCCCCGCTCGTCGCGTGGCTGCAGGCGCGCCACGAAGGCACGACGTGGACGACGTCGGTGTGCACCGGGGCGCTGCTGCTCGGGGCGGCCGGGGTCCTCGCCGGGCTCCCCGCGACGACGCACTGGCTGTCCTACGACGAGCTGGCCGGCTTCGGCGCCGAGCCCACCTCCCAGCGAGTCGTGATCGAGGGCAAGGTGGCGACGGCGGCCGGGGTGTCGGCCGGCATCGACCTCGGCCTCACGATCATCGGACGCGAGTGGGGCGACGACATGGCACAGGCCATCCAGCTCGGCATCGAGTACGACCCCCAACCGCCCTACGACGCCGGCTCGCCCGCCAATGCGCCCGCCCCCATAGTCGCGCAGATCACCGCTGTGCTGCGCGGCTGACTCCGTCGCCACCACGACTTCATCCGCGACTGTCACCACTGAACACCGTTGCCTCCGTTGACGTCGCCATTGAGAACTGCAACTATTCCCTGACCAAGGGCAGGCCGCGCAGGACCGGCCAGCGGCCCCGTTGCGCGTCGCGACTCGTGCGATCGGCGGATCTCGAGCAGCCACACAAGGGAACTGGATGCGGCCAAAGGGCGGAGCGCAGGGCACACCGAGTGACCCGCTCGCGCCCTCCGACGAGCTGCCCCGCCTGCACCAGGACGCCCGCCTGGACGGGCTCGTGGCCCCGGCCACCGACGAGCCGTCGATCCCCGTCGATGCTGCGGTGCTCGGCGCATCGCTCGTGCCGGGCGGCCCGTTCCGCCTGCTCGCCGATCGCTCCCCCGTCGGCATCTTCGTCGACGACGGCCAGGGCACGATCCTGTACATCAACGACGCCGCCGCGTCGATCGGCGGTTCCGGTGCGCGGACGGACGAGCGCACCTGGCTCCCCTTCGTCCACGAGGACGACCGGCCGGCGGTGTTGGAGGCGCGCGACCGGGCCCAGCGCGAGCCCGTCGACCTCGAGTGCCGGATGCGCACCACCGAGGACGAGGTGCTCTGGCTGCGGGTCCGCGCGGCGCCCGTGCTCGCCACCGACGGATCGGTGCTCGCGATCGTGGGAACCGTCGACGACATCACGTCCGGCGTCCACGCCGACCTTCGCCGCGTGCAGCACGAGGAGCGCCTCCGTGTCGTCGTCGAGACCGCGGCCGAGGGCATCGTCACGGTCGATCGGCGGGGGATGATCGCCGAGTTCAACAGCGCCGCCGAGCGCATCTTCGGAGTGACCGCGGACGAGGTGATCGGTGCGCGCGGGTTCATGTCGTTCATCGCCCCCGACGCCCGCGACGAGCTCATCAGCTACATGACGGACTACTTCGCAGACCTGCGCCCCCGCATGGTGGGACAGGGCTGGCGCGAGCTGCCCGGGCTGCGGGCGGATGGCACCGAGCTCTTCCTCGAGTGCTCGGCGTCGGAGATCGGCAGCGGCCACGACCGGGGCTTCACGATCGTGGTGCACGACGTCACGGACCGGCGCCGCGTCGAGCGCGAGCTCGAGCACGTCACCACGCACGACACGGTGACGGGGCTGGCGAACCGCCTTGCGATCACGGTGCACCTCGAGAGCGTGATGGGCCGGGGCGCCCAGGGCGCAGCAGGCACCATGGTGCACGCGCTCTTCGTGCAGCTCGACGGGATCGATGCCATCGCAGAGTCGATGGGGCACCTGGCGGCCGACGACATGATCCGCGCGGCAGCCGCCCGGTTGCAGACGGCGGTGCCCCCGGCGGCGGTGGTCGGCCGCTTCGCGAACGACCGGTTCGTGGTCGTGTCCGACGAGGCGGTCGCCGTGGCCGACGTCGTGCAGACGGCGCGACGCATCATCGAAGCGATGGCCGAGCCGCTGCACCTCGGCAACGACGAGGCCATCCTCAACGCCAGCATCGGCATCGAGATCGCCGCCCTCGACGAGACGACGCCGGCGCTCCTGCTGGCGAACGCCGAGGCCGCGATGAACCAGGCGCGCAGCCGCGGGCGCGACCAGTACGAGCTGTTCGATCCCGAGATCCGACGACGCGTCGACGCTCGACGGCGGACGGAGGTGCAGCTGCGCCGGGCCTTGGAGCTCGCGCAGCTCGAGCTGCACTACCAACCCGTCGTGTCGTTGCCCACGGGCGCGATCGAGGGCTTCGAGGCACTCGTGCGCTGGCACCACCCGACGAACGGCCTGCAGCTGCCAGGGACCTTCGTGCCGCTGGCCGAGGACTCCGGCCTGATCGGCGCCATCGGCGCATGGGTCATCGGTGAAGCGACCGCGCAGCTCGCGCGCTGGCGAGCGCGGGGCTGCGGCGACCACCTCACGATGGGCATCAACCTCTCGGTGCGCCAGCTCGGCGATCCGGCGCTGACCGAGACGGTGCAGCAGTCGATCCGGGCGGCTGGGGTCGCCCCCGACCGGCTCATCTTCGAGGTGACGGAGACGGCGCTGCCCCACGACCTCGACGCCGCTCGCACGAAGCTGGCCGACATCAAGGCGTTCGGCGTGCAGCTCGCCCTCGACGACTACGGCACCGGCTACTCGTCGCTGGCGCACGTGATCGATCTGCCGATCGACGTGTTGAAGATCGACCAAAGCTTCGTGGCCGACCTCGCCCGCAACCGCCGCTCGTCCATCGTGGTGGGGACGATCATCGCGCTCGCGGGCGAGCTGGACGCGACGGTCATCGCCGAGGGGATCGAGCAGCCCGACCAAGCCCGCCTGCTGCGCGACGAGGGCTGCGAGCTCGGCCAGCGCTTCTTGTTCTCCCACCCGCGCCCGGCGGCGGCGTTCGACGAGATCCTTCTCGCAGGAGGGCAGCTCTCGGGACCGCGCTGATCACCCCGCGACAAGCCCGCGGCTCGACAGCTCGACAGCTCGACAGCTCGACGGCGGGCGACGGGAGCGCTGCAGGGGCGCGCGGGATCAGACGGCGTCGTCGAGGCGCGCGACGGGTTCGTCTGCCCCCGCCGCGGGATCCGCCCCGGCCGCCGCGACCGTGCCGGCATCGTCGCCGGCATCGGGCTTGGACCCGTCGACGACATCACCCGGGCGCACGACGGCGCGCCCGCCCACGACCGCCCGGCCGGTGATGTGCCCACCGGAGATGAACGCGTTGCCCTCGACGATGCTCTTGCCGTCGATGCGGGCGGGGCCGAGGATCCGCGCCGACTCGCGCACCTTGGCGTGCCCGGTCACGTGGGCGCCGCCGCCGACGCGGCACGTGCCCGAGATGCGCGCAGCGCCATCGATGCGGGCGTCGACGATCGTGCACCCGCCGGTCACCATGGCGTCACCGGCGATCACCGCCCCGGCGTGGACGCGCACGTTGCCGACCACGAGCGCCTCTTCTTCGATGCGCGCCCCGCCGAACACGCGGGCGTTCTCGAGCACGAACGCCGACTCACCGACCCAGGCATCGGCCTCGACGTGGGCCGTGAGCGCCACGGTGCCGCCGAGCGAGCCGTCAGGGTTGCGGTGGAACACGACCTCGACGGGCCCCGAGCCGAAGTCGACGATCTCGACGGCCGGCGCTGGAGCCGGCGCCGGGGCCGTCTCCGTGCCCGGCGCAGGCGCGTCCGATGCCGCGGACGTCGGTCCGACCTGCGTGCGGTTGCGCCTTCCCTTGATCATCGCGGGATCATTCGAGGAGTCATTCGATCTACGCGTCTCCGAAGAGCCTTCATGAAAGGACGTGGGTGAGGGGTGGAGCGCTCGGAACCGATGTGACGGGACTCGAGCGGTGGAAGGGCAGTGCGGGGTCCCGGGCGCGCGCCCGGTGATCGCTGGATGCTACCGGCTACGCAGCGTGGCGGCCTGACATCTCGTCACTCTTTCCGAGCCGGGCGTCCGCGGCGCGGTGTCGCCATGGGCGCCGCCCCCGATGGCAGCGCGTCGAACCCGCGCGGCTTGGCCCGCGTTCGTATGCTCCCCGCATGCGGACGCCACGACATCCCGCCGCGAGACGACGACGTGGATGACGCCCGGCCGGACGCAGGGGCCCCGCCGCCCACGGCCTCCCCGTCCGACGCCGGGCCGGCCTCGCCGCCCGAGTGGTTCCGCGACGCGCTCGACTCGATGCTCGATCTCGTCGGGGTGCAGCGGGCCGTGCGCGACGAGACCGGGCGCATCGTGGACTTCGAGGTCGTCTACACCAACGAGAAGACGCCGGCCGTGGCGGAGATCGCGGTCGAGCGGCTGACCGGCGCCCGCCTGCGCGACCTGTACCCGGGGATCGAGCCGATCATCGAGCAGTACGCCCGCGTGGTCGAGACCGGCGAGCCTCTCTCGATCGAGGAGATGCCCTACGACGACGACGTCGATGGCCACCGCGTCTCGGGCTGGTTCGCGTTGCAGGTCGCCCGCTTCGGCGACGGCGTCATCGTCGTCTCGCGCAACGTCAGCGAGGCGGTGGAGAGCAGGCGGCTCATCGAGGAGACGAGCCGCCGCTTCGAGGCGGCGCAGGAGCTGGCGCACATCGGCATCTTCACACTCGACCTCGCGACCGACCGCGTGTGGTTCTCCGACGAGCTCCGGCGCATCTTCGAGCTGCCGCCGGAAGGTCCGTTGCCGTCGCGAGACGAGCTGCTGCGGTTGCTGTTCGACCCCGACGAGCGCGACCTGATCGATGCCATGCAGCTCGAGGCCGAGGCCTCCGACAGAGGGGTCGTGTTCGAGACGAGCGTCCGGCTCGGGCGCAACCACCGCACGCTGCTCGTCCACCTCGACCGGGAGCTGGAGGACGGCGAGGTGGTCGCGCTGTGGGGCACCGCCCAGGACGTGACCCGCCTGCGCCAGCTCGAGACGCAGCGTGACGCGGCCGAGGACCGCCTGCGCGGCCAGCGGCAGCTGATCGATCAGTTCCAGGCCGCGACCTTGGCACCGGTGCCTCCGGTGGAGGGCCTCACCATCGAAGCGGCGTACTACCCGGCGTCCGGCCAAGGGCAGGCCCACTTCGGCGGTGACTGGTACGACGTGTTCGCGATCGACGCCAACACGGTGGGCGTCGCGGTCGGCGACGTGACCGGTCACGGCATCGAAGCCGTCGCCAGCATGGCGCAGCTGCGCAACGCGCTGCGGGCCTACGCCTACCGGGCCGAGACCGCGTCCGACATCCTGATGCTGCTCAACGACTTCGCCGTGCGGTCGGACATGACCCAGTTCGCCACGGTGCTGTGCGGCCTCTACACGATCGCCGACCACACGCTGCGCTGGGCGCGCGCCGGGCATCCCCCGCCGGTGCTCGTCGACGGCGGCGGCGCCCGGGTGCTCGAGCTCCCTGGCCACACACCGATCGGCATCATCAGCGACCCGCTCGTGCTCGCCGACGTGGAGACGACCCTCGAGCCGGGCTCGTTGTTGGTGCTCTACACCGATGGCCTGGTCGAGCGACGGGACGAGATCATCGACGTCGGCTTCGGTCGGTTGCAGGAGGCGGCGGCGTCGCTCGCCGTCCATCCCGGGCCGATCTGCCGGCGGCTGCGCACCCTCGTGGGCACCACGACCGCCGAGGACGACATCTGCCTGCTGACGATCCGCCGCGACGCCTGAGGTGCAGGCGGTCAACGAGCGGAACGACAGCTCTCCAACGTCGACCCGATCCATCGTTCGTCTGTCGGCCGCGAGTAGTAGAACGCCCGACCGTCCGCGACCTCGATCTGGCTCGTGATCGTCTGCGTCGCGGCCGTCTGCCAACGGATCGTCCCGTCCTGCGGCGCGATCGCGAACACGCGCCCGTCGGCCGTGGCGACGAGGAACCCGTCATCGGAGCGCCACAGGGTCGCACCTCGGAAGCGGTCTGCCGGCAACGTCCACCTGCGGGCGCCCGTCGCCGCATCGAACCCGGCGAGCCCGTAGTCGTCGTACGAACCGGTGGTCGCAGCGATCGTGCCCTGCACGTGTTGCATGAACGTGCCGGCGTGCTCGCCCCGGCCGGTGACCCAGCGCACATGGCCGTCGAGCGGATCCACCGACACGATCTCGTCGCGGTGGGCGCCGGTCGTCCCCCGGTCCGCTGCCGGTTCGCCTCCGAGGTCGGCTTCGCGCCGCATCACGAGCGCGCCGTCGTCCATGAACAGCACCTGGCTCCCCGTCCGCATCGGCGCGCGCCAGAGCTTCCGCCCGCTTCGGGGGTCGAGCGCGACGAGCCCCTCGGCGTAGGAGGGGATGGGAACCACGGTCGCGTTGGCTTCACCCTGGAAGTACTCGTGCAGCTCGATCATGGACCCCTCCCACTCCCAGAGGAGCGCACCGCCTTCGCGGTCGAAGCCGAAGACCCGCGACGCCTCGGTGGCGTGCTCCTGCGCCGCGACCACCGAGCCGACCGCGATGGGGTTGCGCGAGTCGACGGCGGTGTAGCCGTCGCCCGGTGGGTTCGTCGACCAGAGAGCAACGCCGGTGCGCGGATCGACGCGACGGAGGGCCTCGCGGTCGACGACCATCCCGCCCCGGCGCTCGAGCGGGCCGACGGGCGTCCCGGGGTTCACCGGATCGGGCAGCCCGTTCATCCCCACCGGCTGCCAGGCATCCAACCGCCGCAACAGCGCCCCGGTCTCCGCGTCGACCAGCAGCGTGTTCGGACCGGGGGTGGCGTTGACCCCGATGACGCCGTCGGCGAACACCGTCGGCGCTTCGACGCCATCCCAGGCACCGAGGCTCCGACGCCAGACGAGCGCGCCGGAACCACCGTCGAAGGACTCGAGGACCGCGTCGCCCGACACCAGGTCCTCGGTGACGGAGAGCACCCGACCTCGATAGGCCGTCGGACGGTTCGTCGTCCATCCCACGTCCCTGCGCCACAGCTCGCGCCCGGTGGTGACGTCGATCCCGTAGAGCGTGCTGTCGAGCAGCCGAGCGTCGGCCTCCGCCTTGGCGCACTCCTCAGCCGTCGGCGGGGCGATCTCGCCGCGGTGGTCGTCGAGGTCCAGGTTCGCCGTGAGCCAGGTGGTCAGGACGAGTCCGCCGACCCCCAACGCGATGCCCCAGAGCGCCAGGTTCGTTCCCCGTCCCGGCCGCCTCCACAGCACGAGCAGCGCCACGATCCCGAGGAAGATGGCGAGGAGAGATCCCAGGCCGCAGAGCCACAGGACCGCGAAGACGAGCGACGAGACGGCGAGGCCGCTCAGGGGAGGCCCCGACGCTCCCGACCGCTCGTGCCCACCGTGTCCGGGCTCCCCGCCCGAACGGATCCAGAGATCGCTCATCGCCCCGCCGATCGTACGACGCCCCGACGGCGTGCGTCCTTGCGACCCCGACCCCACGACGTCGGGTCTGCGGTTCGGGCGGAGCGTGATGGCGCGTCGATCGCGCCCACGTTGCCTTCGGCGTCAGGTGGCGATGACGTCGGGTGCTTCGAGGTCGAGGGCGTGGCGCGCGTGGCGGGTGGCCATGGTCAGGAACATCTCGTCGCCGCGGTCGGTGCGCTCGACGAGCATGCTCGCGGCGATCGCCATGACCAGGCCGGCCCACGTGCCGCGTCGGTAGTCGTGCCAGCAGCGGTCCCAGTCGTAGCCCTCGACGCCCGCCTCGAGGAGCCCGGCGTGGTAGCGCCGGACCATGCCCTCCTCCTCGCGGCGGCGGTCCGGTTCGAGCAGCCCGGCACCGATGAAGTAGGCGACGTCGTGCAGGGCCTGGCCGTGGGTGCACGTCTGCCAGTCGACCACCGTGATCGGCACGCCGCCCGGCGTCGGGTCGAACAGCAGGTTGTCCAGGCGGTAGTCGCCGTGGATGATCGACCAAGGCTCGTTGTTCAGGAGCAGGTACGCCTCGAGCCCCGCGAAGAGGGCCTCGCCGGCGGTGTGCACGTCCGAGGTGAGGTCGGCGGCGTAGCGGTCGCGGAAGCCGTCCCACAGGTTCGGCAGCAGCATCAGCATGAACTGCTGGGACGCCGCCCGGTCCCGGTGCAACCACTCGAGCTCGCTCAGCGCCGGGTCGTCCCAGCGCGGCGCGTGCAGGCGCACGAGCTCGGCGACGGCCACCTCGGCCACCTCCGGTGTGCAGCCCTCGAGCTGGTCGCCCTGGCGCGCGGGCGCCATGTCCTCGAGCAACAGCGTGAACGCGGCGGTCGTGACGTCGATGTCGGCGTAGTACACGTGCGGCGTCCGCATCGGCAGCTCGGGCGCGAGCTGCTGGTAGAAGCGCACCTCGTTCTCGTAGCTGCGCAACGCGAGCGCGGTGGCGCGGCTCGTGGGGTCGTTCGCCGGCAGCTTGGCCACGATCGTGGACGGGGCATCGGTCTCGCCCTCGAACGTGAGCGCCAGGCGCCAGCTGTCGCACATCTGCCCGGTGCCGACCGGCGTCACCGTGACGTCGGTGACCTTCCCGTCGAGGTGCCCGGCGGCCCGCAGCGCCTCTGTCAGCCACGCCGGCGTCAGCGCGTCGGCCGTCTCGGCGATCGCGGGGCCGTCGCCGCTCATCCCTGCTCCCCCATGGCTCCCCCTTCTCCGAGCGACGTGCGCTCGTGGCTCGATCGCCCGCCGGTCCTCGCGGCGGCGCTCCTGCGCGCGCCCGCGTCCGCGCTCATGTCGGCAGCGTCCCCTGGACGACGGTGTCGGGGAAGTACCGATGGTGACGGGCGCCGGTGATCTCGTAGATCGCCGTTCCCTGCCTTCCGTCGTCGGCGGCGACGCGCATCTGGCTCAACCCGCCGCGGTGGAACGGCTCGTACGGCCGGTCGAACGTGCCTTCGGCCTCGACGACGATCGTGCGCCCGTCGGCCAGCGCGAACGTGCACGGACCCCGCAGCCCCACGACGGCGTCGCCGTGCTCGCCGTACACCGCCGGCGTCCCGTCCTCTGCGAGCCACACCATCGCATGCGTGAAGTCGACCAGGGGCACCGGGTCGCGGCCGTCGGCACCAGCCCAGCAGCCGTCGGTGTAGACGCGTGCGCCGTTGGCCAGCTCCCAGTGCCAGACACCGAGGAAGCCGTCCTCGAACTGCAGCTGGAACCAGATCCACAACGGGCAGCGGCCGTGGTCGCGGATGCCCCACGAGTGATCGCGCTGGCCGACCCAGCCGTCCACCTCGTAGGTGGTGCCCTTGTACGTGTAGCTCCCCGTGTACGTGCCCGACTGGAGGATGTGGCACTGGTCCCAGACGATCTCGTCGGCGGCACGCATCGTGCCGCGACGCAACCCGTAGGGCTGGGTGCGGGCGCGATAGGTGAGGTCGAGGCCGATGCTGGCGACAGCGGGGTCCGCCCACAAGCGGATCTCCTCGAACGGCTGCACGACCTCGATGCGGGCGCCGGGCACCTCGGTCGTGTGGGGGTCGCCGTCGTACGGCCTGCTCAGCATGCCGAGCACCTGCTCGCCCGCGACCCGCCCCATCTGCAGCGAGTCCATCATCTCCCGCGAGGGGTAGTGCGCCATGGTGAAGAAGACCACGTCGCCGTCCGCGCCGGGCGCGTGCAGCTCGTAGAAGTAGCTCTCGCGCCAGTGCGGGTGGCGCGTCGCGACGTTGGGCAGCAGCTCGGGGAGCTGGTGGACGAACAGCTCGTCCATCGCGGTGGGCCGCGTCACGGCGCTGCCGCCCGGCTTCGGGCGGGGTCCGTCCCGTCGATCACCCGGCGGTCACCGCCGCTCACGACGCACGCAACGGCTTCGTCGGGGTGAACCGCACGGGCAGGTGCTTCACCCCACCGACCAGGGGAACCCCCATCGCCTCGAGGTAGACGGGGTCGCCGACCACCTCGATGTCGGGCAGGCGGGTGAACAGCTGCCGGAAGATCACGGCGAGCTCGCGGCGGGCGAGGTGGGCACCGAGGCAGAAGTGCGGGCCCGGCCCGCCGAAGCCGACGTGGGGGTTCGGGTCGCGCCGCACGTCGAAGCGCTCGGGATCGTCGAAGACGCGAGGGTCGCGGTTGGCGGCCCCGTAGAAGAGGATGAGCTTGTCGCCCTCGACGAGCTCGTGGTCGGAGAGCACGAGGTCGTGGGTGACCGTGCGGCGCATGAAGGTCACCGGCGACGCCACGCGGACGATCTCGTCGACCGCGGTGGCGGAGAGGCCCTCGATGTCGTCCTGCCAGAGCTTGCGCTGCTCGGGGTTGCGGGCCAGCAGATCCATGCCGAGCGTCGTCGCCGTGCGCGTGGTGTCGTTGCCGGCGACCGCGAGCAGGATGAAGAACGGGGCGATCTCGTTGGGCGCCAACATGTCTTCGCCGACGGTGTTGTGCACCAGCGCCGAGGTGAGGTCGTCCGTCGGGTTCGCCCGCCGGGCATCGGCGAGCTCGTTCATGAGCATCGTCAGGGTCATGCCGGCTTCGAACAGCGCCATGACGGGGTCGCCGTCGCCCATGAAGTCCGGATCGCCGGCGCCGAGGATCGTGTTCGTGGCATCGAGCACGGTCTGGAACTCGGACCGGGGGATGCCCATCATGTCGCAGATCACGAGCAGCGGGAACGGCTGCGAGATCGCTTCGACCAGGTCGACCTCCCCCATCTCGCACATGTCGTCGATGACCTCGGCGCAGATCGTCTCGACGGAGTCGAGCACCGACGCCAGCTGCCGCGGCGTGAAGCTGCGGGAGACGATGCCGCGCTGGCGGGCGTGGCGGGGGTCGTCCATGCCGATGAACGACCCGAAGAACTCGGCCGCTTCGGGTGGCATGTCCATGATCGAGGTGGAACCCCGCCCCGAGCAGTAGTCCTCGGGGTGGCGGCTGATCTCGATGAGCTCCGCGTAGCGCGTGACGGCGTAGGCGCGCTCGCGCTCCTCGGTCAGCGGGTTGAGCGTGTCAAACGGGATGAACGGGCCCTGCTCGCGCAGCACGGCGAAGTCCGCCATGCGCTCGTGCAACGGCCGCCGCCAGAACTCGATCTCCCCGATCTCCAGCGTCGAGGCGTTGCCCATGTCTTCCCCCTTGCGTGGCCGGTGGGCCCGACCGCTTGGCGAGCACCATAGGCGATCGGCGCTCGCATTTTCTATCGGCGGCGCCGGATCACGTGATCGGCGGGAACCGGCGCTCGAGCCCGTCGAGGAAGGTGGTGAGGCCGAACGCGAACACCTCGTCGACGGTCGGCAGCGCGAACGCGCCTTGGTTCGCCCGCAGCGTCGGGAAGGCCTCGGCCGGGAGCGCCGCGATCAGGTCGGCGCTGTTGCGCTCACCGGTCGGCGCCCGGCCGGCGCTGCTCGTGTCGAAGTACACGGTGCCGAGCACGTAGTCGATCAGCGCGAGGTACGCCGGTACGGCGGCTTCGGGCACGAAGCCGGCGTCGAGCAGGTTGGCCAACCCGTGCTCGGCGCCGCGCATCGCGTTGGGCCCGAGCAGCGGCGACGCCGTCAGCGCCGGCAGGAGGTTCGCGTGGTCGATGAGCACGCGACGCAGCTCAGCCGACAGCAGCTCGACCTTCCGGCGCCCCGGGAGCGCGGGCGCCGGCAGCTCGATCTCGCCGAGCACGTGGTCGACCATGAGCACGAGGAGCTCGTCACGGCTGGCGAAGTGGCGGTACAGCGACGCGCTCCCCGTCTCGAGGTCGTCGGCCAGGCGGCGGACCGTGAGCGCCTCGAGGCCCTCGGCGTCGACGAGCGCGACGGCGGCGGTGATGATGCGTTCGATCGTCAGCCCGTCGGCCCGCGGCCGGCGGCGGGCGAGCCGCGAGGCGCGGTCCATCCACCAGCGTGCGCTGCCGGGGACCTCGGCCGGCACCAGATCGGGGAGGCTCATCGGCGGCCATCGTACGGCCGCCGGCACGACGACGGGGCGGGACGCCCCGTCGTCGATCGGCCCGCAGTGCTCTCGGACGCGCTCAGGCGCGCCGTCCGGGTGGCGGTCCGGTCGATCCGCGCCGCACGACCGCCGGCACGAGCGTGCGCTCGCGGCGTGCGGTCTCGTCCTCGATGAGGCCCACCAGTTCGCCGATGGCCGCCTCGCCGAGCTCCTCGAGGTCGACGCCGACCGTCGTCAGCGGCGGCGTGGTCATGGCCCCGAACGGAACGGCGTCCGCGCCGATGATGCTCAACCGGCCCGGCACGGTGATGCCCGCGCTCGCCGCGGCGGCGATCAGGCCCAGCGCCATCACGTCGTTGAAGGCCGCGACAGCGGTGACCCGGGCATCCACGACCGCGCCGAGCACCCGCTCACCGCCCGCGAACGTCGGGTCGGTCGGTCCGAGCGCCACGATGTCGTGGCCGTGGCGCCGCAGGGCGCGCTCGCGCTGCTGCGACGACCAGTAGCCGCGGGGCCCGCGCACCGCCGCGATGCGGGTGTGCCCGAGCGCGCGGAGGTGGTCGATCGCGCGGTCGACGGTGGCATCGGGGTCCACCACCACCGACGGCACCGCGCGCGCCCGCCGGTTCACGAACACGATCGGTCGGCCGCCGGCGGCCCGCACGATCTCCGCGGTCGCGGCGACCGGCGCACAGAGCACCAGGCCATCGACGTTGGGGGCGAGCGACCGCACGGCATCGAGCTCGGTGGCGACGTCGAGCGCGGTGTCGGCGAGGAGCACCAGGCGCCCCGACGCGTGCGCCCCGCGCTGCGCCGCCTGCACGACGCTCGAGAAGAACGGGTTCGTGATGTCGGGCACCAGCATCGCGACGGTGCTCGTCCGGCCGCCGGCGAGCTGGCGCGCCGCACGGTTCGGCACGTACCCGAGCTGCGCGACGGCATCGTGCACCCGCTGCAACGTGGCCGCGTTGACGAGATCAGGCCGGCTCAGCGCCCGCGACACCGTCGAGGCGTGCACGCCGGCCGCCGATGCGACGTCGTCGAGGGTGACGGCAGCTCCGGTTGACAACACCACGGCAATTTACGAAAGTGGCGTCGATCTTGCAAGCGCTTGCAGTCCTGGAGCGACGACCCCGGAGAACCATGGCCGAAGCCGACGACGACATCGACCTCACCGTCGCCGACGTGCCCGCCCGCGTGCGCCCCCGTCGCACCATCACCGGCATGTCCGCCGTGCTGCTCCCCCACACGGCGGACGGTGCGATCGACTGGCCGGCGGTCGAGGCGCACATCGTTCGCACGACGGATGCCGGCCTCACGCCGGCGGTCAACATGGACACCGGCTACGTCCAGCTGCTCGACGCCGCCGACAAGGAGCGGGTCCTCGACCTCGCCGCCTCGCTGACGGGCGGCACGTTCGTGGCCGGCGCGTACGTCCCCGACGAGCCGGGCGCGCCGTTCGCCCGCGACGCCTACCTGGCGAGCGCCACCGCGATAGCCCAGCGCGGCGGCACCCCGGTGATCTTCCCGTCACACGGCCTCAACGCGCTCGACGAGGACGAGTGGGTGACCGCCCTCGCCGGCCTCGGCGCGGAGCTCGACGCGTTCATCGGCTTCGAGCTCGGCGCCATGTTCGTGCCCTACGGGCGGATCTTCTCGCTCGATGCCTACCGCGGCTTGCTGGGCATCCCGCAGTGCATCGGCGCGAAGCACTCGTCCCTCGACCGCACGCTCGAGTGGCAGCGCCTCGCGCTGCGCGACGCGCTGCGCCCCGACTTCAAGGTGCTCACCGGCAACGACCTGGCGATCGACATGGTCATGTACGGCTCCGACTACCTGCTCGGGCTCTCCACCTTCGCCCCCGATGCCTTCGCGCTCCGCGACGCGTGGTGGGCCGCCGGCGACCCGCGCTTCTACGAGCTCAACGACCTGCTGCAGTACCTCGGGCACTTCACCTTCCGCGCCCCCGTCCCCGGCTACCGCCACGACGCCGCGCTGTTCTTCGCGCTCCGGGGATGGGCGAGCAGCGACGCCACACCCGCCGGCGCGCCCCGTCGCCCGGATGCGGACCGCGCCGTGCTCGCCGACATCCTCGAGCGGCTCGAGCACCTCACGGAGGACCGGCAATGAGGATCACCCAGGTCAAGCGGCTCTCGACCATCGACGCGCTGCGCGCGCACCTCGACGAGCTCGGGGTCACGATCCCCCTGGCCGACGAGGTCGACCCCACTGGACCCTTGGCGACGCCGCTCACCATCCGCGATCGCTCCGCGGGAGAGCTCACGGTCGAGAACCGCTTCGCCGTGCTGCCCATGGAGGGATGGGACGGCACGACGGATGGCCGGCCCACCGACCTCGTGCGACGCCGCTGGGGGCGCTTCGCGTCGAGCGGTTGCGGCCTCGTCTGGGGCGAGGCGACCGCCGTGCGCCTCGATGGCCGGGCCAACCCCCACCAGCTGGTGATCGACGAGCGCACGGTGGACGAGCTGGCCGCGCTCCGGGGGCTGCTCGCACCGGGCCAGGTCGCCGGCCTGCAGCTCACGCACTCGGGTCGCTTCGCGCGGCCCGAGGGCGCACCGCTCCCCCGCACCGCCTACGCGCACCCGGTGCTCGATGCGCGCGTCGGGGCCACCGCGGCGAGCGTGTTCGGCGATGACGAGCTCGACGAGCTCGCGGAGCAGTACGTCGCCGCCGCGGTGCTCGCGCGCCAGGCCGGGTTCGACTTCGTCGACATCAAGCACTGCCACGGCTACTTCCTGCACGAGCTGCTCTCCGCCTACGAGCGGCCCGGTCGCTACGGCGGTGACCTCGCGGGGCGCACGCACTTCCTGCGCCGCGTGGTCGCCGGGATCCGCGGGCGGGCCCCCGACCTCGCGCTGGCCATGCGGCTGTCGCTCTTCGACCTCATGCCGTACACCGCCGGCGCCGGGGGCATCGGCGTCCCCGACCCCGCCGGCCCGGTGCCCTACGGGTACGCGTTCGGCGGCGACGGCACGGGGCTGGGCATCGACCTCACCGAGACGCACGCGCTGCTCGACGTGCTCGACGAGCTGGGCATCGGGCTCGTGAGCGCGACGGCGGGCAGCCCCTACTACAACCCGCACGTGCAGCGACCGGCGTACTTCCCGCCGTCCGACGGCTACCAGCCCCCCGAGGACCCGCTCGTCGGTGTGGCCCGCCAGCTCGCGGCCGCGGCGGAGGTCACCGAGCGCCACCCGGACCTCGTCGTGGTCGGGTCCGGCTACTCGTACCTGCAGGACTGGCTGCCCCACGTCGGTCAGGCCGTGATCGCCACCGGCGGCGCGTCGATGATCGGGCTGGGGCGCATGGTGCTGTCCTACCCCGACCTGCCCGCCGACGTGCTCGCCGGCCGCGCGCTGCAGACCCGCATGATCTGCCGCACGTTCAGCGACTGCACCACGGCGCCGCGCAACGGGCTCGTGTCAGGCTGCTTCCCGATCGACCCGTTCTACAAGGAGCACCCCCAGCGCGTGGAGCTCACGCGGGCCAAGCGGGCGGCGAAGGAGCAGCTGCGATGAGCGATGACCCCGTGACGGACGCGGAGCCGGAGACCGAGGCCCCGCTGCGCGTCGGCGTGGTGGGCGCCGGCCCGTGGGCGCAGTTCGTGCACGCACCGATGTTCGCCCACGACCCGCGCACCGAGCTCGCCGGTGTCTGGGCCCGCCGTGCGGAAGCAGCGCAGGAGCTGGCCGCCGCGAACGGCACCGATGCCTTCGACGACCTCGACGCCTGTTCGACCAGTGCGAGGCCGTGGCCTTCGCGGTGCCCCCGGACGTGCAGGCGCACCTCGCGGCACGCGCGGCGACGGCGGGCAAGGCGGTCCTGCTCGAGAAGCCGATCGCGCTCGACCTCGATGGGGCGCGACGCCTCACCGAGGCGATCGACGCTGCGGGCGTCGGCTCGCAGATCGTGCTGACCTGGCGCTACGCCGCAGCCGTGCGCTCGTTCCTGGCCGAGGTCGCCGCGGTCGAACCGGTCGGCGGTCGGGCCCACTTCTTCTCGGGGGCGGGGCTCGGCGGTCCCTTCGCGACGCCGTGGCGGCTCGACGGCGGCATGCTGCTCGACCTCGGCCCGCACGTGATCGATGCGCTCGATGCGGCCCTCGGCCCGGTCGTCGGCGTCCGCGCCCACGGCGACCTCGGGCGGTGGGTCGGGTTGCTGCTCGAGCACGAGTCGGGCGCCTGCAGCGAAGTGTCGATCACCAACCGATCGAACGTCGAGCCCCCGCGGTCGGGCATCGAGATCCTCACCGAGGACGCGGCGCTCGAGGTCGACACCGCGACGGTGTTCAACGGGCACACGCTCAAGACGATCGTCGGGGACTTCACCGCCACGGCCCGAGGGGTCGCGCACCCGCTCGACGTGCACCACGGGTTGCACCTGCAGCAGGTGCTCGCCGACGCGGCGGCCGACCTGGCCCGCTGACCGAGGTCTCGTCGAGCACCTTCAGTCGGCGAGCACGGCGGCCAACGTGCGGTGACCGATGGTGGCGATGCGGGCGTTGTCCGCCGAGCTCGCGAGGTACGCCAGCGCCAGCGAGAGCGCCCACCCCTGTGCGCGCTGCCACGTGGCGTCGTCGATCCGGCCGGCGGCATCGCGCAGGGTGGGGCGCGCGGCTGGCGGCAGCAGCATCCACGCCACTGCCAGGTCGGTCGCGGGGTCGCCCGAGGTGATGTCGCCGAAGTCGACCACCGCCGCGATCCGTCCCGCCGACAGCACGAGGTTCGCGGGGTGCAGGTCGCCGTGCAGCCAGAGCGACGGGCCCGTCCACGGATCCGTGCGGACCAGGTGCCGCCACCGGTCCCGGACCGCGGGGGCATCGATCATCTCGGCCAGCTGGTCGATGCGCTGCTCGGTGCCCTCGTCCCGGTCGCGCAGCGGGACGCCCCGCCACGGGTTGCGGGGCGCGTCGGGCGGCGCCGGCGTGTGCAGGGCGGCGAGGAACGCGCCGAGCTGCCGGGCCACCAGATGCGGGTCGTCGAGACGACCATCGGCGGCGTCGTCGCCCTCGATCCAACGGACCACGCTCCACGCCCAGGGGTAGCCGCAGCCCGGGCGCCCGACGCGCACCGGCGCCGGGACGGGGAGCGGCAGCCGCGGGGCGAGCTCGGGGAGCCAGCGCTGCTCGTTCTCGATCAGCTCGGCGGCGACCTGGCGGCGCGGCAGGCGCACCGCCAGATCCGGACCCAAGCGGAACACGACGTTGTCCCAGCCGAACGCCACGGGTTCGAGCGACGACCCGGCCAGCTCGGGGTGCTGCTCGACGAGCAGCGCGCGCACGAGCGCGGTGTCGATGTCGACCTCGGCGACCGGCATGTGCTGACTGGCCACGGTCCCCTCCGCCTCACGCCGACAACGGGCCGTGACCCTATCGCCGCGGCGACGTCGAGCACCCCGCACGCCCCGCGGGCCGGCCGACCGCCCCACCGAGCGCCGTATGCTCGCCCGATGAGCCGAGCGCTGGTGCTGGGAGGAGGCGGGGTCACGGGCATCGCCTGGGAGCTGGGGGTCGTCGCTGCGCTGCACGAGGCCGGCATCGAGCTCGCCGCGGCCGATCTGATCGTGGGCACGTCCGCCGGCGCCACGGTCGCGGCGCAGATCACGAGCGGCGCGCCGTTCGAGGACCTGATCGCGATGCAGCTCCGCGAGGACACGACGGAGCTGGCGGTCGACCTCGACCTCGATGCGCTGATCGAGATCTTCTCCGTGCTCGCCGACGACGCGCTCGATCCCGACCAGCGGCGCGCCCGGGTCGGTGCCCTGGCCCTCGCCGCCGACACCATCACCCCCGCAGCCCGGCGCGAGATCATCGCCGCCCGCCTGCCGTCCCACGAGTGGCCCGACCAGCCGATGATCATCACGGCCGTCGATGCCACGAGCGGCGCGTTCCTGCCGATCACCAGGGAGACGGGGATCCCGCTCGTCGACGCCGTGACGGCGAGCTGCGCGGTGCCCGGCATCTGGCCGCCCTCCGCCTTCGACGGTCGCCGGTTCCTCGACGGGGGCGTGCGCAGCAGCACCAACGCGGATCTCGCCGAGGGCGTCGACACCGTGCTCGTGCTCACGCCGATGGACACCGAGATGACACGACCGCTCGATCGGCACGAGGTGCCCGATCTCGAGCTGGCGGGAAGCGCCGTCGCCCTCCTCCGGGGGGACGCGGACGCGCTCGATGCGATCGGCCCGAACCCGCTCGATCCCTCGCGGCGGCGGGCGGCCTACGAGGCCGGGCGGCGTCAGGGCGAAGCCGCGTCCGACGACATCGGCTGGCTCTGGACGGACTGAACCGACGGGCCGCGCGCAGGTCGCGGTGCGCTCAGGCCACGACCACAGGACACGGCGCGTTGCGCACGACGTGGTCGGACACCGACCCGAGGATCGCTCGCTTGAGGCCACCGTGGCCGCGGGAGCCGACGACGATCACGTCGACGCCCTGATCCGCCGCGAAGTCGCACACCGCCGCGCCCGCATCGCCGCGCAGGACGACGCCATTCGAGGCATCGAGGCCGAGCTGCTCGGCGGTCTGCTGCAAGGTCGCACGGGCCTCGCGCTCGTTGGCCTGCTCGTGCGCCTCGAAGTCCTCCGGCGACATCGTGCCGCCCGCGAACCCCGTGCCGGTCACCAGCATCGGGTCGGAGGCGGGGACGACCGTGGCGAGGACGACCTCGAGGTCCGGCCGCACGACCGCCAGGCCGGCGCGCAGCGCGGTGATCGAGATCTCGGAGCCATCGGTGCACAACAGGATCGATCCAGCCATGCCGCATGGTCTAGCAGCATCGGTTGCTCCCCCGGCCCGGCAGGGGGAGGTGAGCCCACGAGTAGTCTCCCCCCTCGTGCCCGAGCCCACGCCCGCCGGTCCGAGCAAGGCCACCCTCGACCTCGCGCTGCGCGTCACCGTCGGGCTCGTGGTGCTCGCGTTCGGGGTGCTGCTGGTCGACCTCGTGCGCAAGGGCGCCTGGCTCGACGTCGTGCTGCTCGTCGTCGGCGGCGCGCTCCTGACGGTGTGCTACCTGTTGCAGCGATGGTCGCGGCCCAGCACGGGCTGACCTCACGTTCTCCTTCCGTTCCTGTGCTCTGCTGCCACTCCGACGGGGGTGGCCCCGATCGAAACCGACCGCACCATGCCTGAAGCGCCACCGCCCCGCGACGACGTCGACGAGATCGGCCTCGTGCCCATCCACCAACCGCTCGGAGAGCGGCAGGCGTGGGGTCGGGCGGCGCGGCGCACCGTCCCGCGGCGCGCGCTCGGCGAGTGGGATCCCCGCGCGGCCGACCGAGACCCGGTTGCGGTGCTCGAGCAACAGGCCGAGTCGCGCGTCGCCGAGCTCATCCCCATCCGGCACGGGCGCATGGCCGTCTCGCCCTTCGCGTTCTTCCGCGGCGGCGCGGCGATCATGGCGGCCGACCTCGCCACCTCACCCACGACCGGCATCGTGGTGCAGGCGTGCGGCGACGCCCACGTCGACAACTTCGGCAAGTTCGCGACGCCCGAGCGCAACATCGTCTTCGACATCAACGACTTCGACGAGACGGTCCCGGGCCCGTGGGAGTGGGACGTGAAGCGCCTGTGCGCCAGCTTGCAGATCGTTGCAGAGGCCCGGGAGCTGACGCCGGCCGAGACCCACGAGCTCGTCACGGCCGCGGCGCGCGCCTATCGGCAGCGTGTGGCCTCGTTCGCACAGAAGCGCACGCTCGACCTCTGGTACGACCGCATCCACGTCGACGACGTGATCGCGCACTTCCCCAAGTCGTCGCGATCGGAGATGCGCAAGACCATCCGCAAGGCCGAGCGCAAGGGGCACGTGCGGGCGCTCGACCGGTTGACGACCGATGCCGAGGGCCACCTGCGGTTCACCGAGGACCCGCCGCTCATGGTCCACCTCTCGGCCACCGGCCACGACATGGACGAAGTCGCCCCCATGGCCGAGCACTACCGCGACTCGTTGTCCGACGAGCGCCGCGAGCTCTTCGACCGGTTCCACATCGTCGACGTGGCCCGCAAGGTCGTCGGCGTCGGCAGCGTCGGCACCCGCTGCTGGGTGCTGTTGCTCGAGGGTCCGGACCACATCGACGGCGACCGGCTCGTGCTCCAGGTCAAGGAGGCCCAGGCGTCGGTGCTCGAACCCCACGTCGGTGCGTCCCGGCTGGGCCACCACGGTCGGCGGGTCGTCGTGGGCCAGCGCCTGACCCAGGCCGCCAGCGACCTCTTCCTCGGGTGGACCGAATCCCCGATCTCGGGGCGCACGTACTACGTGCGCCAGCTGTGGGACGTCAAGGGGCAGGGCGACGTGCTGACGATGGGGCTGCGCACGTTGCACTCGTACGGCGCTCTGTGCGGGTGGGCGCTGGCCCGGGCCCACGCCCGCACGGGCGACGCCGCCCAGATCACGGCGTACCTCGGCGCCTCCGACCGCTTCGACGAGGCGATGGCGCAGTTCGCGGCGGCGTACGCCCTCACGAACAAGCGTGACTACCTGACCTTTCTCGACGCGATCGCCTCCGGCCGCATCGAGGCCGTGCCCGACGCCCGCTACGCCACCTGATCGTTGCCGCCGGCGGGCGTCGTCGCGCGATCAGCCCCAGGCGTCGGCCGTCGCTTCGCCCAGCACCATCCACGAGTGGCGGTCGACGAGCACCGGCTTGTCGCGGTGCGTCACCATGCGCACGCTCGGGTGGCAGTAGCGGGCGTGCATCCCCACGCGGGGTTCTGCGGATCGGTTCGGTCCGGAGCCGTGCAGCGTCAGGCCACTGAACAGCACCGCCTCCCCGGCGGCCAAGGGCACGGAGACCAGCGTCCGCTCACCGGCGCCGGCCTCGCGCAGCAAGGGGTTCGACGCCGCGGCGTCGTGGTCGACCAGCCCGCCGAGGTGCGAGCCCGGCGCGACCACGAGGCAGCCGTTCTCCTCGTCGGTGTCGGTGAGCGCGGTCCACACGGTGACGTCGTTGGGTGGTTCGAGCCGGCCGTAGCCGTCGTCCTGGTGCAGCGGGATCCAGCTGTCGGCGGCGGCGTCGGCCGCTTCGGGATCGCGCTCGGGCATCTTGGTGATGAACTGCGTGTGGGTGAACGCGACGTCGGGACCGAGCACCTGGGCGAGCAGCGGGATGTGGGCGCCGCCGATGCAGAAGCGCCGGACCGCGGCGGACTCGGCGCACAGCTGCTCGCGCACGAGCAGGCCGTGGTCGCGGCCGTCGAGCGAGAAGGTCCAGTCAGGCCGGTGCTGCGCCTCCGCGGCCACGAGCGCGAGGCGCTCCTCTTCGTCGACGATCCGCCCCAGCACGACGTAGCCGTCACGCTCGTACTGCGCGAGCTCGTCGTCGCTCAGAAGTGCACGCTCCATCTGATGACCCCCCGGTCGGCACCCGCCACGGGCACCGCGGCATCGTAGGCGCGCCGCGCGGAGCGGTCGCGACCGGCGCGCACCGGCCTCCCGGCTCAACCGTGGTAGTCGATGAGCAGGAACGTGGCGTCGTCGTCGACCCCGGAGGGGTTGTACGTCATCACCGACGCCGCCAGCCGGCGCACCGTCTCGGCGGTTGAGCGCTGGTCGAGCGACGCCCGCACCAGGTGATCGGCGAGCCGCTCGATGCCGTACTGCTCGCCGCTCTCGGAGCGCGTCTCGATCACGCCGTCGGTGAAGAACATGACGCGGTCTCCCGGCTGGAGCGCTTCGACGGCGATCTCCTTCTTGTCACCACCGAGGCCCATCGGCAGGGACGGGCGGCACGAGAGCTCGCCGACGAACGTGCCGTCGCGCACCAGGAGCGGGCGCGGGTGACCGGCGTTGATCCACGAGAGCCGCCCGGTCGCCAGATCGAGCGAGCCGATCTGCCCCGTGACGAAGTACGACTGGCCGAAGTGGTCTGCGATCACGGCCCCCGCGTCGCGGTAGGCGCGCTCGAGCCCGAGCTCCTCGCGACGGCTGTTGCGCAGGCTCGACACGGTCGCCACCGCCATGAGCACCGCCGACATGCCGTGACCGACCGCGTCGACGATCGCGAAGTCGAGCTGGTCGGGGTTCAGGGCGTAGTCGAAGGAGTCGCCCCCGATCTCGTACGCCGGTTCGAGGATCCCGCTGACGGACACGTGCTCGGTCGCGCAGGTGAGCGGGGGCAGCAGGTCCCACTGCATCTCGGCCGCGAGGTCGAGGGGTTGCGCGCGCCGGCAACGCAGGAGCGTGTCCGTGTAGCGACGCTTGCCGATGATCTCGAGCACGAGCAGACGCACGGTGGCGGCCAGCTCGGGCAGCGCGTCGTCGGACCACGCCGGATGCACCACCTCGAGCACGCCGAGGCGCTCGGAGCCCTCGGCGACCGGGACCCACAGCGTGACCGGGCCGTGGCCGTCGTCGGCGCCCGCCACGAGCACGTCGCCGCTCACGAAGCAGCGGCCGGCGATCGTGCCCTCGATCTGGTGGCGGGCCCCGACCGGCCCGGACGGGCCGAGCTCTTGCAGCGACACCAGCCCGTAGTCGGCGACGAGGAACTTGGCGTGGTCCGCACCCAGCACGGCGGCGGCGTCGTCGACGAGCCCGCGCAGGTCGCTCGCGCTCGTCGATCCCGCGCGGGCGAGCAGGCCTGGCAGCGGACCGGACGGCGGCGCTTCTGCGGCCGGGCCCTCGAGTTCGGGAAGAGGCAGCGCGCGGACGTCCATGGGAAGCCGTCACGCTACCGGCCAGGAGCGCAGAGCGGCGGGGCTCGCTGCGATACTGCGGCATGAGCGCAGCCGACCCCGATCCCGCCGCCGTTCCCGCCGCCGACGGACCGCGCGTCGCCCGCACCGCCGACGAGTCGACGCCGTGGTGGCCGGAGCCGAACCGCCCGGCGCCCGGTGCGCCCAACGTCGTGCTGGTCGTGCTCGACGACGTCGGCTTCGGCGACCTCGGGTGCTACGGCTCCGAGCTGCGCACCCCCACCATCGACGCGCTGGCGGCCGGAGGTCTGCGCTTCAACCAGTTCCACACCACCACGCTGTGCTCGCCGACGCGGGCCTGCCTGCTGACGGGCCGCAACCACCACAGCGTGGGCATGGGCATGGTGGCGGAGTGGGATGCGGGCTTCGACAACTCGCGCAGTCGTCTCACGCCGGCGGCCGCCACCTTGCCCCAGCTGCTGCGCGACGCGGGCTACGGCACCACCGCCGTCGGCAAGTGGCACCTGGTGCCGCCGCACGAGCAGACGCAGGTGGGCCCCTTCGACAACTGGCCGCTCGGCAAGGGCTTCGAGCGGTACTACGGCTTCCTCGGCGGCTGCACCGATCAGTTCTTCCCCGAGCTCGTCCGCGACAACACCTTGATCGAGCCGCCGGCGCGCCCCGAGGACGGCTACCACCTGACCACCGATCTGGTGGATCAGTCGATCGCGATGCTGACCGATCACCTCGCACTGGCCCCCGATCGCCCCTTCTTCCACTACCTCGCCTTCGGCGCGGCGCACTGGCCGTTGCAGGCGCCCCCCGAGGTGCTCGCCGCCCAGCGCGGCCGGTTCGACCGCGGCTGGGACGTGCACCGCGCCGAGCGGTTCGCGCGCCAGCAGGAGCTGGGCATCGTGCCCGCGTCGGCGGCGTTGCCCCCGCGCAACCCGGGCGTGCGACCGTGGGACGAGCTCAGCGACGACGAGCGCGCGTTCGCGGTGCGGCTGCAAGAGGCGTACGCCGCGGTGGTCGAGCACACCGACGCGCAGCTCGGGCGCGTCGTCGACGTCCTCCGTTCGGCCGACGTGCTGGACGACACGCTGTTCGTGCTGCTCTCCGACAACGGCGCCAGCCAGGAAGGGGGCGCCACCGGGTACCTGCACTTCTCGCGCCTGTTCAACCTGCAGCCGAGCGACCTCGCGGACGGCATCGAGCAGCTCGATGCGATCGGTGGCCCGACGGTGCAACCGGCCTACCCCTGGGGCTGGGCCCAGGTGTCGAACACGCCGTTGAAGCGGTACAAGGGCAACACACACGGCGGTGGCATCCGCGATCCGCTGATCGTGCACTGGCCGAACGGCATCGCCGCAGCCGGGGGGATCCGCTCGCAGTTCCACCACGCGATCGACGTGATGCCCACGATCCTCGAGCTCGCCGGCATCGAGGCGCCGACGACCTACGCCGGGGTCGAGCAGCTGCCCGTCCACGGCACGAGCCTCACCTACGCCTTCGCCCAGGACGGGCCGTCGACGCGGGTCGAGCAGCACTTCGAGATGGGCGGGCACCGCGCGCTGTACCAGGACGGCTGGAAGGCGGTGACCTTCCACCACATGCACACACCGCTCGAGGACGACGTGTGGGAGCTGTACCACCTGGCCGAAGACTGGTCCGAGATCGACGACCTGGCGGCGGCCCAGCCCGAGCGGGTGGAGGCGATGCAGCAGCGCTGGTGGGAGCTCGCCGAGCAGTACGGGGTGCTGCCGGTCGACGATCGCCTCATCGAGCGCCTCGCGATGGCAGGACCGCCCGGCTCGACGCGCCGCCTCGACTCGCTGACCTTCCGCGCCGGCGCCACTGCGGTGCCGGGGGTGAACGTGCCCAACACCACCAACCGGTCGTTCACCATCTCGATCGAGCTCACGCGATGTGACGCGAGCGACCGAGGCGTGCTGGTGCGACATGGTTCCGTGAGCGGGGGCCACGTGCTCTACGTGGTCGACGGCCAGCTGGTGCTCGAGCACAACCGCTTCGGCGCGCGCACGCTCCTGACGACGCCGCTGCCGACGCCGCTGACGGGTGGCCGCGTCTCACTCGCGTTCGCCAAGACCGGCTCGCTGCGCGGGACCTTCGCGCTCGGCGTCGACGACGAGGAGCGGGCTCGCTCCGAAGAGGTCCAGACGATGGCGATCACGTTCGGCGGCGTGTTCGCGATCGGGAGCGACAGCGGCTCGCCGATCAGCTCGCGCTACGTGGCGCCGTTCCCGTTCACCGGTCAGATCGGTACCGTGCGCGTCGAGCTGGGGGACGACCAGGAGCCCATCACCCTGTTCGACCTCATCGACTGATCGTTGGCGCTCAGCTACCGGAGCCCGAGGACGTCCGCCGCGGCTTCGATGGCCGCGAGGTGCGCGTCGGTGCCCTCCAGCCCTTGGTACATCGTGTCGATCCCGAGGTGGGTGGCGCCGGCATCGCGCCACTTCTCGACCTGCCGGACGAAGCGCTCGGGGTCATCCGCCGTCCACGTGACGCGCCCTTCCATGCCGATGGCCGCGGGATCGCGCCCGGCATCGACCGCCGCCGCCTCGACGATCGCGCGGGCGGCGTCGAGATCGGGCCCGGGCCGGGTCATGGGGAACCAACCGTCGCCGAGGCGGCCCACGCGGCGGTACGCGGCGGGCGAGCTCCCGCCGATCCAGATGGGGATCGGCTGCTGCACGGGCATGGGGGCGAGGCCCGCCCCGGTGACCCGATCGAACTCCCCCTCGAAGGTCACGCTCGGCTCGGTCCAGTACCGGCGCAGCAGCTCGATCTGCTCATCGGCGCGGCGCCCACGCGTGCCGAAGGACTGGCCGAGCGCCTCGTACTCGACGTGGTTCCAGCCGACGCCGACGCCCAGGCGGAACCGACCGTTCGTCAACAGATCGACCTCGGCCGCCTGCTTGGCGACCAGCGCGGTCTGACGCTGCGGGAGGATGATGATGCCGGTGACGAGCTCGACGTGGGTGAGCGCCGCCAGGAACCCGAACATCACGAACGGCTCGTGGAACGTCGTGCTCGAGTCGTAAGGACCGGCCCAGCCCGTGTGCACCGTCGGGTCGGCGCCGACCACGTGGTCGTAGACGAGGATGTGCGTGTAGCCGAGCCCGTCGACGGCCTCGCCGTACGCCCGTACGGCTCCGGCATCACCCCCGAGCTCGGTCTGTGGGAACACCACGCCGATGCGCATGACACGGACCTCCGGGTCGCCAGGTTGGGCGGCGCCTCCGCCGCCGATCCTGGCAACCTAGGGCGCAGCAGGGAGGAACCCAACCGAGTGCCCCGCGCCTCACGCCCCCGGTTCGCGCCGGAAGACCTGCCACCATTGACCCAGGGGTTCGAGGGCGAGGTGGCGGGCGACGGCCTGGCTCGCACGGTTGTCCCAGAACGTGCTGTAGAACGCGACCCGATCAGCGACGAGCTCCGTCCATGCCGCGGTCACCGCCGCCCCGAGCCCTCGACGGCGGTGTGGTTCGTAGGTCCACACGCCTGCCTCCACCGCCCGCGATGTGGATCGGGCGCTCTCGCACACCGCGGCCACCTCGCCGTCGACCAGAGCGACGACCCATGGCGCGGTGAGCTGCCGGTCGCGCTCGGGCATGCGGCCGCGCAAACAGTCGAGGTCGAGGTCGTCGCTCGTGCGCAGCTCGGCGTGGACGCGCGCCCGGCTTCGCGAGGGACGCACCAGCCACACAGACCGCCCATCGGTGCCGCGATCTGACCGAGACCGGCGCCCCGCAGGGTCTCGAGGATCTCGGTTGCACCCGCCGGTGCCCAGCCGACGAGATCCCGCCGCTCGCCCTTCGCGATCACCACCGCCAGGTCGTCGACCGATCCCGCCGGCACCCGGGCAGACGCCGCCCACACCTGGGCCGCAGGGTGGGCCGCGATGACGAGCAGCGGCTCGTGCGGCACGACGGGGGCCGTCGAACGAACGATCCGTCCATCGTGGTCGAGCACCCACGACGTCTCGAGCTCGAGGTGGAGCAGGTGCGCGCGTTCGGCGTCGTCGAGCCCGAAGGTCATAGGCCCGGCTCCCACCTCGATCGACCTGCGACGTCGAGCATCCGCGCGGCGGAACCGGTCGCGACCGCCATCGGGCGTCGCCAGTGCGGGTGGGACGCGCGAGCCACGGGACAGGTCACGCGTCGGCTAGCGAGCGCAGCCGCGGGTACTCGAGGAAGGGATCGAGCATGACCTCTTGCCACTGCGCCGCGGTGTGCTCGCAGCCGAGGCGGAAGTACAGCGTTCGCCGGATGTGGTCGGCGGCGTTCCCGCCGGTGTTGTGGCCGAGCAGGTAGTGGGCCAGCAGCAGATCCCCGCGCTGTGCCAGCACGGGCCGCGGCGCCTGCAGCGGGAACGGCGGTTGCACGAGCCCCGTGTGCCCGCCGGCCGGGCCGAGCAGGGCTTCGACGCCGCGCTCGCGGAAGAGCCGACCGTGGTCGATGTGCGAGCCGGGCCACACCCACACGTTGCCGCGGTTCGGCTCGACTTCGTCGGTCAGGAAGATCGCCGCGAGCATCGTGAACGGGCGCGGCTGATCGTCGCCGTGGTAGCCGTCGAGGTGCGGGCTGCCGGGCCAGTGCATGAACGGCGGGATGTTCAACGCGATCTGGATGATCCCGTAGCCGTCGGCATGGCGCAGGTGGTGCGGCGCCACGAGCGAGTCCGCGAGGCCGAGCGCCCCCGACTCGCGCAGCGCGGCGTCGGCCGCCGGCAGCTGGTCGGCCGGATCGAAGTAGAAGTGCGGGCCGCGCGCGTCGGACGGCGGAGGTTCGGTGGCGATGCGACGGTCGATCTCGGCGTCGACGGCGACGAGGAGCGCTTCGGGCACGACGTCCGGGACGACGACGTACCCGTCGCGTGCGAACGCGGCCAGCTGCCCCTGGCTGAGGGCGATCGGGTTCATGGTTTCAGCTCTCCCTGCCGCGGGTGGACGTCGATCCCGCACGGGGACGCCCGCTCATGCGTCGTGGCCTCGAGCTCGGCGAGCCAGCGCGCACCGGCGTCGCCGACGGCGACGGCCATGCGACGTACCTCCGTGGGGAGCTCCAGGCGCGCGGGCATCCTGGAAGCTTCGCGGGCACGCTCGCGCGCCCGAGCCGAGATTCCAGCGCGTCGTGGCCGGGGTTCAGCGGCGCCCTTCACGCCGCCAGGAACGAGCGCAGCTCCTCGGCATCGGCGGTCGCTTGGCGGCGGCCCATCTCGATCGCCTCGGGTACCGCCGCAGGGTCCATCAGCTGTGTGACGTCCGTGGCTTCGGGGGTGCGCAGGAAGAGGCTGCTGCCCGTCGCGCGCAACGCCACCAGCTCCCGCTGCGTGGAGCCCGGGGCGGAGGTCATCATCGGCTCCGTCACGTCCGAGCCGTCGCTCAGGGCCAGCGCGACGACGCGCTCGGCGCCGGCCAGCAGGTCGAGGTGCAGGCCGGTGCCGCTGACCCCGCCGTCCATGCACCGGCGATCACCGATCGGCTGCGGTGCGAACAGCCCGGGCACCGCGCTGCTCGCGGCGGCGGCCCTGCCGACACCGACGCGGGCGCGCTTGGTGATGACGCAGCGCTCCCCCGTGTACGCATCGACGCACGTGAGGTGCGTCTCGGGTGACGGCCAGCGCTTCGTGCCCAGCAACAGGCCGACGTTGCGGGCCATGACTGCCGGCGCCGGCGTCTGCGCCGCGAGCGCCGCGTGCCCGATGGCGCGGATCGTGTCGGGCGCCGCGTCGCGCGCGGCGCGGAACTGCTCGACGGCGCGCAGCTGGCTGGGCGCGAGGTCGCCGGCGGGCGCCAGCGCACCGATGAGCTTCGGCATTTTCGCCAGCACCGTCAGCTCGCGGTGGATGCGCGAGAGGTGATCGGCCTCGAGCACCGACGCCACGAGCGATCCCGCCGACGTGCCCACGACGCAGTCCGCGCCGCCGAGCTCGACGCCGCGCTCGCGCAGCTCGTACAGGTACGACACCTGCCAGGCGACGAAGAAGATCCCGCCCCCTCCGAGGGACAGGCCGAAGCGCCGCCCGTTGCCATAGCGGGCGTCGAAGTCGATCGGCCGCGCCAGCCCGTCGTCCGTGGCGCCGCTCTCGGAAGCTCGGTCATCGTCGGGTGCGGTCATGAGCATCGTCCTTCTGGCGTTCGGGCTCGTGGCGGTGCCGCGCCCGTCGGTGCGGCGCACTGGCTCGCTGGCGTCGCGAGGATCGACGAGCCTCGATCACCAGCGACCCCTCGCCCCGCCGCTGTCCGGCGCATCCTACGAGCCTGCGTGCGTAGCCTCAGCCGATGCGCGTGCTGCAGGGTCTCTCCGGTCGGGACACGTCCGAGGCCCACCGCGTCTCGACGCCGCTCGAGCTGCTGGTCGACCTGTGCTTCGTGGTGGCCGTGGCCCAGGCGTCGTCGAGCCTGCACCACGCGCTCGCCGAGGCCCACATCACCGAGGCGTTGCTGGGCTACACGACCGTGTTCTTCGCGATCTGGTGGGCGTGGATGAACTTCACCTGGTTCGCGTCCGCCTACGACAACGACACGGTGATCTACCGGCTCGCCGTGTTCGTCCAGATCGCCGGCGTGCTGATCCTGGCGGCAGGTGTCCCCCGTGCCTTCGCCGGCAACGGCCTGAGCGTCGTCATCCTCGGCTACGTCGTCATGCGCCTCGGTCTCGTTTCCCTGTGGTTGCTCGCCGCCCGGGGTGACCCCGAGCGCCGCCGGACGAACCGCCGGTACGGCGTGGGCGTGACGGTCCTGCAGCTCGGATGGATCGCGATGCTCTGGGTGCCGGTGGCCGCCTACTACGCGGTCTTCCTGGTGCTCGTCGCCGGGGAGCTGGCCGTGCCGGTGTGGGCGGAGCGCACGGGCGTCACCCCATGGCACCCGCGCCACATCGCCGAGCGCTACGGCCTGTTCACGATCATCGTGCTGGGCGAGTCGATCCTGTCGATCACGATCGCCGTGCAGGTGGCGCTCGACGCCGGCGAGGTCCTGCGCGACATCCTCCCCATCGCGCTCGGGGCGCTGCTGACCGTCGTCGCGATGTGGTGGATGTACTTCACCCAACCCGTCGAGGAGATCGTCGACCACGCCCGCGAGGCCCTGAGCTCGGGACCCGCCAAGGACCCGTTCATCTGGGGCTACGGCCACTACGTGATCTTCGGATCTGCCGCGGCCGTCGGCGCCGGGTACGCCGTCGCCGTCGACGTGACGATCCACCATGCCGAGCTCTCGGCCCGTGGTGCCTCGCTCTCGGTCGCGATCCCGGTCGCCCTCTACCTCCTCAGCGTCTGGATGCTCCATGCGAAGGGCTGGGAGCACCGGCCTTTGAAGGCCGCGGCGACCGTGGTCGCCGCGGCCCTCGTGCTCGGCGCCGCTGCGGCAGGCGCGCCCGTCGCGGTCACGGGCATCGTCCTGGCGCTGATGATCACGTTCTTCGAGGCGGTGCGCCGCCTGCGCCCGGCCCTCGATCGGGAGATGACCGAGGACGCCGCACCCGGGTGATGGCGCCGAGAGGCGACGTCACCCGGCGGTGCCGGCGCCCAGGTCCGCGGCCCGTTCGCCACGGTGCCCATCCGCACGCGTGGTTGGCCGGTACCGCCCCACCACGGTCGCGCTGCTCGCGTCCGGACCCTCGGCACACCGGTCCGCGATCCCTTCGAGGAAGGAGTCGAACGCGGCCGCGGCCGTCAGCGGGTTGTGCCCGTCTGCGGTGTCGACCTCGGCCACGTGGACGAAGCTGACGCCGTCCGCCAACCGGTACGTCGTGTAGCTGAGCCCCTCGGGCTGCGAGACGTGCAGCTCGGCGAAGACCTCTTCGACGAGGGACTGGTTCTCCTCCGCTCGATCGGGCCTGGTCTGGTAGCGGACGACGGTGACGCTCATGCGGCTCTCCCTCTCGGTAACGATGTAGTTACCGTAACAAATCAGTTACCGATCTGCGACCCTCCTGACGGTCGAGGACCTGGTTGCGCCGCCGAACACGCGCGGGGCCTGTCGCGGCGTACACGACCACGAAGGCCGCGAACTCGACGAGGACGATCGTGGCGCCCGACGCCACGTCGAGGTGGTAGCTGAGGTACATCCCGACCAAGCCGCCGAGGGCCCCGATGAGGCTCGACAGCCACAGCATCGTGGCGAAGGAGCTCGTCAGCATGCGGGCGACGACCGGCGGGATGACGAGCGCGGCTGCGATCAGCGTCACTCCCAGCACGCGCATGGAGGCCAGGATCGCCGCGCACAGCAGCAGCATGAGCAACGCCTCGAAGCGGTTCGTGCGCACGCCCGACAGCTCCGCCACCTCGGCATCGAAGGTGGTGAACAGCAGCGGGCGGTAGCACGCGACGACCGCCACGAGCGTCGCGATCGTCACGACGACGATCACCAGCACGTCGCCCGGCGAGACGCCGAGGACGCTCCCGAAGAGCGTCGCCTCGATGCTCTGCCGCACGCGGGCGAACAGGCCCAGCAGGACGATGCCCAACGCGAAGCCGGCGGTCGTGATCACGCCGATGGCGGCGTCGGCGCCGATGGTGCGCCGGCGCGTCACGCGGGCGACCGCCAGACCGGAGGCGAGGCCCCAGATCCCGGCGCCGAGGAAGAAGTTCAGCCCGAGCGCCGCGGCGACGGCGGCGCCGCCGAAGATCGCATGGCTCAGGCCGTGCCCGATGTAGCTCATCCCCTTGAGGGTGACGTACACGCCGAGCAGCCCGCAGAGCGCACCACCGATCGTGCACACCAGCAGGGCGTTGCGGACGAACGCGTAGCTGAGCGGTGCGAGCAGCCAGTCCCCCATCACGCACCCCGCCCGAGGGCCCGATCGACGACGACCGGCATGCCGGCGTGCTCGAGCACGTCCATCGGCGCGCCGTAGGTGGCCTCGAGCACGGGCGGGGTGAGCACGTCGCGGGGCGCGCCGCGACCCTGGATCGTCCGGTTGAGGCACACGATGTCCGGCAGGTGCGTCGCGATGCCGTTGAGGTCGTGGGTCGAGAGCACCATCGACAGCCTCCCGGCGTTGAGCTCGACGAGCAGGTGGATGATCTCGTGGCGCGTGCGCACGTCGACGCCGGAGGTCGGCTCGTCCATGACCAGGAGCTGGGGAGCGCCCAGCAGCGCCCGGGCGATGAACACCCGTTGCTGCTGACCACCGGACAGCGCCCGGATGTGGCGGTCGGCGAGATCGAGGATCCCCAGGCGACGCAGCACCCGCTGGACGTCCACGCGATCCTCGCGGCTCGGGCGCGGTCGCAGCCGGCGTTGCGGCCGCGCCATGAGGACCACTTCGGCGACGGTCACCGGGAAGCTCCAGTTGATCGTCTCGACCTGCGGCACGTAGCCGACGCGGAGCCCGTCGCGCCGCGAGACGGTGCCGGCGACGGGCACGACCGCGCCGAGCAACGTGCGCAGCAAGGTCGTCTTGCCCGAGCCCGAAGGACCGACGATCCCGGTGAGCGCGCCTTCGGCGACCTCGAGGTCGATGCCCTCCAACACGGTCTGCTCGCCGTACCGGCAACGCACGCCCGAGAGGCGCACCAACGGTCCACCGCTCACTGGGGGTACACCGCCGCGTCTCGACCGCCACCGCTCGTGTCGAAGCGCTGCAGCGCGCCCGCATCGCCTCCGAGGCTCGCCACCATCGTGACGAAGTCGTACCGCAGCAGGCCGATCAACGAGTGCTCGGGGTCGCCGGGAGCGCCCGGCAGGTCGTCGTCGCGGAGCGTGTCGACGTAGCGCACGCCCGCCTCCCGCCCGATCTGCTCGAGCACCGGCGACGGGAACACCTCCGAGCCGAAGATCGCCGGCACGCCGGCGGCCTTCACCTGCTCGATGAGGGCCGCGACCTCCTTCGCGGTCGGCTCGTCGAAGCTCGCGACCTGGATGGCTCCGATCACCTTCCACCCGTAGTGCTGGGCGAAGTACGCGTATGCGTCGTGGTAGGTGAGCAACGTGCGGCTCGTCTCCGGCATCCCGGCCGTGGCGTCCTGCATCAACCGGTCCAGCTCGTCGAGCTTCGCCCCCAAGCGCTCGGCGTTGGCCGCGTACGCGACCGCGTGGTCCGGATCCGCCCGGCCCAGCACGCTCGCGACGATGGTGGCGTAGCAGCGCGCCATCGGCGGGTTCGTCCAGAGGTGGGGGTTGGGCTTGCCGGCTTCACGCGGGAACGAGAAGTCGAAGAGGTACTGCTCCGGGGTGATGGTCGCCGCACCCAGCTCGACCACCTGGCCGTCGGCCTTCAGGTTCTCCGCCGCCAGCTCCCTGGTCGGGTCCTCGAGGTCGAGCCCGTTGACGAAGACGACGTCCGCCGTCGCCAGCACCTTCGCCGAGCTCGGCTTCGGCTCGTAGGTGTGGGAGTCCTCGCCTTCCGGGATCAGCCCGGTCACCTGTGCGTCAGCACCCGCCACGCTCGCGACGATCGAGGTGAGCGGCGCCACCGTCGTGACGACCTGCAGCGGTTGGCCGGGCGGGGGTCCCGGGCGGCGGGCCCCCACGTCCGCCGCGCGTGCCGGGCAGGAGAAGGGCGCGGCGCTCGGCGTCGACCCCCCCGGCACCGACCCGTCGGCGCCGGGACCCCGGGTGGCGATCGAGCTCGTGCTGCCGCACGCCGTGAGGACGCACGCAACGAGCAACACGGCGGCAGGTGCGGAGGGCATGCGCATGGCAAGGGATCGTAGACGCAAACCATTCGCATCTACGACGTGCGAGCAAGAGGCCGGAGGTGCTTCGGTAGAGTCTGCGGGCATGGCCCGCACCTCCACGACCCGAGCGAAGGGCACCCCACCCGAGCTCGACGCGGTGCTCGACGAGCTGCGGGCCCAGGGCCACCGGATCACGACGGCGCGCCGGGCGGTCATCCAGGCGCTGCTCCACGCCGAGCACGGGTTGACCACTGGCGAGGTGGCGGCCGCGATCGAGTCGACGCAGCCGGACACGCACCTGAGCACGGTGTATCGCACGCTCGAGGCCCTCGAGCAGGCCGGCATCGTCGCGCACACCCACAGCGCCAGCGGCGGCGTCGCCTACCAGCTCGCCGACCGGCCGCACCAGAGCGCCGAGTGCGACACCTGCGGGCTGGTCATCGAGCTGCCGGCCGACATCCTCGACGGCGTCGCCGCGAAGCTGCGCACGGCGCACGACTTCGAGCTCGACACCGGTCACTTCCCCCTGCTCGGCCGGTGCGCCGACTGCCGCGCCAAGGCGGGTTCCAGCCCGCACCGCCACTGACCGACGAGGAGCATCGCATGGGCTTCCGCCAGAGCGACCCCGACCCGCAGCCGGCGCCGGCGGCGCCGCTCGACCCGCCGCCGTCGGCGTTCTCGGCCGGCCTGCCCGTCGAGGGCGCGCCCGTGCCGACATCGCTGTCGGCCTTCTCGGGCTTCATCAAGCGCAGCACGTGCGTGCGCTGCGGCGCCCCGAAGACGCTGCCGTCCACGACGGCCTACCTCTACTGCGACTACTGCGGATCGCTGGTCGACTACGACTTCCGCCTCGCCAACGCGGGCACCAACGCCGGCATCACCAACACCATCTACGAGCGCATCGTCGCGCCGTGCCGGCCGGACATGGAGCGGGCGAAGGCGACGGGCAACTACGACGAGTACCGGCGCATCATGCGCTACGTGTACAGCCGCTGGATCGACGAGTGCCCCCAGGCGATGTCACCCCGTGTCAAGACCGACGCCGAGTTCCGCGACCGCATGGTGGCGTACTGCGTCGAGTCGACCGTCTGCAAGGACATGGACCCGGTGCAGCAGCAGATGGACGCCCAGATGAACGCGATGATCGCCGGCCTGCAGCGCGTCCCGCAGCCGAACGGACCGTGGTTGGTGGCCGGCGACTTCTGGCCCATGGCCGAACACTGGAAGGAGCAGATGCGCCTGGCCTACGCGGCGATGGAGCACCACGGCATCACCGCGCTCGATCCCGACGACCCGCCGCCCGGGGTGGCGTTGAAGATGGAGCACTCCACCTTCTGCCAGGCGTGGTTGCCACACCTGTCGCCCGAGGGCGGCACGTACCTGCTCGACATGTTCGCGCTCAGCGGCGACTACGTGCAGCCCAAGCCACAGCCCCTCGAAGCGCACCGGTGCGGCGGGTGCGGCGCGCACCTGCAGACGGTCGTCGGCGCCCGGGTCGTGGTGTGCGAGGAGTGCGGCCGCCAGATCGACATCCAGACCGGCTCGGCACCGTGCCGCAACTGCGGCGCCCCGTTGAACTTCCCGGTCGGCCTGGCCCGCATCAACTGCCCCTACTGCCAGACCGAGACGCAACGCGTCTAGCGGTCGTGCGGAGCGCGGCGGCCGCCGCATGCGCCGACCGGCGCCGGGTAGGTGCCCCGTCCGAGCACGAGCGGGGACAGGAGCCACCATGGATGACGCCGCCGGACCCACGAACGCGAGCCCCCGCGCGGACAACCCGTTGCGCACCGACGACGGGGCCACGACCGCGGCCGACACGTCGCTGTCGTCGGTCATGAACGACTTCGATGCGGTCGGGCACGACGGCCAGTTCGTCGCTCGGGAAGGGGCGTTGCTGCTCTGCCTCACCTGCCACGAGGAGCTCCCTGCGGCCGGCCAGAACGCCGACGACATGCGGCGCCTCGAGGGCGCGTCCGATCCCGCCGACATGGTGATGGTGGTCCCGGTGCGGTGCCCGCACTGCGGCACCGCCGGGACCCTCACCGCCCACTACGGGCCCGAGGCGTCGGCCGAAGAAGCCGAGGTGCTGCTGGCGCTCGACCGGCGTCGGTAGCGCCGGCCGGACGGCGGCGGGGTCTCGAGATCAGCAGCTGGCGAGGGCCTGGGCGTAGGCGTCGAGCAGCCGCTGCTGGCCGACCGGCGTCGGATGCACGGTGTCGAGGGTGAGGGGGCCATCGGGGTTGCCGGCGCGGTCCGATGCGGCCTGCGAAGTGATCGGTGGCCTCGGCGGTCGTGGACATGGCGTCTCCTCGAGAGCGCGGACAGCGACACCCCAGACGTACCCACGGCACGGGCGACGTTGACCCCGGCCGCCGGATGAAGCAAGGTTTGCAGCCTTCGTAAAGGTTGCTTTAGAGTCATGCGTCCGCCGAGCCCGACCCCGAGGAACCCCATGTCCCGTCTCCCGACCCGCTCCCTGCTCGCCGTCGCCGCCGTTGCCGCGTTCGGTCTGGGCGGTCTGGCCTGCAGCTCGACCCCCACCACGACCGCCGCTCCGACGGGCACCACCGGCACCGTGCCCGAGGATCTCGTCGTCCCCGACGCCGCGGTGACCGCCGGCTTCGTGAAGCTGCGGGCGTCCGTGGCCCAGGTCAAGGCGGCCGTTCCGAACGATCCGACCGCCGCGGCGGCCCTCAAGGAGGAGATCGGCGAGCAGTGGGAGGCGTTCGAGGGCACCGTGCGCAAGAACGACAAGACGGCCTACCTCAAGATCGAGGACGGGCTCGCGGCGATCAACGCCGGCATCGACGCCAAGGACCCGAAGAAGGTCGAGACCGGCGTGGCCGACGTCGAGGCGGGCGCCACCGCCTACCTCGCGAAGCACCCCTGATCACGGGGGGCTCGCGGCCCGCACCGCCTGCGCGAGCGCGTCGGGCGTCATGGCGGCCAGCTCTCGCATCAGCGCGTCCCGCTCGTCACCAGCGACCAGATCGTGCGCGTCACCGGGCGCGACGAGGTAGCGCCCTTGGCCGTTCGTGACGATGTACCCGGTCAGCTCCGGGTCGCGCACGGACTGCAGGAACCAGATCCCGGTGTCCCCCGCCGCCGTGGGCGGGGCGCCGTTGACCGCGATCGCCCGGCCGTCGGTCAGCCACCCCTCCTCCTCGACGAGGACCATGTCACCGGCCATCGTGGCGCTGCCCTTCAACACGTCGTCCACCCGCAGGGTGAGGATGCGCGACACGATCCCGTTCGCGTCCGACGACTGCGCTCCGCCGCCGACGACGCGCCCGCGACTGGTCTGCTCGACCGTCCCCCGCACGACGAGGTCGCTGCCCTTCGTCAGCTCCGCCAGCGTCGTGAGCCGCTTCGTCGGGGTGGCCTCGATCTCCACCAGTTCGCCGGCCGTGGTGCCCGGCACCCGCGCGCCCGCCGGGGCCGACCCCGAGGTGTCGGCGGGGCGCCGAACCTGCCACGCCACGACGACGACGGTCAGCGCCAGCACGACGAGCGGGCCGGCCCACCGCCACGCGACCAGGCGGCGCTCAGCTGTCGCCATCGGAGTCGCTGAAGGTCAGCGTGACCCCCAGCTGGCTGGCCACCTCCGTCCGGAAGACGAGCCGCGCGGCGCGGACCTGCAGGTTGGCGTCCTTGATCGCGGCGACGTCGGCGGGCGACACGCTCGCGAGCGGCGACGGGATGGCCTCGATGGCGGCCACGGAGGCGTCGAGCGCCTCCCGCAGGCTCGGCCCGGTCGTGCTCGACGACGACGCGAGCATCGCCTCCAGTCCCCCGTCGGCCGTCGAGGCGGGTGAAGCATCGCCGCGCACGACCTGCTGCACGCTGCGCACGATGTCGATCGCGTCGTCGCGCGCGGTGTGCGCCGGCCCGGCGTCGGTCTCGGCCGGCAGCGGCGTGCCCGTCACCTCGCCACTCGCGCGGCCGAGCCGCTTGTCGCTCACCGCGCCGAGCGCCGAGACCGACCCGTTCACGATCGCCGTCACCGCCTGCTGTTTGGTCATGATCGAGCCGT
>CAYUOL010000002.1:0-56226 GCA_964446345.1 uncultured Iamiaceae bacterium | reverse complement strand
GCCGGGATGCGGCCGACCGCCTCCTCGGCGGTGCCGGCCTCGCCCACCACGGTCATCGTGCCGGTGCTCTCGAGCAGCTCGCGCAGCCCACGGCGGACGATCTCATGGTCGTCGAGGAGGAAGACGCGGATCATGGGGGCCATTGTCGCCCAAAACGGGGCCGGACCGGGGACCTCGTCCCGCCGCGCCCCGTGACGCCGCCCGCCGATCGCGGGCGGCGCACCCACGCGGTGGGCGACCCCACGGCCGCGGCCAGGGCCGAAGGACCTCACCTCACCTGCCCCGTGACCCTGGCCGGCTGCGTCCCGACCCGTCATCCTGGACCCATGGACGCACCGCTGGCCCCGCTCGCTTCGACGGGCGGTGCGGCGGTGGCCGAGACGCACATCTCGATCATCTTCTTCATGGGCGACCGCGCGTACAAGGTGAAGAAGCCGGTCGCGTTCCCCTTCGCCGACTTCCGCACCCGCGAGGTCCGCGAGGCGGTGTGCCACCGCGAGGTCGAGCTGAACCGCCGCCTCGCGCCCGACGTGTACCTGGGCGTCGCCGACGTGCACGGCCCCGACGGCCACCCGTGTGACCACCTGGTGGTGATGCGGCGGATGCCCGACGACCGCCGCCTCGCCCGCCTGGTCACCACCGAGGACCCTCGCGTGCCGGCGGCGCTGGACGCGCTCGCGCACGACCTCGCCGCCTTCCACGCCACCGCCGAGCGCTCGCCGGTCATCGACCGCGCCGGGACACCCGAGGCGGTCGCCGCGCTCTGGGTGGAGAACTTCGACGAGCTGCGCGGGTTCAGTCCCGAGATCGTGGCGGCGGAGGACCTCGACCGTGCCGAGCAGCTGGCCTACGGGTTCCTGGCCGAACGACGGGGCCTCTTCCTCGACCGCATCGCGGCGGGCCAGGTGTGCGACGGGCACGGCGACCTGCAGGCCGACGACGTCTTCTGCCTCGACGACGGTCCCCGCGCGCTGGACTGCATCGAGTTCTTCGACGGGTTCCGCTTCGGCGACGTCGCCGCCGACGTCGCGTTCCTGGCGATGGACCTCGAGCGGCTCGGCGCCCCGGCCCTCGCGGCTCGGTTCGTCGCCGCCTACGAGGCCGCGGCCGCTCTCCCGATCCCGCGGTCGCTCTTGCACCTGTACATCGCCTACCGCGCGCAGGTGCGGGCCAAGGTCACCTGCCTGCGGGCGGCCCAGCAGGCACCCGGATCGAGCGAGCACGCCGCGTCCGTCGACGCCGCCCGCCGGCTGCTCGCGCTGTGCCTGCGCCACCTCGAGGCGACCCTCGTGCGCCTCGTGATCGTCGGTGGCCTGCCCGGGACGGGCAAGACGACCGTGGCCCGCGACGTCGAGGCGGCGATCGGTGCCGAGCTGATCCGCTCGGACGTGGTGCGCAAGCGGCGCGCCGGGCTCGACCCGGACACCTCCGCCGCCGCGCCGTTCCGCCACGGCCTCTACTCGGCGGAGCGAACGGCCGAGGTCTACGACGACCTGTTCGCGAGCGCATCGGCATCGCTGCGCGCGGGTGGCTCGGTGGTGCTGGACGCCTCGTTCACGGACGCCGGGCACCGCGAGCGCGCCCGACTGCTCGCCCGCGAGCACGGCGTGCCGCTGGTCGAGCTGCGCTGCGTGCTCGACGCGGAGGACGCCGCCGCGCGCATCGACGAGCGCCGGGCCCACGACCACGACGCCTCCGACGCGACCCCGGCGGTCGCGGCGGCCATGGCCACGCGCTTCGACGCGTGGCCCGAGGCGACGGAGATCGACACCGCCTCGACGCGCGCTGACGTCGCGCAGCAGGCCCGAGCCGCCGTGCGCGATGTGACCCCGTGAGCGGTCGCGACCTCGTGATCCTGGGCACGGGCAGCCGGGCACCGACGCGCGCCCGAAACGTCAACGGCTACCTGTTGCGCTGGGAGCACGAGGCGATCCTGATCGACCCGGGCGAGGGCACGCAGCGCCAGCTGTCCTGCCTCGGCCTCTCCGCGCACAACGTCACCCACATCTGCCTCACGCACCTGCACGGCGATCACAGCCTCGGCTTGCCCGGTGTGCTCGAGGAGCTCGGCGCGAACCACGAGGTCCCCGAGATCCCCATCCACTTCCCCGCCCACGGGCTCCCCTACGTCGAGCGCCTGTGCCACGTGAGCCCCGGGGTGCGCCCGCCCGTGCGCCTCGACCCCGTCGGGCCCACCGGTGCGGCGGCGGATGTCGTGGTGCACCCCGGGCCCCCGCTGCGCATCAGCGCCCGCTCGCTGCTCCACCCGGTCGACGCGGTCGGCTGGCGGTTCGAGGAACCGTCCCGGCGCCACCTCCGGCCCGACCGCCTCGCCGCGGCCGGCGTGCACGGGCCGATGATCGGACGCCTGGAGCGCGACGGCGCGGTCGAGGTCGACGGCCACCGGGTGACCCTCCACGACGTCAGCGAGGTGCAGCCCGGGTTCCGGGCCGCCGTGCTGCTCGACACGAGCCGGTGCGAGGCGGCCATCGGGCTCGCGCGGGACGTGGACCTGCTGCTGTGCGAGGCCACCTTCCTCGAGGCGGAGGCGGATCTCGCCGCCGCGCACGGCCACCTCACCGCAGCGCAGGCCGGGGCGATCGCCGCCGAGGCCGGTGCCGGCCTGCTGGTGCTGACCCACTTCTCCGATCGCTACGACGACCTGGACGGCCATCAGCGCGAAGCCGCCACCGTGTTCCCGAACGTCGTGTGCGCGCACGACCTCCAGGTGATCCCCGCCCTGCGCTACCGATCGGCCGGCGCACCCTTCGCACCGACCAGCCGGCCCGGAGCGGAAGCACCCGAGCGAACGGGCGCGGTGCCCTGATCGCTCGCTCGCAGGTCGACCCCGGGGACCTTGGACCCTGGTCCGTCCGAGCAGGCGCGGGCACGCTGGACTGACCATCGATCGGTCGCCATGGGTCGCCATCGATCGAACCGCCCAAGGTCAGGAGCCGCCATGCGCCTCGAAGGAAAGATCGCGATCGTCACCGGAGCCGCTCGGGGCATGGGCGAAGCCGAAGCCCGGCTCTTCGCGGCCGAGGGCGCGCGCGTCGTGCTGGCCGACGTGCTCGACACCGAGGCCAAGGCGGTCGCCGCCGACATCGGTGCCCGCGCGCACCCCGTGCACCTCGACGTCACCGACGAGGCGGGCTGGCAGGCCGTGCTGGCCGAGACCATCGAGACGTTCGGCACCCCGGACGTGCTGGTGAACAACGCCGGCGTCCTGGCCGTCGACCCGCTGCTCCAGTTGCAGGAGGAGTCGCTGCGCGAGGTGCTGGACATCAACCTGATCGGGCCGATCCTCGGCATGAAGACGGTCGGCGCCGCCATGGCCGATGCCGGGCACGGGTCCATCATCAACGTGTCCTCCACCGGCGGCATGGTCGGCATGTCCATGATCCCGGCCTACGTCGCGTCGAAGTGGGGGCTGCGCGGGGTGAGCAAGAGCGCGGCGATCGAGCTCGGGCCGCGAGGTGTGCGCGTCAACTCGCTGCACCCCGGTGGCGTGGCAACCCCGATGGTGGGGGTCAGTCGCACGACCATGGACGACCCGCCGGCACCGGGCGTCATCGCGGACGACCCCGACCTCGCGGCCGCCGACGCCCGCTGCGCGACGCAACCGATCGCCCGCGTCGGACGGCCCATCGAGATCGCCCGGCTGGCGCTCTTCCTCGCGTCGGACGAGTCGTCGTACTGCACCGGAGCCGAGTTCGTCGCCGACGGCGGTTCGATCGCGGGCCAGGACCTCGCCGGTGCCTTCTGAGCCAGCCGGTCCCCCCGTCGCCCCGGCCGCGGCCGCTCGTGCGGACCGGACGGCCGTCGGCGCCCGATGCATCGAGGTGTACGCGGACGTCGCCTGCCCGTTCACCCATGTGGGCCTGCGCCTGCTGGTCGACCGGCGCCACGAGCTCGGCCGCGACGACGTGCGCCTCCTCGTGCGGGCCTGGCCGCTCGAGCTCGTCAACGGCGCGCCGCTGGACCCGCAGTTCATCGCCGACGAGGTCGATGTGATCCGTGCGCAGAGCGCACCCTCGCTGTTCGCCGGGTTCCGCCCGGCGGCGTTCCCGGCGACGTCGCAGCCGGCGTTCGCGCTCGTCGCCGCCGGCTATCGACGCTCGCTCGAGGAGGGCGAGCGGCTCAGCCTCCTCGTGCGCGACGCGCTCTTCGAGCACGGCGCCGACATCGCCGACCCGGCCGTGTTGCAGCGCATCGCCGACGCGCACGACCTCGTCGTCGACGACGACGATCGCGCGTCGGTGCTCGCCGACCTCCGCACCGGCACCGAGCGCGGCGTCATCGGCTCACCGCACTTCTTCACCGCGGGCGGCGACTTCTTCTGCCCTGCGCTCGACGTCGGGCGCGACGAGGACGACCACCTGCACGTGCGCCCCGATCCGGTGGCGTTCCGGGCGTTCGTCGAGAGCTGCTTCGCCGGCGGGTCCGGGTCGACCGGCTGAGGCGGCGCGCCTCGGTCCGCCGACCGGGGAGCTACGCCGCCGGGGGGAGGAGCACGGGGCACGGCGCCTGGTGGATCAGGCTCATCACGGTGCTCCCCAGCACGTCACGGGCCAGGCCCCCCGAGCCGGAGCGCTTCGCCGCGACCAGCAGCGCCAGCTCCTGCGCCGCCGCGTGCGCGGCCAGGCGGCGCGCCGGCTGGAGCTCGGCCAGCTCGTGCGCTTCGGCGGCGACCCCGTTCGCCCGCAGCAGCTCGACCATGGCCTCGAGCTGGTCGGGCTCGGCGGCCTGGAAGCGGCTCACGGGCCGTTCGTCCTCGGCGCGCACCGTGACCACCTCCACCGAGGCGCCGAGCTCTCGCGCCCAGTGCACGCAGAACTGCCCGACCGCCGTCTCGTGCGTGCGGGCATCGACGCACAGACCGATGCGGAGCTCGCGCCCAGGATCGGCGAGCCGATCGATCGCCGTGCGCTCCAGGTGCGGGCCGCACGCCAGGATCGGCACGCTCGAGCCGGCCATCACCTCCTCGCTGGCGCTGCCCAGCACGGCGTGGGCCAGCCCCCGCCGTCCGCTGCTGGCCAGGCAGATCAGGGGATCCGGGTACTGCGCCGCGACGTCGGCCACGGCCTCGGGCGGGAACCGGAACGCGACGTGCTTGGTGGTCTCGATGCTCAGGTGGGACCGGTCGAGGACGTCGTCGAGGTACCGCGCCACGTCGTCGTCGCTCGCATCCCACGAGGAACGCGCGAGCACGAGGTCCGCGTCGAGCCGGGCCGCGAGCGATCGAGCCGGGGCGATGGCCCGCTCCCCCGAGGCGGCGCCGTCCAACGGGACCAGGATCGTCGTCATGGCTCCAGGTTCCCCGACGTCGCCCGCACCGGCCAGGGCCGAAGGTCCGCACCCCCCGCCGGTACCGGCCGCGCGCGACCGCCACGGTGACGGACCGGGCTCGGGACCTTCGGCCCTTCCGCCGCGGCCCCGCGCGAAGTTCGATGCGAGCCTGGGCGGCGACCCGAGCACGTTCGTCGCCGCCCGTCGCACGAGCATCCGACCCGGAGCAGCCATGGGACACCGCCCGCAGATCCCACCCCCGTCGATCGGCGACGAGTGCGAGGCGTTCCTCGCCGGCCGGTCCCAGCAGCTGCACGAGGCGGCGGGGATGCCCGTCCCGCTCTGGGCCCGCCTGAACCGGCTGGCCCGCTGCAGCTGCGAGGACCTGCTCGAGCTCGCCGACACGACGATCTCGCGCCGCAAGCGCACCGCGACGGTCATGAGCTGGGAAACGGCGCTCGTCCTCCTGGCCCGTCAGCTGCTGGCGGACGGCGAGGATCCGGATCGGGTGCGCCACCTCCAGCAGGAGGTCCTCCAGCCGCTCGAGCCCCAGGCGTTCGCGAACGGTCCCTTCGACCTCTTCCCCGACGAGTTCTTCGACTTCATCGTCCAGCGCATGGCCGAGGTCGAGCGGGACGAGCGCGGTCGCCGCTGACGGGCACCTCACGCGCACGGGCTCAGCACGGCGCCTGCGGCAAGGCTCAGCGCCCACCAGCCTCGTCGTCCTCGTCGACCTCGCCGTCCTCGCCGTCCTCGCCGTCTCGATCCGGTACCAGCACCGCGGCACCCGAGACGTCGCCGCGGGCCAGGCGGGCCAGCGCCTCGTTGGCGTCGTCGAGGGCGAAGGTCTCGATCTGCGTCTCGACCGGCACCGCCGCCGCCAGCTCGAGGAACTCGACGACGTCGTCGCGCGTGACGTTCGCGACGGAGCGCAGCGACCGTTCGAGCCACAGGTCGTCGTAGTCGAGCTCGGGCACGCGATCGAGGTGGATGGCGTTGATCGCGACGATCCCACCGCGGTCGACCGCCTTCAGCGCCGCCACGACCACGTCGCCCGACGGGGCGAACGTGATGGCGGCGTCGAGCGGCTCGGGCGGCGGGTCGTCGTAGCCGCCGGCCCACACCGCCCCGAGCGCCAGGGCCCGCTGCTGCTCCGCGACCGAGCGCGTCGCCACCGACACCACGCAGCCGGCGTGCACCGCCAGCTGGATGACGCACGTCGCCGACGCGCCGAAGCCGTAGAGGCCGAGGCGGCGGCCGCGGGCGTCGTGCAGATCGATGCCGGCGATCTTCAGGGACCGGTACCCGATCGTGCCGGCGCAGAGCAGGGGCGCGGCGCGCTCGTCCGAGAGGCCATCCGGGAGCAGGTACGTGAAGTCGGCGCGCGCGGTCATCTGCTCGCCGTACCCACCGTCGCGATCCCACCCCGTGAAGCGCGCGTCGGGGCAGAGGTTCTCGCGCCCGCTCCGGCAGAACCGGCAGCGGCCGCAGGTCGACGCGATCCACGCGACCCCGACGCGCGCCCCGAGGGGGCGCGCCTGCGGATCGACGCCCGGACCGTGGCCAGCGACCCGGCCGACCACCTGGTGGCCGGGCACGATCGGCAGGTGCCGAGCCGCGAGGTCACCCTCGACGAGCTGCAGATCGGTGCGGCACACCGCGCACGCGGCGACGTCGATCAGGATCTCGCCGGGGGCGGGCTCGGGGCGCGGACGCGCCCGGAGCCGCACGGGGCTCGTGGCCGCGGCGCCGGGTTGTTCGAGGACCATCGCGCGCATCACTGCCTCCTGCCCCCACCCTACGAGGGCCGGGACCGGCGCGACCGGGCCGCCGGCGACACCTCGAGCTGGCTCACACGGCGAGGTCGCGCCGGTCGAACACGACGAGGGACACGCCGAGAGCGACGAAGCCGACGACCAGCATGAGCAGCGCGATCGGTGGCAGGTTCGGCCCGATCGGCCCCTCCGAGATCGCCTGGTAGAAGGGGGACGCGACCCGCAGGGGGCGCAGGCCGTCCACCAGCTGCGCCATCAGGTAGACGAGGTAGGCCGCCCCGGCCAGGCCGGCGGAGATGCCAACGGCCAGCCCGCGGCGTCCCGTTCCGGCGCTCAGGGCGAGGCTGACGAACCCGAGCTCGAGACCGAGGAAGAACATCGCGAGCGTCCCGTTCAGCGCGTGCAGCACGGGGATGTCCAAGCCGAACGCGACCGACGAGATCACGATCGACAGGAGCAGCACGAGCGCCAGCACGGCGAGGTCGGTTGCCAGCGCCGCGCTCTTCTCCAAGAGGATGCGCCGTCGCGAGATCGGCATCGTCGCGAGCAGGTCGAGCGTGCGCTCCTCCTCCTCACCGGCGATGAGGCGCGCGCCGCGGGCCACGGCGAAGATGATGAAGATCGCCGGGAGCATCAAGCTGAACAGCTCCGCGTTCATGTAGCCGGCGCCCGTCGTCATGCTGGTGATGTTGAAGGCCTCCTTCATGGCCTCGGGGTACTGCGCCAGCATCGAGGTGAGGTCCATCTCGGAGAACGAGGGCCAGATGGCCGCCATGATGAACACGGTCAGGGCGGTGCCGATGCTCCAGCCCAGCAGGCCGCGCCGCTGGTCGCGCATGGTCTTGGTGTACAGGGTGCGCAGCATCAGCGCTCCTCCTCGTAGTACTGCAGGAAGACGTCCTCGAGGTCGACGTCGCGGCTGACGATGCGCTCGATGCCGAACGGCGCGGCGACCCGCATGAGCTCGGCCATCGAGCCCTCGACGACGAGGTCCACCCCGCCGTCGACCGCGTCGAGCTCGCGCACGCTGGGCACTGCCGTCAGTGCCGCGACGACGTCGGGCGAGTCGTCGGTGAGCCGCAGCGACACCCGCCGGCGCGTGCGCTGCTTGAGATCGGCGACGCCCTGCGTCATGACGAGCCGGCCGGCGCGGATGATGCCGACGACGTCGGCGACCGCCTCGACCTCGCTCAGCACGTGGGAGGACAGGAACACGGTGCGCCCCGCGTCGCGGAACTCGCGGAGGAGGTCGAGGAACTCGCGTTGCATCAGCGGATCGAGCCCCGACGTCGGCTCGTCGAGGATCAGCAGGTCGGGCCGGTGCATGCAGGCCTGGATGATCCCGACCTTCTGCTGGTTCCCGTGCGACATGGTCCCGATGCGGCGCTCCGGATCCAGGTCGAAGCGCTTCCCGAGCGCCTCGATCTCGGCCGGGTCGACGTCGCCGCGCAGGTTCGCCAGGAAGGTGAGGTACTGGCCCGCCGTGAGGTCCCGGTACCCGTTGAAGTCGCCGGGGAGGTACCCGACGAGCCGGTGGATCGCCTCGCGCTCGCGCACGATGTCGTGGCCGAGCACGGTCGCCGTGCCCGCCGTCGGCCGGATCAGCCCCATGAGCATGCGGATCGTGGTGCTCTTCCCGGCGCCGTTGGGACCGAGGTAGCCGAACACGGTGCCGGCCGGGATCTCGAGGTCCAGGGCGGACAGCGCGGTGGCGCGGCCGTAGCGCTTGGTGAGCCCGCTCGTGCGGATGACCGGTGACGGCATCGTTCGATGGTGGCGCAGCCCCGGGCGGCCGGGGAAGTGCCCAAGGTCCCGCTCGTCCCTGCTTTCGGTCGACGCAGCGCGGGACCTTCGGCCCTGGCCCGGGGCACGGCGCCGAGCGTCTGATGGGACCACACCCGCTCGACGGAGGAGCGCACGAACATGACGAAGACGATCGTGGTGGCCCTGGACGGCTCCCCGGAGGCCGAGCGGGCGCTGCCCGTCGCCGGCGGGCTCGCCGACCGGCTGGGGGCGGACCTGCACCTGATGACGACCTCGTTCGAGGCCGACCCCGTCGAGGACCAGGCGTACCTCGACGCGCAAGCCGCGACGTGTGGGCGCGACGACGTCGTGACCACGGTGCAGCAGTTCGTGCTGCCGGCGCCCGGGATCATCGAAGCGGTCGATGCGCTCCCTGACGCCGTGCTCTGCCTCACCACGCGCGGCCGCAACCGGCTCTCGGAGCTGCTGCTCGGCAGCACGGCCGACGAGGTGCTCCGCGAGACCACCTCGCCCGTCATCGTCGTCGGCCCGCGCTGCCGGCCCACGCCGCGCAGCAGTGCCTCGGTCGTGGTGTGCCTCGACGGGTCGCACGGCTCGATCGCCGTCCTGCCGATCGTCGGCGAGTGGGCGGACCAGCTCGGGCTGCGCGTGCACCTGTTGGCCGTCGTCTCCCCCGGGGTGCTCGACGACCCGGCGCACACCTGGGCGGCCGAGCTGATGCAGTCCGCGACGGCGCACCTCGAGCGGCTGGGCGTGCCGTCCGAGCAGCACATCGTCGAGAGCAACCACGCGGGCGACGTCATCGTCGCGTGCGCCTCCGCCCTCGACGCCACGTTCGTGGCCCTGGGCACGCGCGGCGCCGGCGTCGCGCCCTCGACCGTCGGCGGCGTCGCCGCCCACGTCATCCGCCACAGCACCGTGCCGGTCCTCGTCCACCGCTGAACAGCCCACACCCCCAACCATCGGGGTCTCGAACGGACGAGATCCCCGTCCCGAAGGAGCAGCCATGACCGACGACGACCAGGTGACCGCCCTCAAGGCCCGCATCGAAGAGCTCGAGGACCCAGGTGGGCGATCTGCGCGAGCAGGTGCTGCGCGCCCAGCTCGAGCAGTGGCAGGGCCGCATCGACGACCTCGAGGTGCAGGTGCACCTGGGGTCGATGGAGGTCGAGGAGCGCGTCGCGCCGCTCCTGCAGGGCCTGCGTGATCGCTGGCTCGACGCCCAGGAGAAGCTCAGCAACGCGCCCGGCACCGCCGGCGACGCGCTCGATGCCCTGCGCGGCGGCCTCGAGCAGGCGATGACCGACATCCGCGACGCGGTGCTCGAGGCCAAGCGCACCGTCAGCTCCTGAACCGCCGATCCGGCCGCACCGCCGCCGGGTCCTGATCCGTCAGCCCCTGCGCGGATCGGGATCCGGCGGCCTCGCGTCCAGCGACAGCTCGACCTCCACCACCCCGGCGTCGTAGCTGACCGCGGTGACCAGTCCCGAACGGCGGAACAGGTCCAGCATCCTCGTGTTCGTGTAGAGCGTCGACGCGGTGAGGCGGGCCAAGCCCTCCTGCCGTGCCGCCTCGACCAACGCCGCCAGCAGGGCCGTGCCGGCGCCGCGGCCCTGCCAGTCGTCCCGCACCACGAAGGCGACCTCGGCCGAGTCGGCGCCGGCTGCGCCGTCGTAGCGACCGACGGCGACGATCGCTCCCCCGTCCGCTTCCCCGTCGAGCAGCACCAGCGCCTCCCGGGCGTGGTGATCGACCGTCGTGAACCGCTCGAGCTCCTCGGGTGACAAGCGCGGGTGCACCGAGAAGTACCGCTTGCGCACGGTCTCGAGGCTGAGCGCGGCGTGGAACCGCTCGAGCGCCGGGGCATCGCTGGGCTCGATGGGCCGCACGCGCACGCGGCTGCCGTCCCGCAGCGCCATCCACCCGGCGGCGTCGGCCACGGGCGCCGAGCTCGCGGGCGACGCGGACGGGTTCGGGCTCGGGCTCGGGGTCTGCACGACCTCACGGTAGACAGTGCCGTACGCGCCTGCGGCGGGTCCAAGGTCACTTCCTGCACGCCTCGTCGCAGAGGACCTTGGACCCTTCTGCCGAGCCCGTGCCGCTGGCAAAGATCGTGAGCACCGCGTTGCACCACGCGAGACGCCACCCAGGACGAGCATCGCACCAGTGGCCGGAGGGCTCCCGATGACGAGCGAGATCAAGACCCCATCGCCGGGATCGCCCCAGGGCCTCGGGGCCCACGAGCCCGCCACCGCGGAACGGACGGGCGCCGCCGGCTCCACCACCGGCGCGCGCCACCTCGTGGTGCCGGTCGACGCGTCGCCCGCGTCGCGGCGGGCGGTCGGGGTCGCGCGCACGCTCGCCCGGGGCCTGGGCGTCGGCGTGCAGCTCGTGACCGCCAGCTTCGACCAGGACGACGCGGAGGACCTCGCGCAGCTGCGGGCGACCGCCGAGGAGCTCGGACTCGACGACGCCGAGTGCGAGGTCGTCCTCGATCGGTTCCCGGCGCAGGCCATCGTCGAGGTGGCGCAGCGGGCCGGCGTCGAGGCCGTCTGCATGGCGACCTTCGCGCACGGCGTCATGCCCCACACGTTGGGCGGCGTCGCCGACGAGGTCGTGCACGACACCGTCGCCCCGGTCGTCCTCGTCGGCCCTGACGTCCCTGTGCACGATCCGCTGTCCGACGGGACGACCGATCGACCGATCGTGGTCATGCTCGACGGGTCGGAGGCCGCCGCCTCGATCATCCCGCTCGTCGCGGCGTGGGCCGGCCGGCTCGGCGCGCCCGTGCACCTCGCCACGGTGCACCCGGGCGACGGCACCGGGTGCCCGGATCCGGTGATGCAGGACGCCGTGGCCGTCGCCGCGAGCGGTGGCGCGGCCGCGACCGCGCACCACCTCGAGCGCGCCGACGTGGCCGGCACCCTGCTCGCCTTCGCCCGGTCGCTCGGTGCGGGCCTGCTCGCGCTGTCGCCGACGGGTCACGGCGGGGCGATGAACCGCGCCTTGGGCTACGTCGCGACCGATGTGGTGCGCGGGGCGACCGTCCCCGTCCTGGTGCGACGAGCGACGCGCGCAGCCGGGCCGACCGGTGCACAGGGGCCGGCACCGCGACGGGACATCGTGCTCTGCCCGCCGCGCGCGCGGCCTGCGATCGCCGATCCCGCCACCACGGTGCTCGACGACACGGGGCTCGAGGTGATGGACCGGGACGAGTGCCTGCGCAAGCTGGAAGGCGCCGCCGTCGCCCGCGTCGGCGTCACGTCAGGCGCGCTGCTCGTCGTCGTGCCGGTCAACATCACGCTCGCCGAGCTCGACCCCCAGCGCGGCCCCGAGGTCGTGCTGCGCTGCGTCGAGCGGTCGAACCTCGCTCGGGCGCTGACGAACACGGTCATCGCCGTCGAGACCGACGCGATCGAACCCCTGAGCCACGCCGGCTGGAGCGTGCTCGTGCGGGGCACGACGCGCATCGTCGACGACCCCGGGCAACGGACCTCCGCCCTGCGGCTCCCCCTGCGCCCCTGGGCCTCGACCCACGCAGACCTCTTCATCGCCGTCAGCACCGACATCGTCACCGGCCGGCGCATCGTGCCGTGGCACCGCCACGGATGAGCGGTTCGGGCTGACACGCGGAGAGAAGCGGGAGCACGGGGTCGGCGAGGAATGCCCCTCACGGAGCGTGAGAGGTAGATTCCGTCCCTGTGGACCAGGCCGGGGTCGTCCCCTTCTCGTCGGTCATAGACGCCGCTCCCGACGGGATGTTCATCGTGGACGGCGACGGTCTGATCACCTTCGCCAACCGCCAGGCCGTCCAGCTCTTCGGCATCCCTCGCGACGAGCTCGTCGGCGGCTCCGTCGACCGCCTGCTGCCGATCGACCTGCAGTCCACGCACCGGGCCCACCGACTGCGGTACCGGGCCGAGCCGTCGGTCCGACCCATGGGGGTGGGCATGCTCCTGCGGGCCCGCCGCGGCGACGGGACCGAGTTCCCCGTCGAGGTCAGCCTCAGCCCCCTCGACGGCGACGACGGGTTCCACGTCGTGGCCGCCGTGCGCGACGTGACCGCGCGGGTGGAGGCCGAAGACCAGATGCGCCGCGTGCTGCGCACCCTCGACGCGACCGAGGACGCGGTCTTCATCATGGACGCGTCCACGCTGCGGTACTCGTATGCGAACGCAGGCGCGGCCCGGCAGGTGGGCTACTCGCTCGACGAGCTGCTCGGCATGACGCCGATGCACATCGATCCGGAGCACTCCGAGGCCGAGCTGCGCCAGCTGATCGACGAGGTGCGCCAGGCCGGTGACCGCGCGGTGAACGTCCGCGGCATCCACCGCCGGAGCGACGGCACCGACGTGCCGGTCGAGATGAGCCTGCGCACCGCGCCGACCAGCCAGGACGGCACCGTCTCGGTGATCGCCGTCGCCCGTGACATCTCCGAGCGCCTGGCCGCCGACGAGCGGCTGCAGCAGAGCCAGCTCGCGCTGCGCGAGGCGGAGCAGGTGATGGCGATCGCCGACGACCGCGAGCGCATCGCCCGCGACCTGCACGACACCGTGATCCAGCGCTTGTTCGCCAGCGGCCTCGCGCTGCAGGCCGTGACGAACCGGGCGGAGCCCGCGTTGCGCGAGCGCCTGGACACCGTGGTGGACGACCTCGACCAGACCATCCGCGACATCCGCTCGGCGATCTTCTCGCTCCAGGCGTCCGGCCCGGCCGACGCCGGGGTGGGCGTGCGCATCCTCGAGGTGGTCCGCCAGGCCTCCGACAGCGTCGGCTTCGAGCCTCGGCTGCAGTTCGACGGCCCGGTCGAGACCGTGGACGAGCGCGTGGTCGAGCACTTGCTGCCGACCCTGCGCGAGGCCCTCACCAACATCGCCAAGCACGCCAAGGCGTCCTCGGTGCTGGTGACCATCGAGGTGTCGTCGTCGCAGATCCGCATGGTCGTGGTCGACGACGGCGTGGGGCTGCCGGACCCGTCCGTCCGGGCCACCAAGAGCACCGCCGGCCACGGGCTCGGCAACATGGCGAACCGGGCGAAGCAGCTGGGCGGGACGCTGACGACCGAGCCGGTGGACCCGACGGGAACCCGCCTCGTGTGGACCGTGCCCGCCGAGCCGGCGCCTGAGGTGGCCTCCGGCGCGGTCGACGAGGCGGTCGACGAGCCCGGTGCCCGCACCGAACCGCGCGCCTCGACCGAATCCCGCTCCCCCACCGCCTGACCCCGGACGCGAAGCGGGTGCTCACCCCCAGAGGATGAGCACCCTGCTCCACTGCGGCGCCCGGACCCGGACGCCGGAGGACGTGTCGTCGACTCCCGATGCTCCCCTACGACTTGGGCTTGCTCGGGTCGTTGACGATGAGGGCGGTGACCATGCCGAACAGGCCGTCGTCGTTCTCGGCGTGGTTGAGGATGTGGCAGTGCCAGGCCCAGACCCCGATGTCGTTCGTGGTCGGCATGATCAGGATGCTGTAGCGCTCGCCCGGAGCGACGTTGAGGGTGTCCATCCAGTACGGGGACTCCAGGGGGAGCCCGTCCTTGGCGACGACCAGTGCCGGCACGTGGTGCAGGTGCATCGGGTGCGCCAGGAGGCCCTCGTTGTAGTAGTGCACGAGCAAGGCGTCACCGGGGTTGGCCGCGATGGGGGCGGTAGCGGGGTAGCTCTTGCCGTTCAGGGTCAGCCCGATCACACCGGCGTCGTTGAGCACGATGGGGAGCTCCTGCGTGATCTTGAGGTTGGCCGGGACCGTCGGACCACCGGGGATCGTCTTGCCTGCGGGGAGGGGCACATCGCCGACCTGGAAGACCGCGAACATCCCGTTCAGCACCGCGACCTGGCCGTGGTTGTGGGCGTGGTACATGCCGAGCTCGGGGTGGTTCGTGTTCGTCCACTGGTAGGTGAAGGTCTCGTTCGGCTTGATCTCCGGCTGGGTGAGCGGTGCCACACCGTCCATGTCGAACGGAGTCGAGATGCCATGGAAGTGGATGTCCGTCGACACCGGGAGCTTGTTCGTGATCGTGACCTTCACCTTGTCGTTGGGCTCGGTCCGGATCCACGGCCCCGGCACCATGCCGTTGTAGGCCCAGGCCTTGACCGTCTTGCCCGGCGAGACCTCCCAGTCGACGATCGAGGACTCGAGCTTGAACTCCTTCGTGCCGTCGGGGAGCACGGTCGGCTCGAGCTTCGCGTTCCCCACCCCCTTGGTGGCGTTGCCGCCGGTGAAGGTCTTGAGTCCTTCTGCCATGCCTTTCGCCATCCGTGCGTCCATGGCCGCCCAGTCCGTCGAGTCGGTCGAGTGGTCCATGCCCGCCATCGAGTCGGTGCCCGACGACGCGGTGGAGGCGGCCGGGGCGCTGCCGGCCGCCGTGATCTTCAGGGTCCCCTTCATGCCGGAGTCGGCATGGCCCGGGATGGCGCAGTTGACCTCATAGGTCGCGCCCTCGGCGAGCTGGCCGAGGTCCATCGTGTCCGTGCCGCCGGCGGGGATGTCCTTCGACTTCTTGTTCAGGCCCGGGATGCTGAGGTTGTGCACCTGCGAGCCGCTGTTCGTGATGGTCAGCTTCACGTTGCCCGCGGGGGCGGTGATCGTGCTCGGCGTGATCTTGAACTCGGACAGCGTGACGGCGACCGGCGCGGACGCCGCGGTAGCGACGCTCCCGCCTCCGCTGGAGCTGTCCTGGGTGGTGATGACGACCAAGCCGAGCGCCGCGACGAGGAAGGCCCCGATCGAGAAGCAGATGGCGATGAGGTTCGAGCTCGAACCGTGGCTCTCTTGGACGTTCGTGATCGTCGGCACCGACTTTCCGTCGGCGGGTGCTTGCGACATGGATGCTCTCCGGTCTCTGGGTTGGGAGGGTCGGCGCCGCACGGGATCCGCAACACGGCGCCGTCGAGCACCTTCGCAAGGACCCGCCGTCACGAGCAGAGGATCAGGACCCGACTCTTTCGGGACCTTCGACCCTGTTGACGGGCGCGCCGACGGCCGCTATCGGGCGTCCCGCGACGGCCGCCTTGCGGCCTTCAGCTCAGCGGTGTGATCCGGCGCCCGGAGATCAAGCCCGAGCCGATCACCACGTAGCTGGTGGCGTCGCCGCCGGCCCAGCGCTCGAGCTCGAGGTGCTCGTACGGCGCCGCCTCCGCCCGCGACAGGACCTGGGCACGGTCCTGGACGAGCACGCTCCACCCGGACCTCGTCACGGGGTCGAAGGCGTCGGCTTCGAACGCGATCACCTGGTTCTCGAGCGCGCCGCGCAGCTTCTGGCCCGACCTCGTGGCGAACACGATCTTGCCCGACGAGCTGACCGAGAAGTTGACCGGCAGGAGCACCGGGAGGGCATCGACGGTCACCGCGATGCGCCCGACCGGGACCGAGGTCAGCAGCAGCAGGCACTCGGCGCGCTCGAGGATCTCGAGTCCGTTGCGATCTCTGGCGCGCTCATCCACGGGGCATCGCCTCTGGGCACTCGGTTGTCGGGGCCGGTCGTCAGGGCCGGGCTTCAGGGCCGGTCGTCTTCCCCCGGCGGAGCGTCGCGCGCCGCGGGGTCGAACGTGAGCCCACCATGTGGCGCTCCGCGGGACGGGAACCAGGGCCGAAGGTCCCGACCCCCGGTCGTGACGTTGTGCCCTAGCCCGATCTCGGGTGACCTGTTCGAGTAGGGAGATCAGCGCACACCACGACGGCTCGCAGCCGGTTGGCGCGTCGGCCGTCCCATCCCTGGAGGATGCGACATGACGAAGACGATCCTGGTGCCCCTCGACGGCTCGCGCACCTCCGAGCGCGCCCTGCCCGTCGCCACCTGGCTCGGGGCCGAGCTCGACGCCGAGCTCCACCTGCTGATGACCTCGTTCGACGCCGACGTGACGGCCGACGAGCAGTACCTGGCGGACCGCGCGGCCTCGTGCGGCCCCGACCGCGTCCGGTCCGAGGTGCTGCGCAAGGAGTTCCCGACGCGCGGGATCGTCGAGGCGCTCGCCGCGCTGCCGTACGCGGCGCTGTGCCTCACGACCCACGGTCGGGGCGCGCTGGGCGAGATGCTGCTGGGGAGCGTGTCCGACGAGGTGCTGCGCTCGAGCACCACCCCCACCGTGCTCGTGGGGCCTGCGTGCAAGCCCGAAGCGTTCCCCGCCTCGCGGGAGCTCGTCGTGGCGGTGGACGGCTCACTGGCCAGCCTGGCGGTGCTGCCGACGGTCACGGAGTAGGCGCAGCAGCTCGGCCTGGCGGTGCACCTGGTGACCGTCGAAGCGGCCGGCGCCGTCGGCCGGGCGCTGGATCCGGAGCTCAACGAGTCGCTCGCATCGGCGGCGGCGTCGCTCGAGGAGGCGGGGGTGCCGTTCGAACGGCACGTGTTGCAGAGCGACCACCCGGCCGACGTGATCGTGACCTTCGCCGCCGCCCGCCCCGCCGGGCTGCTGGCGCTGGGCACGCACGGGGAGAGCGGCCTCGCGGCGTCCGCACTGGGCCACGTCGCCACGCGCGTCGTCCGGCACTGCACCTGTCCGCTCCTGATCCAGCGCTCGCGGGCATGAGCGCGCCGGACGCCTGAGCGCGCAGGCTGCCTGATGATCGAGGCGGCGGTCCTCCGATTCCCCGCCGCTCCGTTGTCCGACGGGGTGATCTGCCTGCGCGCCTGGCGCGACGAGGACATCGACCCGATCGTGGCGGCCTGCCAGGACCCGGTCACGCAGGAGTTCATCCCGATCCCCCGGCCGTATCGGCGCGCGGACGCCGAGGCGTACATCGAGCGCACCCGCCGGCAGTGGGCGCAAGGCGTGAAGGCGGCGTTCGCGATCGCGGACGCCGAGGACCCGACGGTGGTGCTGGGCGCGATCAACATGGCGGTGTTCGGGGCCACCGGCAACGCCGCCTACTGGGTGGTGCCGGCGGTGCGCAACCAAGGCATCGCCGCCCGCGCGCTGGCGCTGATCACCGAGTGGGCGCTGCCGTCGATCCCGCTCGCGGTCGTGATCCTCGAGATCCGCCCCGAGAACGTGGCGTCCCAGCACGTGGCCGCCCGCGCCGGGTTCCACCCCGTCGGCCACCTCGACATCAACGACGTGACCGGCGACCGCGACGGCCTCATCTACGCGCGCTTCACCTGAACATCGCTCCCGCCGGACGCGCGGACCGCACCACCCGACCCGGTCTGCCGCGACGTGCGCCCGGGATGACGCGCCGGAGCGGGCCGCGGCGGCGGCCCGCTCCGGACACGGGGCGATCCGTCAGCGACGGATCAGCAGGGCAGGGGCTCCGGGTTCTCGACCGCCACGCTCATGCGCACCGCGGTCGGGTCCAGCTTCGTCACGGCGCCGACCACACGGACCGACGCCTTCTCGGCCACGGTCGCGGGAACGGGGACGGACGGACGCAACACCACCCGCACGGTCTCGGCCGTGCGCGTCACGTCGACGCCGGCCTCGACGTCGTGCAGCCCGTGGAGGTCCAACGTGTGGCGGAACATCTCCGACGCGACCGCTTCATGACGGGGAAGCGGGGCGCGGCCCACGCGGGCGACCGCGTCGGCGAGCTCCGAGGGCTCCCGGGCGACATCGGTCGCCCACTCGACGAGCGGCGACGACGACGCGCACCCGGCCGCGATCAGCGGCACGTGGCGGCGCAGCGCGCAGCGCGCACCGTCCTCCGGCCCGCCGTTCACGTCGGCGCCGAACTGGTTCGAGAGCACCGTCACATCGGCACCGCCGTGCTCGAGCGGGCACCCCGAGCCGAGCAGGCCCGTGCACGGGAAGGCACTGTCCTCGGGCGCGTGGCAGCGCACGATGTCATGGCCGGCACGACGCAACGCCTGGACGTTGGCCGAGCTCTCTGCGATGTCAGTTCCGACGACGAGCACTCGCATGGTGGTTCCCCTCGATCCGCTGCTGGCTGCAGCTCCCGTGCCCCAGGATGCGGGGCCGACCGGACACCCGACCAGGGACCAAAGTCCTTCGCCGGGGGTGACGGCGGTCACGCCTGCCTGCGGGGCGTCTCCCGTCGATCAGATGGCGTTGGTGATCCTCCGCCCGGACATGAGCGCCGTGCCGATGACCACGTAGCTGGTCGCGTCCACGCCGGCCCAGCGATCGAAGTCGAGATCGGCGAACAGGGGCGCATCGCGCATCGGCACGAGCTCCGCCCGATCCTGCACCATGACGCTCCAGCCCGAGCGGGTCTCGGCGTCGAACGCGTCCGCTTCGAACGCGACGACCGTGTTGTCGAGCGCGCCGCGCAGCTTCTGGCCGTCCCGGGTGGCGAACACGACCTGGCCACCGGGGGTCACGGCGAAGTTCACCGGCAGGATGACCGGCAGCGCGTCGACGGTCACGGCGACGCGGCCGACGGGCACCGAGGCCAGCAGCCGCAGGCACTCCGCGCGATCAAGGATCTCGAGACCGTTGCGGACGCGCGCGAGGTTGTCCACCGACATCGTGCTCCATCCTCTCCGTTCTCGGCGTCGGCCCGTCGTGGTCCGCTGGCTCCCCAGGGTGCGCGGTCGCTCGCGCGCGGCACCAGGGCCGAAGGTCCCAAGTCGCGCGCGAGCGTTCGCGAGCACGCGGTGGGCGTCACGGTTGGAGGTGCACCTGCATCCACCCCCGGGCGAAGGCGACCAGGTCGGCGGCAGCGAGCAGCTCGCTGCGCGCCCGCCCGACCGTGCCGGTCGCGGCCCGACCGGTCTCGAGGTAGCCGCGCAGGATCGTCGCGAAGTAGTCCTCGCCCGGGTGGTCGACGATGCCGTCGCTGTCGTCCAGGCTCGTCACCACGCGGATCTCGGTGGTGCCGGCGTGGCGGACGAGGCGGTGGCGGCGCACCCGGCGCTTGGGAGCGAGCTCCACGAGGTGCTCGGCGTAGTGGATCATCGTGACCGTGTCAGGGTCGGCGCCGAGGCGCAGCACCTTGCCGCCGGCCTGCACGACGCGCTCGAGCACCGACCCGGCCCCGTAGTAGTCGTCCCACGGCAGGTCGGCGACCCAGGACGAGGCCCGGTGGCCTGCGATCGCGAACCGGCCCTCCGGGTGGTCGCTCACCGTGCTGCGGGGGTCGGTCCGGAACACCTCGGCCAGCACCCCCACGTCCGGGTCGGCCGGGGTCACGAGGTGGTCGAAGGGCACGGCTCCCGCCAACAGCGCGGGGCGCTCGTCCTCGGGCCGCTCGTTGACCCACGCCGTGTCGTCGCGGGCACCGATCGTCATGACGAGCGTGCCCTCCGGGCCGATGGCCAACAGGAGCGCGTCGATCACCCCCCGAGCGCCTCCCGCGACCGGACCGATCGCGCGCAGCGACGCATGCACCATGACCACGTCGCCCGGCGCGACCCCCAGCGCTTCGAGGTCAGCGGTGATCTCGTCGACCGACCACGGGGGCGCGCTCACCGCAACGACGACCGGGACGCGCCTGCGAGGGGCGGGCACACGCCCCGGGCAGACCCGTCGCCGGGGCCCGGGCGGTGGTCCTCCATGGACGGTTTGTAGCCTCGGGGCCCCGAGTGGGCAACCCGTCGAGAAACTTCTTCGCCGACCTGTCGATCCGCTCGGCGGTTCTTCGTAGGAGTGGTGAAGACCACGATGTCGCCGGCGCCGGGCCGGTGGCCCCGAACAGGAGAGAAGCGATCATGGGAGCAATCCACGTCCACGAGTTCATGAGCCTCGACGGCGTCATCGACGCCCCGATGTGGACCGCGCCGTTCGGGTTCGTGCCCCGGATGGGCGAGCTCATCGGCGGGATCACCGAGCAGTGCCGGGGCATTCTGCTGGGGCGCACGACGTACGAGATGTTCGCACCGGCGTGGTCCACCCGCACCGTCGAGGACGACCCGGGGGCGCCGTTCTTCAACGACACCACGAAGTACGTCGTGTCGTCCACGCTGACCGAGCCGGTCTGGCGGAACAGCGAGATCATCGGCGGCTACGACGCCGACCGGATCCGCCGGCTCAAGGAAGAGGTCGACGGACCGCTGTACATCAGCGGGAGCAGCACGCTCGTGCAGGCCCTGCTCGCCGACCACCTGGTGGACGAGCTGCACCTCTTCCTGTACCCCGTCACCCGCGGCGAGGGCCCCCGCCTCTTCCCGCTCGACGCGCCACCGGCCGAGCTGACGGTCGGCGCGTGCGAGGTGCTCGAGAACGGCGTCGTCTACCTGGACTACCGACCGGCCGCATGACGCGAGCACCCGAGGGAAGCAGCCGCCGTCGGCGATGGGCGCGCGTCAGATCTCGTTGGCGCTCGGCTCGTCCATGAGCTTCGCGATCAGCGCCTCTCGGCCCATCTTCTCCGGTGCGTCGATGCCGTTGGCCGCCGCCTTGGCCCCCAGTTCGTCGTCGCTCAACGCCTGCAGCTCCTCGCGCAGCTTGCGGTAGTCCTCGATCGTGCCCTGCACCGGCGTGACGCTCTCGGGGTTCGTCGCCCCTCCGATCGGTGCGGCATCGGAAGCGGCGGTCGGGGTCTCGGGATGAGCGGGCATGGTGGCTCCTCGGCTGGCAGGTCCTGCGCGCTCCTACCCGGCCGCGCCGGCCGCGATGCGCTGCCGGGTCAGGGGATCTCGATGGCGCACCACACGACCTTGCGGTCGCCCTCGATGCGGGTGCCGTGGCGGGCGGTCAGCGCCGCCACGATCGCGAGACCACGGCCGTTCGGGGCTTCAGGATCCTGTTGCTGCACGGTGGCGGCGCTCGAGCGGTTGCTGTCCGCCACCGCGATCTGGAGCTGGGTCCCCGCTTCGGTCAGCCGGACCTCGAACGGCGTCCCGGCGTGGATCACCGCGTTCGCCGCGAGCTCCGACACGCACAGCTCGGCGTCGGCCGCGATCCCCTCCGGGTATCGCTCACGGAGCGCCGCTCGTACCCAATGACGGGCAGCCGGCACGGAATCGGGGGTGGGATCGAACGTGCGGCGTCGGAGCACGACACTGACGTTCCCGCATCGTCCCCCTCTGAGTACTGATCGCGCCGCGCGGGCTCGCCGAGACGCCCTGTCGGGGGCATCGGCCGCTCGAGGGTCGGTCGCGGTCTCCGAGCGGACAGCCCTCGATGACCTGCGTTACCTTTCCGGCCATGTCTTCGTCCGTCCACCGCATCGCGGCGCCCGTCGAGGTCGATCCGGCAACCGTGGGCGAGCTCGTCGAGGCCCTCTCGGCGCCTCCGCCCGAGGCCACGATCGAGGTCGACTGCTCCGCCGTCGAGTTCATGGACTCGGCCGGCGTGCGCGCGTTGACCATGGCGGCGCAGCGGCAGGAGGCCGGGGGCGGTTCGCTCCACGTGGTGCAGCCGACCAAGGTCGTGCGCCGCATCCTCGAGATCACGGCGCTCACAGAGCTGATCGGCGAAGACCCCTCACCCGCCTGACGGCGGCCGCTTCCTGGTCATCCGCACCGTCGTGCCGGCGGGCGTGCGCTCGATGTGCACCTCGTCCATCACGGCTCGCATGATCGGCAGGCCGCGGCCCCCGACCCGGTCGCTCTCGACCGGCGGCCGCCACGTCCCGCGGTCGGTGATCTCCACCACGATCGAATCGGCCTCGACGAACGTCGCGACGTCGAGGGTGCCGTCCGCCGAGGAGCCGTACGCGTGCTCCATCGCGTTCGCCGCGGCCTCGGAGCACGCGAGCAGCACGTCATCCGCCTCGCCCTCCGACGCGGGCAGCGCCTCCAGCCATCGGCGCACGTCGTGGCGCATCTGCTTGAGCTCGTCGGGCTGCGCCGGCATCGTCAGGTGCAACGCGGGCGTCGGCACCGGCGCGTAGAGCACGAGGGCCACGTCATCGCGCTGGTGCTCGGCATCGAGCAGCGCGTCGAGCACGTGGTCGGCGGTCTGCTCCTCGTCGCCCGCCCCCGCCGCCACCGCGGCGACGAGGCGGTCGAGGCCCACGTCGAGGATCTCGCCACGCCGCTCGATCAAGCCGTCGGTGCAGAACACGAGGCGCGCGCCCTCGCCCACCACCACCTCGGCATCGGTGCGCTCCACGGTCAGGGACGCGAGCGGTGACGAGCGGGCGCCTTCGAGGATCTCGTGGGTGCCGTCGGCGTGGACCACGACGCCGGGGAGGTGGCCCGCCGACGAGTAGGTCACGACGCCCGACCCGCGGTCGACCAACGCGCAGACCGCGGTCGTGCACTCGGCACCGGGGATCTGCCGGGCGAAGGTGTCCAGGCTCGACAGCACGGCGGCGGGGTCCGGGTCCTGCAGGAAGAGGGCGCGGCCGGCGGTGCGCAGCTGACCCATGATCGTGGCGGCGGCGAGGCCCTTGCCGACGCAGTCGCCGACGATGATGCCGAACGAGTCGTCCGGCCCTTCGATGATGTCGTACCAATCGCCGCCCACCTCGAGGGGGCGCACGGCCGGCACGTAGCGCACCGCCACCCCGGGGGGCGTGCGGGTGGGCCCGAGGATCGCCCGCTGCATCGCCGTGGCCACCTCGCGCTGCTCGTCGAAGAGGTTCGCGCGGTGCAGCGCCTGGCCCATGTGCTGGCAGACGAGGCGGAAGAGCACGACCTCGTCGTCGCTGACCGCGCGCGCCCCGCCGAGCTCGACCCACACGGTGGCGGGGTGCTCGAGCTCGAGGGCCGTGGCGACCAGGGCGTCGCGGACGCGGTGGGCGTCGTCGATGCCGTGCGCGCGGGCCTGCACCCGTGTGCGCTCGATGACCGCCCGCCAACCGGCATCCGGAGCGGGCGCACCGGGAGGCGACGAGATCACCGTGGGGTCGTCGAGGTCGCCCAGCAGCACCACCGCCGCTCGGGCCCCGAGCAACGACCGCAGCTCGACGAGCGTCGTCTCGCAGACCTCGCGCTGGCCCGTCGCCCGGGCCAGCCCGGCCCCCAGCCGCATGAGCGCGGCCTGGCGATCAGCCGCCGCCATCTCGGCCGTGACGTCGCGGAAGGAGGTCACGATCAGGCGACGCCCCTGGTCGGCGACGGGCGCGAACGACATGTCGATGTAGAGCTGCCGACCGTCGGCGTGCACCATCGGGACGGTCGCCCGACCGTGGCCGCCCGTCCACGTCTCCCCCAGGATCCGGTCCAGCTCCGCCCGCCGCTCGGGGTCGCGCTCGGGGTCCGGGAACCAGGGATGCGGCACGGGGTAGGGGGTCGCGCGGTGGTCGAAGCCGAGGATGCGTTGGAACGCCGGGTTCGCCTCGAGCACCGTGCCGGCGGGATCGGAGATGGTGACGCCTTCGTCGAGCGACTCGACGAGGGCCTTGCGACGGGCCGCCTCCGCGTTGCGGAAGCGGGCGAGGTCGAGGTTGGACCGCACGCGGGCCACGAGGTCGAGCGCCGAGAAGGGCTTGACCAGGTAGTCGTCCGCTCCCGCCTGCAACCCCTCGACCGATGCCTCCTCGCCGGCGCGCGCCGAGAGCAGGATGATGGGGATCGTCGCGGTCTGCGGATCCGCGCGCAGCGTCGCCAGCAACCCGAACCCGTCGAGCTCGGGCATCATCACGTCGCTCAGCACCAGGTCGGGTCGCTCGCGCTCGACGGCATCGAGCGCCGCGCGGCCGTCGGCGGCTACGACGACGCGCCAGTGCGGCTCGAGGGTCCGCTGCAGGTAGTCGCGCAGGTCCGCGTTGTCGTCGACGACGAGCACGCAGGCGTCGGCTTCGTCTCCGTCCGCCGCGAGCGACCGAGTGAGCGGCGCCTCCGGGCTGGGACCCGGGACGTCCCGCCCGTCGACGCGATGGGTCTCCCACTGCAGCGAGACGTCGACATGCGCCGTGCGCACGGACTCGCGTGCCCCGGCGTCGCTCGTCGCGAGGCTCGCATCGCCGAACGGGATCCGCACCGTGAAGGTCGATCCCTCTCCCTCGACGCTCGCGACCGACGCTTCGCCACCGTGCAAGGCCGCCAGCTCGGCCACGAGGGCGAGGCCCACACCGGTGCCCTCGTGCGAGCGCCCTCGGGTCGACGCGACCCGGTGGAAGCGCTGGAACAGGAGCGGCACCTGGTCGGCCGGGACGCCGACACCGGTGTCGGTCACGGTCAGGACCACGTCGTCGCCTTCGGCGTGCACCGCCACGGAGATGGAGCCCTCCAACGTGTACTTGAAGGCGTTGGACACGAGGTTGAGGACGATCCGCTCCCACAGGTCGACGTCGACGTACGCGTCCCGGCCGAGCGGTGGGCAGTCGATCTCGAGCCGCAGGCCCGCGCGCTCGACCACGGAGGCGAACGACGTCGCGATGTCCTCGGTCAGCGCCGCGAGATCCGCGGCCCGGATGTGGGGCTCGAGGCCGCCGCCCTCGATCCGCGCGAAGTCGAGGAGGTCGTTGACCAACCGCCGCAACCGACCTGCGTTGCGGTTGATCAGCTCGACCCGGTGCCGCTGACCGGGAGGCAGCGGCTCGACGGCGTCCGCCAGGCTGTCGGCCGCCGGACCCGTGATCAGCGTCAGCGGCGTGCGCAGCTCGTGCGACACGTTGCTGAAGAACTCGGTCTTGGCGCGGTCGAGCTCGGCGAGCGCCTCGGCGCGGCGGCGCTCGGCTTCGAAGGACCGCGCGCTGGCGAGCCCCGCGGCGACCTGCCCGGCGAACAGCGTGATGAACCCGAGGTAGGGCTCGTCGAGGGCGCGGTACGGGTTGAGACCGGCGACGAGGAACCCGGCGGGCTCGGCCTGCCCCTGCTGCGCGAGGGGCACGAGCACGGCGGCCCGCGTCGGATCGTCCCAGACCTCGCTCGGCACCGGCCCGTCGAGCCGGCGATCGAGGTCGTCGACGATGACCGTCTCACCGTCGAGCACGCCGGCGATCGGCCAGATCACCGACGTGGCCGGGTCGATCGTCGCCGGAGCTGCGGGGTGACCGTCCGGCAGACCGCTGGCACTGACGAGCCGGGCGGTGCCGTCGTCGTCCAACTGGTACAGCAGCGCGAACGGCAGATCGGCCTGGTGCGCCTGCAGGCAGGTGCGCACGACGCGGTGCACGTCGTCCTCCGTCGCCGTCGCCGCGAGCGCGGCGCCCAGGTCGCGCAGCGTGGTCAGCCGGCGGTCGCTGATGACGCGATCGGTGTCCTCGCTGACCACGCACAACATGCCGGCGACCGAACCGCCGACCTCGCGGATCGGGCTGTACGAGAACGTGTGGTACGTCTCCTCCCGGAACCCGCTGCGCTCGAGGAACAGCAGCAGCGCCTCGTCCCACGTGGCGACGCCGGTCGCCAGGACGGTCTCGATGCGCGGACCGATCTCGTCCCAGATCTCGGCCCACACCTCGCGAGCCGGGCGCCCCAGCGCCCAGGGGTGCTTCACCCCCAGGGTGTCGCGACGGTACGCGTCGTTGTAGAAGAACGAGAGCTCGTCGCCCCACGCCATCCACATCGAGAAGCGGCTGCCCAGCACGACCTCGACCATCGTGCGCAGCGTGGCGGGCCACGTCTCGGGCGCGCCGATCGAGGTCTGCGACCAGTCGCACGATCGCATGAACGCGGCCATCGCGTCGTCGTCGCCCGGGGGGAGCGGCGACCTGCGTCCGTCGTCGTGGTCCACGTCGTTGGTCATCGCTGCCTGCACGGCCTCCTGGCCAGGGGCTCCCGGTGACCGACAACGTACCGCCGACCGGCTGCTCCCCCTCGGGTCGGGCGCCCGGGTCGGTGTGGCGGACGGGGTCCTGCGGTCAGAGCAGCTCGTAGTCCGCGGGGTCGGGCGCGCGGGTCTGCTCCCAGAACTCGAGCAGGGAGAACGGCCAGTTCTGGCTGATCCGACCCTTGGCGTTGCGGTACCAGCTGTTGGCCTTGGTCACGCCCCAGACCATCTGCTGGTTGCCGGCGTCGATGCGCTCGTTGTACGCGTCGTGCACCTCCGGCCGGCAGTCGAGCGCACGATGCGCGCCGTCGAAGAGCAGCTGCAGGCAGCCGAGCACGTAGTCCACCTCGCACTCGGAGAAGAAGATGATGCTCCCGTTGAGCACGATGTTGGTGTTGGGCCCGTACAGCAGGAAGAGGTTGGGGTACCCGGGGACGGTGATGCCCATGTAGGCGCGCGCGTCGCCGTCCCAGTGCTCGTGGAGCTCCACCCCGTCCCGCCCGAACACACGCATCGGGGTGAGGAAGTTCGACGCCTGGAACCCGGTCGCGTAGACGAGCACGTCGACCGGGTGCTCGACCCCGCCCGCCCTGACGCCCACCGCAGTGACGGCGTCGATCTCGTCGGTCACGAGGGTGACGTTGTCGCGTGACAGGGCGCCCAGCCACTTGCCGCTGTCGCGCACGATGCGCTTCGACGCCGGCGGGTACGTCGGCGTCACCCTCGTGGCCAGCTCTGGATCGTCCGGCAGCTGCTGGCTGATGTACTCGGCGAGCAGCTGGCGCACGGCGTCGCTCATCCAGCTGACGGCGCGGTCGTCACCGTCCCACGCCGGATCGACCTTGGCCGCCGGCAGCAGGCCGTCGGCCATGCGCCAGAAGAGCCAGAGCCGGTACCAGTGCGCGTAGGTCGGCACGTGGCGCATCAACCAGCGCAGGCCGTCGGGGGTGTCGCTGTGGTAGTCGTCCGAGGGTGCGATCCAGTTGGGCGTGCGCTGGAACACGACGAGCTCGGCGACGTCCGGGGCGATCTCGGGCACGAACTGCGTCGCGCTGGCGCCCGTGCCGATGACCCCGACCCGCTTGCCCTGCAGGTCGACCCCGTGGTCCCACTGCGCGGAGTGGAACGACGCACCCCGGAACGCGTCGATGCCGTCGATCGACGGCATCGACGGCCGGTTGAGCTGGCCCACCGCCGAGATCACGGCATCGACCTCGACCGTCTCGTCCCCGCCGGGGCCCGACACGGTGAGCGTCCACGTGCCCCGCTCCTCGTCGTAGCGCGCCTCGCGGACCTCGGTCTCGAAGCGGATGCGCTCGCGCAGCCCGAGGTCGTCGGCGACGTCGTTGAAGTACTCGAGCAGCGCCGCCTGCTTCGAGTACAGCTGCGGCCAGTCGTCCCGCGTGGCGAACGTGTAGCTGTACAGGTGGCTGGGGACGTCGACGCGGCACCCCGGGTACGTGTTCTCCCACCACGTGCCGCCGAGGTCGCGGTTCTTCTCGAACAGCACGTGGTCGACGCCGGCCTGTCCGAGCCGATGGGCGGCCGCGAGCCCGGACATGCCCGCACCGATGATGGCGACGGTGAACGGGCGGTCGGGGGCGAGCACCGCCTTCGACCACTGGGGTGCGCGCGGGTCGAGGCCGCCCAGGCCGAGCTCCTCGATGAAGAACTCGCGGTACGTCGCGATCAGCTCCGCGTCGCCGATGAGGAAGCTCATGAGCTCGAGCAGCTCGTCCTTGTCCGGATCGGGGGCGCGCACGCAGCCGCCGTCGCGGTAGCGGCGCAGCGCCTGGAACGCGAGCTCGCGGGCCTCGTCGAGGTCGGCCTCGGTGAGGCCGGCGTTCGGGTCGAACAGCGCCGTGATGTCCGGGCGCAGGTGCCCGGGGATGAGCGCCCGGTCCCCCGTCACCATCGCGAGCGCCACCAGCAGCGACGGCAGGTGGGCCTCGCGCAGCACGCGGCGGAGCTGCTCGTCGTCGGCCGTCACCGGCTCGATCGGTGCGTTCAGCGCCATGACAGGTCCCCGATCATGTCCACGTCCCCCTGGTCGCGGAGCCTGACGTCGTGTCAGGCCTCGCGCCAGGTTACGGACACGGGCGGTGAACCGCGCCCTCCGCGGCGATCCGGCAGCTCGGGCGCCGCGTGCGGATCAGACCATGACGAACGTGCGCTCGATCAACCGGTCGAACACGTTCATCCGGTCGAACTGCATCGCGTACGCGTGCGCCCGCCGCGCCCGATCGGCCCGTTCCTCGGGCGTGAGGTCGAGCACCACGTGGTCGAGCGCAGCGGCCACCGCCACCGGCGAGGACACGGGGATGATGGTGGCCGTGTCCCCGACGGCCTCGGGGATCCCGCCGGTGTCGGTGGTGATGACCGGGCCTCCGCCCGCCAGCATCTTCTCCACCAGCGCGATGCCGAAGGTCTCGACGAACGCGGCGGTCGGCTTGCTCGGCAGCGCGAAGGCCGCGCAGCCCGCCATGAGCGACCACTTCTCGGCATCGTCCACGTCGTCGAGGAAGGTGATCAGGTGATGCGCGGTCGAGCGGCTCGCTCGCTCCCGCATGTCGGCCAGCGCGGGCCCGTTCCCCGCGATCACCAAGCGCACGTGGTCGCTCGCGTCGGACATGGCGTACCCGTCGATGAGGTCGTCGACGCCCTTCTCCGGGCTGATGCGCGAGAGCAGCAGCACGTAGCCGTCGCGGCGCAGCCCGCGCCGCGCGAGCACCTCGTCGACCGTCGCGTCGCTCGGCGTGCCGGCCCGGCAGTCGATGGCCGGGTACGAGATGCCCACGCGCTCGCGGCACTGCGCGGCGAACGTCGTGTCCCACCGCGCGTCGACCTCCTCCGCGGCGGCCACGATGCAGTCCTTGGTGTACTGCGACACCGCCACGCAGTGGTCGTGCCCGAGGTACGACGTGAACACGTGGGCCGCGGCGCCGAAGCGCCCTTCCTCCACGCACGAGCGCACCACGTTCGTGATGTCGGACCCGACCGCCTCCGCGATCGTGGTCACCTTCGGCTCGCGACCCAGCGCGCGGCACACTGCGACTGCTTCCATGACGACGCTGGCGTGCGGCGTGAGGTAGAGCGAGATGCACGTGGTGGGCACGTCGTCGGAGAACAGCTCCACGAGGCGGCCCACCATGCCCGCGGTGAAGCGGCCGTCGGGCACCTTGTAGTCGCCGACGCCTTCCGGCCGTTCGACGACGATGCCGGGGCTGTAGGGCAGCACCGACTCGAGCGGCTTGCGCGGCAGGTTCGTGAGCGTCTCGAGCGGCCAGGTCACGATGCGGACGTCGTCGAACCCCCGTTCTCGCGCCGCTTCCGCCAGGTTCCGGGCCTCACCGGAGTGCCCGCAGATCACGGGGTCGGCGCGGACGACGATCACGAGCCTGGCGTTGGGTGCCTTGTAGTGCATCAGCTTGGCCTTTCACTCGAGAACACACGGGAAGAACCGGAGGGCGGACGGAGCTCGGTGCCCCACGCCGACGGCTCGGGACCGAGCTCGACGACGAGGTGGCCGGGGCGGTGCAGCTCGCGGATCGTGATCCAACTGCGGTCGAGCGCCTGGCCGTCGAGCGTGACGGCCTGCACGTACGAGGGCGGGTCGTCGGCGGTGGATCCGCCGCGGCCGCGTGCTTCGACGACGAAGTCGCCTCCTGCCACGCGGATCGTCGCCCGGTCGAGCGCCGGCGCGTTCACGAAGTAGATGCTCTGCCCCGCCACCGGGAAGAGCCCGAGCGACGCCCACACGTACCACGAGCTCAGGCCGCCGGAGTCGTCGTTGCCGGGCAGCCCGCCGCGCCCGGTGCCGAACGCCCCGTGGACGACGGCGTGCACGACCTCGGCGGTGCGGTCCGGGCGACCGGCGTAGTGGTACGCCCAGGGCACCTCCATGTCGGGCTCGTTGTTGAGGCCCTCGAAGCGGTTCAGCGCGTAGCCGTCGGCCAGCTCCTGCGCGAACGGCGGCTCGGTGAGCTGCTTCACGGGTGGCTGGCCGTAGCCGAAGAACTGGTCGAGCATCGCCACGAACCGCTCCTCCCCACCGGCCAGCTCGATGCGGGCCGCCATGTCGTGCAGCAGCCGGAAGGAGTAGTTCCACACCCCGCCCTCGTAGAAGGTGGAGTCGACGAGCAGCCCGGTGGCGGGGTCGAAGGCATTGGTCCATCGGTCGGCGAGCAGGTCGAGGTGGTCCGCGAGCTCGTGGTCACCGACGTGGCGCGCCACGCGGGCCGTGCAGTGGTAGCCGTACGCGTGGTCGAGGGTCTGGCTGATCGGGTGGGCCAGGCCCTTCTCGAGGTAGTCCTCGCCGTAGTTGCGGCGCAGGTCGTCGTGCAGGTGGACGAGTGCGTACTCCCAGTCGATGCCCGGCAGGTCGAGCTCGCAGATGTCGGCGAAGAACGTGTGCGCGAGGGCGCTGCCCTGGCGCGAGAAGCGATCCGTGCCCCGCGCCATGCGGTAGCCGATCGGGAAGTTGCCCTCCTCCTCCTTGACCGAGAGCAGCGCGGCCACGAGCTCGACCGCCCGGTCGGGTGCGATGAGCGTGAGCAGCGGGAGCTGCGTCTTGTAGAGGTCCCACATGGTCGAGATGTCGAACACGAACGACCGCGAGGTGGACCAGAAGGGGCTCTCGTCGGGCGCGAAGCACGGCTTGATGAGCGAGTGGTAGAGGCTCGTCGCGAACACGGTGCGCTGGCGGCTCGTCGTGCCCTCGACCGTGATGCCGTCGAAGTGGTGGCGCCAGGCGCTGAAGGTCTGCGTGCGTCGGCGATCGAAGCTCGCCGGACCGTCGCCGCCGTCGGCGTAGAGGTTGGCCTTGGCCTGCTCGACGCCCCGGAGCGAGAAGCCCATCCGCAGCTCGATCGATTCCCCCGAGTCGGTGGGCCCCACGAACACCATGCCGAAGGGCCGCAACGTGGTGAGCCGGATGGAGTCGAACTCGAGGCGGCTGCCCCCCGCCATCATCCGCCGGTCGTACCAGAGCATGTGCCGCCAGCGCGTGGCGTCGCACTCGAGGTGGACGGCGAGCGGCACGCCCTCGACCATGATCTCGCCCTGCGCCACTCCGGGGGCCAGAGCGCACAGTCGCGCCCGCATCGGCACCGTGCGCCCGTGCTCGATCGCGAGGCCGCCCAGCGAGAAGTCGACCACGAGCCGGGCGTCGGGGTGCTTCGGGAAGGTGTAGCGGTGCACCGCCGACTTGGGCCCGACCGTCAGCTCGCAGCGGATGCCCGAGCTCAGCGTCGCGGCGTAGTAGCCGGGTTCGGCCACCTCGTCCTGGAGGGCCCACAACGTGTCGACGACGTCGAGCGGCTCGAGCATCGGGGTGACGCGGAAGTAGTTGTAGTACTTGCGGATCGCGCCCGTGCCGGACTGCTGGAAGTGCGTGAACCCCGACGCCTGCAGCTCGTCGTAGAGCCGGGGCGGCACGCCTTCGGTGCTCATCCGGTACAGCCCGTAGCCCGTCGGGTACCCGCCGGAGTAGGCGCACGCCGACACCATGCCGAACGGTGAGGTCGCGCCGGGGTGGGTGTTGCCGATCTGCGGCTTCGGCCACCACCAGGACGCGGCGAGGCCATCCGGCGCCGGCAGGTCCGTGACGTCGGTCCCGATGAACGGGTCGACGAACTCGATCACGTCGTGTCCCCCACGCCGGCACCGTACGAACCGATTGTTCCGGGAGCGTTTCGGCACGATGAACCGCGCGCCCCGCAACCTGTTCGCGCGAAGACCGCAACCGTTCAGGGCGCCGCCAGGCAAGGAACACGAAAGACAACGCGCCGCTCATGCCGCGCCCCGCCGGGCGACGAGCTCGCCGGCCTCAGTTGCCGTAGCGCGCCGACGCCGCGGCGGCGCCGGTGTCGTCAGCCGACGTCCGCTCCTCGGCCGCAGGGCCGTCCGTGGATGTCCGGCCGTCGACCGACACGGCGATCCCCTCGTCGTCGCGCCGAGCCTCCATGCCCGCGTAGCGCGCGAGCACGCGGTTGTCGGCATCGGTGGGCCGGTCTGCGATCAGGCTGCGCGGCCAGAGGTCGTTCGCGCGGACGACGTTGACCTCCGCGGCGAGCATCGTCAGCTGCGCCTGCAGGTAGAGCAACGAGAGGAGCCCGAGCACGATCGCGAAGCTGCCGTACACCGGTCCGGCCCCCTGCACGACGTGGTTGGCGTACACGCCGCCGACCGTCTGGATCGCCGTGAAGAACACGCCGGCCACGATGGCGCCGGGCCACAGGGTCGACCACGAGAGCTTGGTGTTCGTCAGCACGCGGAAGGACCAGAGGAACAGCAGGGAGTTGATCGCCAGGGCGGGGACGAGCACCACGACCCGCCCGACGACGGGCCAGGACTCGGCGCCACTGGCCAGCCCACCGGCGACGGTGCTGAGGCCCACGAACACGGCGAACCCGACGAGCATCGCGAGCGAGCGGAGGCGCTGCTGCACCATGTTCGGCCACTCGCGGCGAGGCACGTCCCAGATCGAGTTCATCGCGTTCTGCATGGCCGAGACCGCGCCCATGCCGCCCCACAACGAACCGGCGAGACCGACGACGAGCGCGATGCCGCTGCCGCGGGCGGTGCCGATGTTCGTGCGGATCTGCTCACCCAGCACGGGGAAGCTCGCCAGCGCCGAGTCGAGCAGGTCCTGCTGGCGCGCCGGATCGTTCGCGAGCACGAAGCCCAGGACGGTCGTGAACACCAGCAGCAGGGGGAAGATCGAGAAGAACAGGTAGTAGGCGACCAGGGCGGCCAGGTTCCCCGCTTGGTCGTCGCCGAACTTCTTGACGACCGCGTACACGAAGGCGACCGGCGGGTGCGACCGCTGCCAGTCGTCGAGCGGACGCAGCACCCGCTGCACGAGCCCGCCGATCCCCCCGGGCTCGCCGCTCGCGCTCGTGTCCCCGCGTGTCTCGTCGTGTGTCTCGCCGGGTGTCTCGCCGTGTGTCTCGCCGGGTGTCTCGTCCGGGGTCTTGTCCTCCGCGGCGACGATGACGATGTCGTCGCCGCGGCCCGCGGCGCGGGGAGATCCAGGGGGTTCGGCATCGTCCGCGCGCATCCCGCGACCGGTGCGCGCGTCCTCCGGCTTGCGTCCCGTGAGCTCGTCGTCGGCCCAGGCCTCGTGGCGTCGTCCCAGCAGGGGCATCGTCAGGCGCCCCGTCGGGCCCGACGCCGCGCCCGGCGTCGCGAGAGGAACGCGCCCACCAGCAGGCCCACCAGCGCACTGATGGCGGCCACCGCCGCCGGGTTGTCCGCCAGGGCCGGGTTCGCCGGGGGACCACCTCCGGCCACCTGGTCACGGCCGGCACGGGTGGTCGGCGCCGCATCGCCGCGCAGCGCGTCCTGGACGGTGCGCACGCCATCGCGGATCCTCGCCGCCGTGGCCTGGCCGGCCCGCTGCGCAACCTGGGCCGGTGCGACGTGGTGCCCGAGCGCGGCGAGGTCGTCGCCGAGCTCGTCGCGCTTGGCTTCGATCTCGAGCCTCAGCTCCTCTGCTGTTGTGCCCACTGCACGTCCTCCTTCACGGCCGTCACGGTCTCGTCCACCGCGATCGAGTGCAGGCGCGCCCGCCCCCGCAGGAACATGACGCCGGCGACGATCGCCCACACGACGGTCACGATGCCCAGACCGGCCCAGGTCGGCACCCACTCGGCCAAGAGGAAGGCCGAGGCGAACGACAGCATGATCACGGCCATGTACGCGGCGAACGCCGCGATGCCGAGCTCACGGGCGGAGCCGACGGCGTGCGCGACGTCGTCCTTGATCTCGGCCTTGGCCAGGTCGACGTGCATCCCGACGAGCTCCGCGAGGTCCTTCGTCACCTCGCTCACGAGATCGGTGACGGACGGTTCCGCCGGACGGATCGCATCGGGCTCGCGCAGCGCCGGCCCGGCAGCCGCACCGACCACCGTGTCGCCCGCCGCCAGATCGACGGGACTCGGGGCCGACGGGAAGCGATCCTGCCCGTAGCCGTCCGTCATGACCGCTCCCCGCCTTCTTCCGCCGCTTCTCCCGCCGCGTCCTCGTGCCGGAGCTCCTTGACGGCTTCGGCGTCTGCCGGCGTGGCGATGTCGTGGACGAGCTCGGGCGCTTCGGCGCTGCGCTCGCCGCGAGCGAGCTGCACCGCGATCTTGGCGTCCTCGACGCTCACGTCACCGGCCTCGGCGGCCAAGGCCTCAGCCTCGGCGTCGCGGTCACCCGTGGCGGCGTGCAAGCGCTGGCGCAACGACGGGCTCGGCTCTTCGGGTGCGCCCTCCTGGGCGTCACGATCGGGAACAAGCGCTTCACTCATCCGTGGTCCTCTCGCCGGTGTTCGTGTTCATCTACCCCCGGGCCGCCGTGCCGATGCGCACCGACCGCGGCGGGACGGGGCGTCTCACGGCCGTGGGCCCCGGGTACATGCGGCGCGTCCGGCCCCGGCGGTCGGATCGTCGGGACCGCCTCGCCGACCGCAGCGCGACGCCCCGATGGACAGGACGAGCCGAGGAGGCCGCGATGCCCCAGCAAGCGTGGAGCGCCAAGCGCGAGCGGCAGTACGAGCACATCAAGGAGAGCCAGCTCGATCGGGGGACCGACGAGGACACGGCCGAGGAGATCGCCGCCCGCACGGTCAACAAGGAGCGGGCCCGGGCCGGTGAGGCGAAGGAGTCGAGTCGCTCCTCGACCGACGACATCTCGTCGGGGCGCCGCGGCGGCCTGCGGTCGCACAAGGGTGCCGGCGGCCGCACGCGCGACCAGCTCTACAACGAGGCGAAGCGCAAGAACATCAAGGGCCGCTCGAAGATGAACAAGGCCCAGCTGGAGGACGCGGTCGGGCGCTGACGCCGTCCGAGGGCTTGCCCTGCTCTCAGCGAGCTCCGAGCTCGGTCTGCACGCGCTCGACCTCGAGCTGCAGGCGGACCGAGCCGTAGCGCTGGGCGGTCTCTCCCGCCGCCCCCAAGAGCGCCCGAGCCTCGTCGATGTCGCCTGGCGCGCCCCGCGAGATCCGCGCCGCGGCTTCGCCGTGCGCCGCCCACGCCCTCCAGAGCGGTGCGCCACTCGCCTCCTCGGCCCGCCGCGCGGAAGCGCACAGGTCGACCGCTCGGTCCGGGTCGCCGCACTGGAGGGCGAGGATGCCGCGGTAGCGATCCAGCTGCCCGAGCACGAGGAGCACCGAGCACGCCACCACCACCTGAGCGGGCTCACCCCGCAAGCGGTCGTCGAGCGCGGCGGCGAGCTCGTCGTGGCCGGCGGCCACCGCCTCCTCGGCGGCGAGAGCCAGGGTGGCCACGTAGGTCCAGTCCATCGTCATGTCGTCGAGCCCGGCCAGGAACCCGTCCAGAACGGCGCGGGTGGCGACCCGGTCGTCGGCTTCGCGCCTCGCGCTGGCGAGGAACGGGACGATGATGCGCCGTCGCGACGCGGCCGCCGCACCTTCGAGCAGGGGCTCGATCTCGCTGAGCCGCCCCTGCTCCCGACGGATCTGCATCAGGTGCAGCATCCGAGCGGTGGTCGCGAGCGTGGCGGAGCCCGATCCGGCGGCCGCCGTCGCGGTTTCGCTCGCGGCGTCCGCGACGTCCATGGGCTGGGTGGCCAGCGCCCCACCGACCCCGGTGAGCGCGACCATCAGCTCGGAACCTCCGGACCGGTCGGAGCGGGCGAGCCGGTCGACCGTCAACTGCTGCGTGCGCTCGAAGTCCGCGTGCAAGCCCGAGCGCAGCCGAGCCGACTGCAGCAGCAAGAGCGCGCGGCCGGAGAGCGCCCGATCTCCCGCGTCGGTCGCCCGCTGGACGAGCGCTGCCGCCCCCTCGAGGCTGCGACGTGGATCGGCGCCGCTGGCTTCGAGCTGGCGGAGCCGGGCGAGCTCGACCAGACCTGCGAGCTCGTCGTCGTCGAGCTCCAGGGTGATCGCCGCGGCGGCAGCGATGGCTGCGGTCGCCTCGTCCCCGCGGAAGTTCATGAGCAGCTCGCCCTTCCAGCACAGGAGGTACGCGCGGCGGGCGCGCTCCTCGTCCGGGAGGTGCGCGAGGACCTCGTCGATGCGCTCCGCGTCGCGCTGCGCGTGCTCGATCGTCGGTGCCAGCCCGAAGCGCGTGCGCGCGATGACGCTGTCGGCGACGAGATCCCACCGCCCGAGGTCGCGGGCCTGCTCCACGCCCTCGGCGAACGCCGCATCCGAGCGGGGCACGTCACCACCTGCGAGCAGGCCGAGGCCGAGCCCGAACTGCGCGGAGGCGCGCTGTGCGGGATCCGCGGCGGACAGGTCCACGACCATGCGGAAGAAGCGGGCGGCATCGTCGTGCGCGCCCAGCGCGAACGCCGCGTTGCCCGCGCGGATGGCGGCGGAGGCGATCGCCTCGTCCGCCACGAACGGGCGTGCCTCGGCGAGGTGGACGGCGATGTCACCCGCCCGCGTCGCGGGGTCGCGCTCGAACACGGTGGCCGCCGCGAGGTGCAGGTGCGCTCGCCGGCCCGGTTCGATCTGGTCGTAGGCCGCCCGCCGGATGACACCGTGGACGAAGCGCACGCCGTCGGGCGCCGCCGTCGGCTCCAGCAGCCGGGCGCGCTGGGCTTCCACCAACGGCGCGGAGACCGCCACCCGTGAGACGCCGAGCACCGCCGCGGCTTCCGTGACGTCCAGCTCGAGGCCGATGACCGAGGCCACCTCGATCAGGTCGAGCGCCGGCGGGCTCAACCCGGCGAGGCGCGCCCGGCAGATCTCGTGGAGGTCGGTCGGCAGCTCCCGCGCCGGATCGAGGTCGGGCAGAAGGTACCCGAGCTGCAGCGCGTACAACGGGTTCCCGCCCGAGGCTCGGTGGATCACCTCGGCGGCGGGGTCTCCCGCCGGGCTCGCCACGAGCTCGGCGACGGCGGCAGCCGACAGCGGGGGCAGCTCGATCCGTGTGAAGCGCGTCTCTCGCTTGAGGTCCGCCACGAGCCCGTCGAGCGCGGGCGTCGCCGCGTCGGACCGCACCACCAGCACGAGCAGCAGCGGACGGTCCCGATGGTCGATCGCGAGGTGCTCGACGAACGCCAGCGACAACGGATCCGCCCACTGCGCGTCGTCCAGTGCGAGCACGAGCGGGCCTCGCTCGCTCAGCTCGGCCACGACGTCACCCAGCACCGAGAGCACGCGATGCCGTTGCAGCTCGAGTTGGTCCGCGCGCCGCATGCGCGCCGCCCCTCGCTCGGGCTGCACGTCGAGCAGGCGCGCCAGCGCATCACCACGACCACCCGTGCCGTCACCGATGAACGGCTTCAGCGCGCTGAGGAACCCGTGGAGCGGGACTGCGCCGTTGCGATCGCACCGCCCGATCACCGCCACCTGCCGAGCCGCGCGCGCCTCGATGAACCGCTCCACGACCGCCGACTTCCCGATGCCGCTCTCGCCCGCCACCACGACGAGCTCGAGACCGTCGCCGCCGATCTCGTCCGCGCGCGCGTGGAGACGAGCGAAGGCGTCCTCGCGACCGATCAGATCGACCGGTGGAGGGGACGCAGATCGGCGCTCGGTACCCGACGACGAGCGCGACGAGCGGGGTCGCCGAGGCCTTGCCTGCGGGGGAGCCCAGTCGAGCTCGGGGCTCTGCAGGAGGATGTCGTGCTGCAGGCGGCTGAGCTCGGGCCCGGGCTCGACGCCGAGCGTCTCCACCAGCACCACGCGGGCCTGGTCGAACGCCGCCAACGCGTCACGCTGGCGTCCCGAGCGATAGAGCGCCAGCATCAGGCGCGCCCAGCAGCGCTCGTGGAAGGGCCGTTCCGCCACCACCGCTCGCAACATCGCCAGGCACTGCTCGTGCTGGCCGCGCTCGAGCATCACGTCCGCCGCGAGATCCTCCGCAGCTTCTCGCCGGTTGTGGAGGTTCTGCACGCGAGCTCGCAGGTCGTCCTGATCGGTGAAGGGCGCGAGCGGCTCACCGTGCCAGAGCGCCAGCGCCGCGTCGATCCGCTGAGACGCGATCGCCAGCGCCTCGATGTCAGCCGCGGTGTCACGCAGGACGCGCGCCTGACCCATCAGGCTGTCGAACAGGGCGACGTCCGTCCGCACGCCGGCGAGCGCGTAGCCGTCGCCCGTGCGCTCGACCCGGACGTCCACAGCGAGCAGGGTGCGGCGCAGGCGGCTCAGGTGCACCCGCAACGCCGCATCGGCGCTCTTCGGGAGCTCCTGCGGCCACAACGCCTCGAGGAGACGACCCCGCCCGACCGGACCCGGCTGGTCGGCGAGCTCGACCAGCAGGCGCCCGGCGAGCCCGGTGACCTCGGTGCCGGCACCCGCGGCGTCGAGCACCGCCACCCGCCCGAGGACGCGCACGTTCGGCGCCGGCGCCGTCCCGTTGTCGCCTTGCCTCTCCACCACCACGTGCCTTCCGCAACACCTCGACCAACGTGACCATGCTGGCACCCACCTGCCGCGTCCGCCCCGTCGGCCTCCCCGACCCTGACGGACGGACCGCCCGGCGCCCCGCCGGGGGCGCCCCCGACGGCACGGAGCAGCTCGCTCTCGTCACCCTTTCGACACTTTTCGTGAACGTACCACCACGGAAAGTATTTGCGCGGGCGGCGCCGTCGTGGCGGCCACCGGCCTTTGCGGCCCCTTTGCACCGCCGTGCGATCGTGGCCCCAGGTCCGCGCGGCGGGAGCGCGAGGCATCCGGGGGGCATGCGGGAGCCCCCCGGATGCATCACCGAACGGCCGACGCCTCCCGCTTCGCGCCGTGATCAGGAGCCCGCGATCAGGGGGCCCGAGACCACGAGCCCGTGATCGAGACGCGGGGTCAGGGCGCGTGGTCAGGGCGCGGGGTCAGGGCGCGGGGTCAGGGCGCGGGGTCAGGGCCCGTGATCAGGTCGGGGCGTAGAAGCCCACGACGTCGGCGATCAGGTGCGTCGCCCCCAGGTGGTTGTAGAGCTTGACGCGACCCTGCGTCCCGACCTTCACCATCGTCAGGTTCGGGATCGTCTCCCCGGGGGCGAAGTTCAGGTTCGAGCTCGTCGGCCGCTCGACCCCGTCGGGGTAGATCGTGACGAACGAACCCATCGTGCCCTCGGTGGCCGTCACGTTGGCGATCACGCCGGTCGCGTCGGCGCGCACGCCCGTGCCGGCCGCGCCGGCCACGGCCAGCGCACGAGAGGTCGCTTGCGGGAACGGCCCGCTCAGACCGACGCCGAGGCGGCTGTCGAGCATGCGGGTCGGATCGACGGCGTGGAAGCGCGCACCGCTCGTCGGATCGAAGTACCCGACGACGTCGACGATGACGTGCACAGATCCCACCGCGTTGGCGATGTTGATCTTGCCGTCGGCCCCGATCTTGATGACGACGAGGTTGGGGATGGTCTGGCCGGCCGCGAAGTTCAGGTTCGAGCTGGTCGGCTGGGAGACGCCCGAGGGCCACACCGACAGGAACGAACCCGCGTTGCCGCCCGTCACGGTCACGTTGGCGACGACGGTGGTGGCGGTGTCGGGCACCACGGCCGTGCCGCGCACATCGAGGGCACGCGGCGTGCCTTGCGCGACCGCCGCGCCGGTCCCGGTCGGACCGCGCGTGTCGAGGATGCGCTCGGGTGTGACGCCGGTGAACAGGTCTCCCGCCGCCGTGCCGTCGTCGAAGTAGCCCACGACGTCGGCGATGACGTGCACGGACCCGACGGCTGTCGCGAACGACACCTTGCCGCCTGCGCCGATCTTGACGGTGACGAGGTTCGGGATCGTCTGGCCGGCGGCGAAGTTCAGGTTGGAGGCGACCGGCTTGGAGAGCCCGGCCGGCCAGACGGACACGAACGAGCCCGCCGTCGACCCGGTGGCCGTGACGTTCATGACCACGGCCGACGCCGTCGCCGGGACGGCGCTGGCGCCGCCGAGCTCGGTCACCTTCAGGTCCCGCGGCGCGCCCGCAGCGAGCGGCGCGCTCCAGCCCCCGTTCGGGCCGCGCGAGTCGAGCACCCGCGAGGGCACGACGGGGTGGAACGCCGAGCCGGCCCACGGCACGACGGGGTTCGAAGGAGCCGACGCGGCGCCCTGGCCGATGATGTTGGTGGCGCGGACCGTGAACGTGTAGCTCGTCGCTTCCGTCAGGCCGCCGACCTCGCAGCTCGTGGCCGGCGGCACGGCCGTGCACGTCGCCCCGCCGGGGGCGGCGGTGACGGTGTAGGCGGAGATCGGTTGGCCACCGTCCGAGGCGGGCGGAGAGAACGAGACGGCCGCCGAGAGCTTCCCGGCCGTCGCCGTCACCGAGCTGGGCGCGCCCGGCACGTCACCGACCACGGGGAGGGGCTGGAGCTGGAGGTCGAGGTCGGTGACCTCGGGCGGCACCCCGACGACCGGGCTGACGAGCGGCTCGTACCCGGCGGCGGTCACCTGCACGTACCAGCAGCCCGAGCCGACATCCCACCCGTAGTGCCCGAGGGTGTCGGTCACCAGCGCGTCGACCGCCGGAGCGACCCGGCCCTGCGCCGCTTCATCCGTGGCCCGCACGCCGATGCCGGTTGGCGCGGGCTGCGACCACGGCGCCCCGGGGGCCTTCGAGGTGTTCGACTCGCACTGGTTCGCGCCGGGCGCTCCAGGCGTCGCGCGTGGGCTCCAGCCCGGCACGTTGAACAGCACGACCTCGGCCCCGATCACGGGCTGGTGGGTCACGGCGTTCGTGATGAACCCGCTGGGGTCGTAGAGCACGAACCGGCCGAGCGGGCGGACCACCGGCGCCTGACCGGGACACGTGACCACGGCTTGGAGCGGCGCTGAGCTCAGCTGCGCCCGAGTGAGCACGACCCGCCAGTTGCTGCTGCCGGCTGTGGTCTGCGTGGCCGCGTGGTCGGCGCCGCCGTGCTGCAGCACCACCGAGGTGGCCGTGGCGCCGCCGGCACATGTCGCGGCGAAGGTCACCGTCACTCCCCCCGTCGAACCTCTCCAGAGCGCGATCACCGTCTGGCGCGTCTGCGCGTCGGTGTAGGCCTTGGCGTCCGGGTTGCCGGTGACGGTCATCGTGGTCTGGGGCGGCTGGTCCAGATCGATGACGAAGCGCACGGTCTTCCCCGGCCCGACATCGAGGGCCCGCACGGCGATCGGCACGTTGGCTTCGCTCCAGACCTCGAACACGAACGCCCCCGGCAGCGCACAGCCGTGATCCGTGGTCACCGAGCTCTGCGCCGACGCGTTGACGTGCTGGAAGTTGGTGCCACCGCGGCCTGGCTGCGAGCTGTGGAGGACATGCCCCGGGACGCCGCCGGCCTTCTTGACCGTCACCTCGACACAACCGAGTCGGTTGTCGACCGCGATGTCGGCCACCGAGGTCCCGCCGTCGACCACGGTCACCGGCGTGCCCCCGTAGGTCGCCGAGTACTGCCCGAAGCCGTAGGAGCGCACCTGCGCGATGTACGCACCGGGCGGCACCCCCGTGAGCTGGTACGACAGGTCCGCCGTCGCGAGGGGGCAGTCGACGAGCGCTCCGTTGATCGTCTTCCCGCCGCCCACGGGTACGAGTTGCACGCACCACAGGTTGTAGCCGTTGTTCGGGTCGGTCGGGAGCACGCGGCCCGTCACCTTCCCGGCCCCCGCCGCCGCCGCCGGCGAAGCCGGCCCGACGACCCCTGCGAGCACCGACGCCAGGAGCACGACCGCTCCGATCAACGCGCAGCCGCGCATTCGAACACCCCGCATGAAACGACCTTCTCTCTCCGTCCGGATCGCGAGCCTGGCCCCGCGCCGAGCCAAGCGGTTGGCGGCAAGGGTGCGCCACGACCGCAACGGCGGCGCAAAGGCGGCCTCACCGGGAGATCTCGCCGCAGCAGGGAGCCCGGCCGTCGCCGGCCCGTCTCGTCAGGCCGTCGGCGTCGCGTCGCACGCACCGGGGCCGAGCAGCCCGACGTTCTTCACGGTGCGCGCGTAGGAGTCCTTGTAGTTCGTCGGCGTGGCCAGCGCGATCTTGTGCCCGGGGATCACGACCCACGTCGGCGTGTAGGTCATGGCCGTCACGGTGAAGTGGCCGGGGCTCGTCTCGTCGACCGTGTAGGTCTCCATCGAGCCGTCCTGGTTGTCGGACACCAGGCTGCGGTCCTGCGTCGGCGACTGGTTCGACAGGAAGTTGCCCATCCCGTACATCACGTACTTGTCGCCGATCTTCTCGCAGGGCTGCACCACGTGGACGTGGTCACCGAGGATCAGGTCGACGTCGGGCGAGGCGAGGAGGTCCTTGGCGAGCTGCCGCTGTTGGGCGTTGGGCTGGTGCTGGTACTGGTCGCCCCAGTGGATGCTCATCACGACGAACTCCGCGCCCCGCGCCTTGATCGCGCGCGCCTGCGCCAGCATCCCCTCGAGACCGAGCACCGGCCACGACATCGCCTTCAACCACGGGGCCTCGGCCGGCACCTGCTTGTCCGGGCCGGCCGTGTTGTAGATGTCGTAGCTGTAGGCGAGGTGCCCGAGCTTCACGCCCTTCACGTCGTAGATCGGCGGGGTGTCCGCCTCCTGCTGGTTGCGCGAGCTGCCGCTGTGGCCGAGGCCCGCCGCCTCGAGCACCTGGAGCGTCTCGTTGACGCCCTTGAGCTGGCGGTCCCACGTGTGGTTCGAGGCCGTGTCGCAGGCATCGAAGCCCGCCTTCTTCAGGGCGGCGGCGATCTCGGTCGGGGCGTTGAAGCTCAACGTGTTCGGCACCGTGAGGTTCGTGTTGTCGGCGGAGATCGGGGTCTCCTGGTGGCAGATCGCGAAGTCGGCCGCGGTGATCTGCGGGCGAACGTCGTCGAACATCTGGTCGAACACGTAGCTCTTGCCGTTGCCCAGGGCCTTGGCCTCGCGCTGGATCGGGGCGTGGATCAGGATGTCGCCCGACGCCAGCAACGTGAAGTGGCGGGGCGGGGCGGTCGTCGGCGGGGTGGTCGTGGCGGGTGCCTCGTCATCGTTGGCCGGCGCCGGCGCGCCACCGGGGATCGTGCCGTTGCTCGCGGTCGTGTCCGACGCGGCGCTGCAGGCGGCGAGCACGAGCAGCAGGGCACCGACGACGGCTCCGACGCGGAGCCGGCCCGCCCCCCTCATGCGCCTCATGCGGCGCGGACGCGCCTCGGCGAAGCCGCAGATGCTGCTGGTACCATGCCGCTCCGTTCCCGTACGCATCGAAGCGACGAGTGTACGGGCGGGGGCCGCTTCGCTCGCAACCCGGGGCCGCCGGTTCCGGGACCCTCGGCGCGACCGCTCTCGCTCGCGACCCGCCGTGCCCATCGCTGAGAGGCACCCTGAGAGGCACCATTGACCGAGCTCCCGCACGTGTCGCGCGACGTCGAGGTGCTCTACGAGCGCCTCAGCCCGTTCGAGCTCAAGACCAAGCTCGGTGAGCTGGCCGACCTGCACGACAGCAAGCTCATGCTGAAGGCCGGCCGTGGCAACCCGAACTGGATCGCCACGACGCCACGCGACGCGTTCTTCCTCCTCGGCCAGTTCGGCCTCACCGAGTCCCGCCGCGTGTGGGACGAACCCGGCCTCGGGGGCATGCCCGAGGCCACGGGCATCGCGGACCGCCTGAACGCGTTCCTCGCCGCGCGCGCCGGTGACCCCGGCGTCGATCTGCTGCTCGAGACCGTCGCCTACGGCGTGCTGCGCAAGGGCTTCGACGCGGACGCGTGGGTCCACGAGCTGACCGACGCGATCATCGGCGACAACTACCCCGTGCCCGATCGGATGCTGCGGTGCACCGAGCAGGTGGTGCACGACTACCTCGTGGGCGAGCTCTGCGGCGCCACCGAGGTGCCCGGCCGCTTCGACCTCTTCGCGGTCGAGGGCGGCACCGCGGCCATGTGCTACATCTTCGAGACGCTGCTCACGAACCAGCTGCTGACCCAGGGTGATCGCATCGCCATCGGCCTCCCCGTGTTCACCCCGTACATCGAGATCCCGCAGCTGCCCCAGTACCGGTTCGAGGTCGTCCCGCTGCACGCATCCGAGTTCGACGAGACCGGGTTCCACAGCTGGCAGTACCCCGACGAGGAGATCGACAAGCTCGCGGACCCGAGCATCAAGGCCCTGTTCCTCGTCAACCCGAGCAACCCGCCGTCGGTGATGATGCGACCCGAGACGCTCACTCGGGTGGCCGACGTGATCCGCACGGCCAACCCGAACCTCATCGTGATCACCGATGACGTGTACTGCTCGTTCGTGCCGGGCTTCCAGTCGCTGCTGAGCGTCGTGCCCGAGAACGTGATCGGCGTGTACTCGTTCTCGAAGTACTTCGGGTGCACCGGCTGGCGCCTCGGGGTGATCGCGCTCCACGAGGACAACGTGATCGACCGCATGCTCGCGGCGCTCCCGGAGGACACCAAGGCGGTGCTCGATCACCGCTACGCCACGATCACCATCGAACCCGGCAACCTCCGCTTCATCGACCGCGTCGTCGCGGACAGCCGCCACGTCGCGCTGAACCACACGGCCGGGTTGTCGCTCCCCCAGCAGGTGCAGATGGTGCTCTTCGCCCTGGCCGAGCTCACCGACACCGAGAACACGTACCGCGACCGGCTGCGCGAGATCCTCGCCGAGCGCCTGCGCCTGCTGACCGTCGGCACGGGGGTCGAGCTGCCCCACGACCCGCTGCGCGCCGGCTACTACGTCGAGCTCGACCTGCAGGCGTGGGCCAAGCGCACCTACGGCCCGGGGTTCGCCAGCTTCGTCGTGGGCAACTACGAACCGGTCGACTTCGTGTTCCGCCTCGCCGAGCAGGAGTCGGTGGTGCTGCTCAACGGCGGCGGCTTCGACGCCCCCGAGTGGTCGATCCGCGTGTCGCTCGCCAACCTGCCCGACGAGGCCTACGAGCGGATCGGCGCCGCCATCGCCCGGATCGGCTTCGAGTACGTGGCCGAGTTCGTCGAAGCGGGCGGCGTCATCGACGACGACCCCTTCCCCGAGCGGCGCCTGCACCCCGACGGCTGACCGGGCGAGCCCGAGCGCAGCGAGGAACCGGTCGCCCGGAACCGGGAGCCGAACCGACCCGGTCGGTCCTGCGGTGCGCAGCGAGGCCGCCCCAGCCCAACGCAGCTGCGTTCACGCCGACGGCGTGGTGACCATCTCGGCGCCCATCTTCGCCCAGTCCCACGCGGTGGCTTCGGGCATGTAGGCGCGGGCGATCGCGATGCCGATCTCGAGCAGCGCACCCTCGTCGGGGAACACGAGGTACATCGACTTGTTGATGGGCTGGAACTTGGTCTTGAAGGCCAGCAACGACCGGAACCCGTAGTAGGGCTCGAGGGCGTCGCCGAGGAAGTCGAGCAGCCGCTGCAGCACGACCTGGTCGCTGCTCTCGCCGAGCTTGTCGGGGGCCTTCGCCAGGGGCGCCGCCGACAGGCTGAGGAACTCGAAGCCCTCCTCCTTGAACTGCATCGCCGAGCCCCCGATGAGGAACTCCATCACGGGCCGGAACTCACCTTCGTCGCGACGGCGCATCAGGTCGAGGCACCACCCCACCACCTCCCCGTCGCGGCACACCGGCATCCACGAGGTGAAGCCCTCGATGGTGCCGTCGGCCGCGACGGCGATGTGCAGGCGCACCTCGGGGTCGTCCGCCTCGCGCAACGTGCCGAGCGTGAAGCCCATCTCGGGCAAGGACTTGTCGGACACCCAGCCCTCGCTGATCGCGTGCAGCTGGTCGCGCACGACGGGGCGGGCGTCCTCCCACGTGAGCACCTGAAGCGTGATGTCGGACTTGGCCGCCTTGTTCATCGCGGTGCGGATGTCCTGCCACGACTTGCCCTTGAACGCGAGGTCCTTCAGCGGGACGATGTCGTCCTCGGCCACCTGGATCGCCTGCCACCCCACCTCGGCGACCATGGCCGCCGTCTCCTCGCCGGCCGCGAAGAAGCACGGGATCCAGCCGTGGTCGAAGCAGAACCGGTCGAACTCGGCCAGGGCGGCGAGGCGCTCGTCCATCGGGCCCACCGGGTCGCCGAGCGCCAGCGCCACCGAACCCACCCGGCGGTACCCGATCGCCGTCTTCCCGTTGCTCGAGAACCAGTCGGTGTTGCCCTTCCACGTGAGCATCCACGCGATCGACGACGACTCGTAGGTGTGGAGCATCTCGCGCATGCGCGCGTGGTCCTCGGCCTGGGGGCGCACCCGCCGCGAGGAGTAGATGAGGCCGATGATCGTGATGACCAGGGCACCCAGCCAGATGGCCCCGATCGAGCCGAGGAACCACCGGGCTGCCGTGGTCGCCGGCTGGATGGTGTCGGTCGTCGTGAAGAACAGTCGGGCGACGAACTCGCCGAGCATCGTGCCCAGCGTGGCGTCGGGCGTGAAGTCGTCCTGCAGCACCGCGAACCCGAGCGCGGTGTAGACGAAGAGGAACAGCACGACCTTGACGAGTCGGCGCCCGGCCTTGCGCACGGACTGCTGGCGCGAGCGCACGCGGAACGCCCGGAAGGTGAGCAGGAGCAGCAGCAGCTGCGCGCCGTTGAGGACGAGATCGGCGGTGCGCTCGGCGCTGCTCGGCGCGTCCACGAGCGCGAGCACCGACAGCACTGTGAGGATGGTGATGAAGATCCACGCGACGCGGTGCCCACGCCGCAGGCCGTCGGCCGCGGCGAGCAGCATCAGCGAGAAGATCATCAGCCCGATCGAGAGCTCGGTGGACTCGTGCTGCACACCCGTGTCGTAGAACGGCCCGCCGTTGCCCGGGTTCACGGCGTCGACGATGCCGCTGATGGCGATGACGGCGATGATCAGCGCGACGAGCGCCCGCTGCGCCCGCTTGTTGAAGTCGTACCGCGGCAGCCGGGGCATGCGGCCCACCAGGAGCGGACCGAGCACCAACCCGGTCGCGAACGAGAAGAGGTGCTCGACGTCCCAGATGTAGCCGGAGTTGAGGACCATCGCGATGAGGTACGCCCCGAGCGCCACCCGCACGCGGGTGCGCCACAACGGCTGCATGAGGGCGCTGAGCGCGCCCACGAGCGCCATCACGCCGCCGGAGATGCCGACATCGGTGGTGTGGGCCAGCGAGTGCGCCCAGATCCAGGTGCTCTCGCGGAAGGGCAGCAGCGCCACGGCCGTGAGGAACGTGCCGATCATCTGCCCGCCGATGACCACCACCAGCAGCCGGACGTGGCCCGCGCGCCGCTCGTAGGGCACGGCGACCGCGGCCAGGAGGACGAGGATCGGGATGTACACCCACAGCAACGTGGGGGCGAAGAACATGCCGACGAGGAACGTCCACACGCGGCCCGATGCGAGCGCCGGCGCGCCGTAGCTCACCTGCGTCTTCAACGTCTCGTGCTCCGCCAGCGTGCTCCACGCCGCACCGGAGAGCACCTGCACCACGAGGCAACCGACGACGAGGGCGACGGTGGCGGGGTACGTGCGCAGGATCCGCCCCGGTGCCTCCTGCAGGTACCGGGCCCGGCGCGCGAGCTTCGAGTCCGGGTCCCGCCCGCTCGTCTTCGCCGCCTCGCCGTCGGCGGCCGCGGGCGCCGGCGCCGACGAGGCTCGAGGATCTGCGGAGCTCGCGGTCGCGGCGGGATCAGCGGCGGCCGACGGAGGGGCCGCAGCCGGGGGCGCGCTCGACTGCTCGTCGGTGCTCATGGGCCCGGGCACTCGCCGCGTCGGTCGTCCATGGCTCGAAGGTACGTCACGTTCACCGCTACCGAGTGGAGGGGAGAGGATTTGAACCTCTGTCTCGGCCGAAGCCGCGCTCTGCGAACTGAGCTACGCCCCCCGTGATCGGGGCGCACCCTAGGCGCCGATCCGCAGGCACGCAACCGATCCGCAATCCTTGCTCGCACTCGCGCCGATGATGGGCGGCGCACAGGTGCCGATCTGTTGCGAGGCCGCTTTGGTATGGTCGCCGATCACGTTCGGCGGAGACGAAGGCGCGATGGGAACAGGCCAGGGCCATGGGTGAAGCATCTCTCGTCAACGGCTTCATCCCCTGGTTCGTCATCGTCGTGAGCCCCCTCCTGCTGCTGCTCAGCATCGGGTGGCGCGACGGTCGCTGGAAGCACCAGCTGGGGCTGGCCGTGCCCATCACCGCGGGGTTCACCCTCGTGGTGCTGTTGGTGAACGAGCGGTTCAAGCTCATCCCCTACGCGTTCCCGACGTTCTTCTACCTGCTGGTCGGCTTGGTCGTGTTCGCGCTGGTCGTGGCCGTCACCGGGTGGCGGAAGGACGCCAACTGGCAGCGGGCCACCGCCGTGCTCGCCACGATCTCCATGGTGCTCTTGCTGGGCGTCGTCGTGAACCGGCACTACCGCTACTACCCGACCGTGAGCAACCTGCTGGGCAAGGTCGCCGAGAACGAGCTCGGCCTGCCCGAGCTGAACAAGATCAGCGACGAGGTCGCCCGCACGGGCCAGCTTCCGGCGAAGGGGTACACGGTGCACACGCCGATCCCCGGGACGAAGTCGGGCTTCCCGGCCCGCGACGCGTACGTGTACCTCCCCCCCGCCTACTTCGCGACCCCGTCGCCCGAGCTGCCGGTGCTGCTGATGCTGCACGGCGTGCCGGGCGGCCCCGAGAACTGGGCGCAAGCGGGGAACATCGACGAGGTCGCCGATGCCTTCGCCGCGGCGCACGACGGCAAGACCCCGATCCTCGTCATGCCCGACTCGGCCGGCGACACCAACAACGACACCCTCTGCGTCAACAGCTCCCGTGGGCAGTCCGAGACGTACCTCACCGAGGACGTGCCCGCCTTCGTGCGCGCCACCTTCCACCCGGCCACGGGGCCCGACACGATGGGCGTCGCCGGGTTCTCCGACGGGGCCTTCTGCTCGCTGCAGCTGTCGCTGCGCCACCCCGACCTCTTCAGCACCTTCGGCGACTACTCCGGCTTCAGCCAGCCCACGCTGGATCCCCCGAAGGACGCGCTGAAGGAGGTGTTCGGCGGCGACCAGAAGGCCTACGACGAGCACGACCCGACGAAGCTGCTGCGGGGCCAGCGCTACCCCGAGCTGTCCGGGTGGTTCGAGGTCGGCGAGCAGGATCCCGATCCGCTCGAGCCGACGCGAGCGGTGGCCAAGCAAGCCGCGGCGGCGGGCATCCAGACCTGCACGCTCATCCGGCCGGGCGGTCACGACTTCGGCTTCTGGGAGCAGGCGTTCCGCAACTCGTTGCCCTTCCTCTCCGCGAAGCTCGGCCTCACGCCGATGCCGAAGGACCTCAACGGAGCGGTCTGCGAGAACCTCTCGAGCACCTGAAGCGGGCGCCGCACGCGCGAGCGATGAACCCGCGCCGCCCACCCCGTCTGCTCCTCCGACGCCGACCCGCCCGCACCCCCTGGGAGACGCCCATGCTCGTCACCAACCTCGCCGAGCTGTACGACCTCGCCCCGCTCGCCTGGGGGCCGATCGCCGATCGCCTCGCGGCGGGCCTGACCCAGGCGCCCGGCACGGGCGGGCCGGACCGCCACACCTGCTGGCTCGCCACCATCGACGAAGACGGCCGGCCGCACGTGACCGGCATCGGTGCCGTCTGGCGCGAGGGCTCGTTCTGGTTCGAGACGGGCGAGCGCACCCGCAAGGGACGCAACCTGGCGCGCGATCCGCGCTGCACGCTCAGCGTCGCAACGCACGCGTTCGACCTCGTGGTGGAGGGCGAGGCCGAGCTCGTCACCGATGCACCGACCGTGGCCGAGCTGGCGCAGGTGTGGGCCGACGACGGCTGGCCTTGCCGCGTCGACGACTCGGGCACGGCGCTCACGGCCGACTTCAGCGCGCCTTCGGCCGGACCGCCGCCCTGGCGCGTCTACCGGCTGCGGGTGTCCGCCGCGACGGCGCTCGAGACGATCGAGCCCGGCGGGGCGACCCGCTGGACCTTCCCCTAGCCCGGCCCATCGCTGGCCCCGGACCCTTCCCCTCCCGCCGCGGGCGCCCCCTCGGTGCGGTCGCGCCTCACCCGCCGTCGCCGCGATCGGGACGGCGACGAGCCGGACCGCGACGCGACGGGCAGAATGAGCGGTCCATGCCTCGCCGCCCGCGCCACGACGACCCTCGATCCGGCCCGCGCCGCGCACCACGCGCAGGGCGCCTTCCCGGGGTGCTCCTCGCCGCGGCGGCACTCGCGGCCGCCGCGTGCGGCGCCGGGGACACGACGGCGACGAGCGGCCCGCCGTCCGCCGGCACGAGCGGAGGGGGTGCCCCGCCGACCACCACGGCGGCGCCGGGGGCCACCACCACTGCGCCGAAGGGGCCGCGCGGGCCGGGCACGACGACGCCGATGCCCGCCGGCGGCACCGTCACCAAGGTGACGATCCCCGGGACGACCTCCAAGTTCGCCGTCCGCGACGCCTACGTCTACGTGCCCCCCGCGTACCTCGCCGACCCCACCCTGCACCTGCCCGTGCTGATGATGCTGCACGGCACACCGGGAGGGCCCGAGAACTGGAACGAGTCGGGCGCGGCTCCCGCGACCGCCAACGCCTACGCGGCGAAGAACAACGGCAAGACGCCGATCATCGTCATGCCGGACCTCTCCGGGGTCACCGGGGCCGACACGCAGTGCGTCGACGGACGCCTGGGGGACAGCGAGACGTACCTCACCGTCGACGTCCCCAGCTACATGAGCGCGAAGTACCGCACGACGACCGGTCCCGGTTCGATGGGGGTCGCCGGGCTCTCCGCGGGCGGCTTCTGCTCCCTCATGCTCACGGTGCGCCACCCCGACCTCTTCAGCGTGTTCGCCGACTACTCGGGCGACGCCCAGCCGACGCTCGACCCGCCGGCCAACGCGCTCAAGGAGGTGTTCGGCGGGGACCAGAAGGCGTACGACGCGCACGACCCCACGAAGCTGCTCCCGAAGCGGTCGTTCAAGGGCACGGCGGGGTGGTTCGAGGTGGGGCTGCAGGACCCTGACCCGCTCCCGGCCACCAAGAGCGTCGCCCAGCTGGCCGCGGCGGCCGGCATGCAGACGTGCGTCCTCACGCGCACCGGCGGGCACGACTTCGCGTTCTGGGTCCAAGCGTTCGCCAACTCGCTGCCGTGGATCTCGGTGCAGCTGAAGATCGCCGACCCGCCTGTCGACACCCACGGCGCGGTCTGCAGCAACACCTGACACCGTGCGACCCGACGCCGCGCGACCGCCATCTCGCGGCCGGCCGTCCCGGACCCGACCGGCTGCGGCTCGACGCCGAGCGGACGGTCAGCTGGTCGCCGCGACCGTGACCGGTTCCGGTGGTCGCCAGCGGAAGAGCCGGGCCGCGAGCGGCAGCATCCAGTGGTCGCGGCACTGATCGCCGAACCACCGCTCGTGCCGCTCCTCCTCGGCCGTCATCGCCGCGAGCTCGTTCGCCGCGTCGACCAGCCCGAGCTGCTCGGCGGCGTCGTGCGCCGCTTCGTACTGCCCGACGTTCATCCACTCGAGCCGGCCGGCCGCGTACATCGGGCCGAACCAGCCGCCGAGGAAGCAGAGCCCACCGAAGAACCGGCCGGTGGCGGCCATGAGCCACTCCCGCCGGCGGCGCGGCCGGGCGTCGAGCGTGACGAGCAAGGCGGCGACGAGCCGCCGGTGGTGCCACTCGGCGGCCTCGATCCGCTCGACCTCCGCGCGGGCGGCCGGGTGGCGCCACAGCGAACGCGAGTGACCCTGGTACGCGTAGGCCGCGGCGAGCTCCCCGGCGTGTGCATCCTGCAGGATCCGCACGAGGGTCGCTCGCAGCGCCTGCTCCCGCGTCCCGTCGGCCTCGGCCACCTCCCCATCGAACACGATGGTCGGCGCGGGCGCACATCCACGTTCGCCGGACCCTTCGTTCTCCCTCCACCCGAGCCCGAACGAAGGCCCCCCGTCCGCCGCCCCGCCGGTCGACCCGTCCTTCCGCCGTCGGTCACCCCGCGGGTGGCGTCGCCGCCGCGTGCTGCGCGGCTGCCTCCGCGTCCACGCGCACCACCCAACGTCCGACCACCACGCTGAAGGGCCAGATGAGGATCCAGAACGCGGCGCCGACGGCGCCGTCGGTCAGCAGGAACACCGGGATCGACACCAGGAACACCACCGACGCCGACAGGGCGAGCAGGCCGTGCGCCCACCACTGCTTGCGGGTGTAGTGGTCGCCGAGCAGGCCGTGGCGGTGGGCCACGATGCGCCCGGGGAAGTCGATGCCGAAGAGCAGCGCCATCACGACCGCGTACAGGACGAGGGCCGCATCGGTGTCGCCGTAGTTGCCGACGAGGTCGGACGCGAACGGCACGAGGACGAGGGTGAACAGGTAGCAGAAGTTCCACAGGATCATCGCGTTGTCGAAGCCGTTCAGACGGTCGACGAAGCGGTGGTGCCCGAACCAGGAGAACGCGATGATCACGAAGCTGAGCGTGAACGCGAGGGCGGGCGCGTAGAGGTCACGGAGGACATCCATGACGAGCTCGTTGGTCGCCTGCGCGCCGTCGGCGAGGGCGGGCACCGCCAGCTGCAGCACCAGCAGCGTGAGCGCGATCGCGACGACGGCGTCGGTGAGGTTGACGATGCGGTTGTACTCGACGGAGTCACGCCGGTAGACGTGCTCGAAGCGGTACTGCACGAGGGTCAGCGGCCCGGCGTCGATCTCCGTCGGGGTGGGGAGCACCACGTCCGGCGGCGCGCTCGGGTCGGGCTCGTCCTCGCGCTCGGGCATCGGCGCAGCGTACCGAGTGACCCGCGACGCCGGCCGGACACAGCCGGACCCGGCGGACCCCGGCTGGACCCGGGAGACGACGACGCCGCGTCAGGCCTTCCAGGCGAGGAAGTTCCGGGCGCTCGACTCGGGGCTGTAGAAGACCTGCGCGATCGGCGAGTCCTTGCCGATGAGGAACGTCACGTAGCCGCGGATGCAGTCGTTGGGCGGCAGCACCCGGGACTGGGGGAACGGCGAGTCGACGGCGTTGTACGGGATGACCGGCACGGAGTAGACGCGGTTGTCGGCGGTCTTGACCTGGAAGTACGCGCCGCGGGCTTCGGTGCCGTTGGTCCCCGCGCACACCTGCACGTCGACGGTCGCCGGGGCGACGTCCTTGCTCAGCTCGAAGTTCTCGGGGACGGGCTTGGCGTTCGGCACCGGGAACTGCGCGCCGTACACGGTGATCTTGGATCCCGTCGTGCGGTAGATCTGCTCCTGCCCGAAGGGGATCGGGGCCTGGGTCGTGGGGGGTGCGGTCGAGGACGTCGGTCGGACCGTCGCGGGCACGCTCGTCCCCGTCGAGTCCGAGGGGGCGCTGAAGTTGTTGCAGTCGTCGTAGGTCGCGGTGTCGCCCTCCCCCGAGCTCGAACCGAACTGCCAGATCAACGTGGCCACCGGCGGCAGGTCCTTCAACGGGATCTCGAAGCTGATCGTGTTGTCCTTGACCGTCACCGGGGTCTGCAACGGCGCCCGTCCCTCGTTGCCGCCGCGGAACGTCGCGAGGGTGAGCGCCCACGGCGGGCTCGGCGGCGGGCCGACCGGAGCGGCGCGGATCTCGAAGCTCACGTCGTTGCCGGCGCGGCCCTGGCCCACGATGAAGGTCGGCACCGGCGCGCTGTCGATCATGCCCACCGTCTCGAAGGACACCTTGAGCGACGTCGAGGTGAGCACGGCCTCGGCGTGGGTCATGTCGATGCCGGCGGGTTCGCTGAGCGCCCCGCCGTTCTTCGAATCGGTGGCGAGGTCGCCGGCCGGGTCCGTGCAGGCGGCACCCGCCGCCGGCGGCGAGGTGCCCGCCGTGGGGAAGGTGCCGGAGGGTCCGGCCCCGTCGCTCTTCGAGCCGCTGCACGCCGCGGCCGCGAGCACCGTGCACACGGCCAGGGCCGCGACGCGGCGCGCCCGACGGCTCGCCGCGCTGCGTCCCGCGCGGGGCCCGACGGGCGCGGCCAGCGGGGTGGGGTGCGTCACGTGGTCCCTGCCCATGGAGCAGCCATCTTCGCGCGTGGTCACCCGGCGGCCGGCGCGGCCCTGACCGGTCGCGCGCTCGCCGTCGCGGTCGGGGTCACCCGTGGATCGCGTGACGCCGGCGCGCCACCTCGAAGCAGGCCAGAGCGCCTGCCGCCGCCACGTTGAGCGACGAGAGGCGACCGCCGAGCGGGATCGACGCCACGACGTCGCACCGCTGCCGCACGAGCCGCGAGAGGCCCTTGCCCTCGGCCCCGAGCACCAGCGCCACGGGCTCGTCGCCGAGGGCGAGATCGAACAAGGTCTCGGCGCCGCCCTCGTCGAGCCCGATCACCCACACGCCCGCGTCGCGCAGCTTCGTGATCGTCGCCGGCAGGCCGCCGACCACGGCCATCGGCAGGTACTCCACCGCGCCGGCGGCGGTCTTCGTCACCGTCGGGGTCACGTGCACCGCCCGGTGCTTCGGGAGGATCACGCCCGTCACCCCGGCGCCTTCGGCCGTGCGCAGCAGCGCGCCCAGGTTGCCCGGGTCGGTCACCCCGTCCACGAGCAGCAGGAAGGGACGGGGGCCCTTGCGCGCCTTCGTGACGAGGTCGTCGACGTCCGCCTCGGGCAACGGATGGGCGAGGGCGAGGATGCCCTGCGGCGCCTCGGTCTTGGCACGGGCGTACAGCTTGGACCGGGCGACGTCGCGCACCGGCACCCCGAGGCTCAGCGCCAGCTCGGCGATGTCGTCGAGCACCACCGCCTCGTCCTGATCGGTGGCGATCCAGATCTCGTGCACCTTGCGCCGGCCCGCCAGCAGCAGCTCGCGCACCGCTTGGCGGCCCTCGACCTGGTCCCCGCCCAGCCCCCGGGTCACGGCCTTGATCCGCAGCGGATCGCCACCCGCCCGGCCCGTGTCGCGCACGCTGCCGTAGCGCCGGCCCGTCGATCCAGAGGCCGACGCCGACGCCGACGCGACGGTCTCGGTCGCCGCCGGCTTGCGCTTCGCACCGCGCGTGCTCTGCGCCCCGCCCCGACCGCGCCCCGGCCCCGGAGCGGGCCGGGCGGCCGCGCGTGCCGCCTTGGGGCGGTTCGCCTTCGCCGCCTTGGCGTTGGACACCTTGGGACGGCCGCCCTTGGTCGGCTTCGCTCGTGGGCTCATGGGGTGGCTGCCTTCTGCGGGGTGGTCGAGGTCACGACGGCGACCGCCCACGCGGCGATCCCCTCGGTGCGGCCGAGGGCGCCGAGGCCCTCGGCCCGGTTGCCCTTCATCGTCACCGGCGCGCCGGCGGCGTCGCTCAGCCGGCGTTGCATCTCGTCGCGGTGGGGCGCCAGCTTCGGGGTCTCGCACACGACGGCGCAGTCCACGTTGCCGATCTCGTAGCCCTCGGCGCGCACCATCCGCGCGACCTCGGCCAGCAGGGCGATGCTGTCGGCCCCGCGCCATGCCGGATCGGTGTCGGGGAAGTGCTGCCCGATGTCCCCGAGGCCGGCGGCGCCCAGCAGGGCGTCGGCGCACGCATGGGCGATCACGTCGGCGTCGCTGTGCCCCACCAGCCCCCGGGCGCCGTCGAACGTGACGCCGCCCAGCACCAGGACGCGGGTGGGATCGTCGGTGAAGGCATGGATGTCGAACCCCTGGCCGACGCGGACGGACATCGCGACAACGTACCGACGCCGCGACGCCCCTGGCGAATGTCCCGCCCCCACCACCCCGCCGCTCTGGGCGGAAGCGCGGGGTTCAGGGGGTGGACCAGAGCTCGGCGAGGGCGAAGTCGGTCGGGAGGGTGATCTTGATGTTGGTCGCCTCGCCGGGGACGACGACGGCCGTGCCGCCGGCCGCTTCGATCAGCGCCGCGTCGTCGGTCGCCTCGGCGCCCGACGCGTGGGCGCGGCGCAACGCGCGCGCGTCGAACGCCTGCGGCGTCTGCACCGCGACGAGCTCGTCGCGCACGAGCGTCTCGACCACGCGGTCGCCCTCGACGCGCTTGATGGTGTCGACCACCGGCACCGCCGGGATCGCCGCGTCGGCTCCGTTGCGGATCGCGGCGATCACCGCGTCGAACTTCGCACTGCTCCCCAGCGCACCGGCGGCAACACGCATCACCACGACCACGCCGTCCGCGGGGACGGCGGCGAGACCGCG
>CAYUOL010000001.1:0-103299 GCA_964446345.1 uncultured Iamiaceae bacterium | reverse complement strand
TGGTCAAGCCGACACGAGCCGCCATCGAAACCAACCTCGTTCTCAACACAGATCGGCGGACGTACCTGATCGAACTGCGCTCGCGTGAAAAATCATACATGCCATCGGTCTCCTGGTTCTATCCTGAAGACCGGGCCGCTCGCGGTCGTGCGCTTCCGCCAAAACCCTTCATTCCGGACGCTGCCCATCGGCGCTATCGATACGCCTTTGAGGGCGATAATCCTCCATGGCGCCCCGTCAGCGCTTTTGACGACGGCCGCAAGGTCTACATCGAATTCTCGCCTGGTATCGGGCAAGGCGAGATGCCCCCACTGTTTGTCATCAACTCCGACGGGAAGACGGGACTCGTCAATTACCGGGCGTTCGGCAACGTCCTGATTGTCGACCGATTGTTCGCAGCAGCCGAACTGCGGCTGGGGGGCGAAGACCAGCAGAAGGTCCGCATCGTCAGAACCGACGGGAGAAATTGATGAGCAACACCGAACAGGGGCCCACGAACGGCGTTCGGCCGGGGCCCGAGGCAGAGATGGCGAGTTCTTTTCGGTTGCGGCCGGAGCGCCAGCAGGTCGCACGGCTCTCGCGCAAAGCGCTGATCGGGGGCACTGCTTTGGCGCTGATCCTCATGTCCGCTGCTGTTTTTCTGGCGCTGCAAACACGCGAGCGGGGTTCCGTCTCGGACGAACTCTACTCGACCGATCACCACAATGTGGCGGATAAGCTTGCAAGCCTACCCAAGGACTACGGCTCAATTCCCCCGGACGTGCCACGACTAGGGCCGCCTTTACCAGGTGATCTTGGCCGTCCGATTGTCGCGGCACAGACTCAAGCTGGCCCGCTTGCAGTGGATGCCGAGCAGCAACGAGCCATCCAGGAAAGCGAAGCTGCTCGTACCAGCAAAGTGTTTGCTACTACCGTTACCCGACCATCGCCTAGTCAAGCGCCGTCAGCCGAAGCGCCGCCAACGGGAGCCACTTCAACTGACGACGCATTTGCCCAAAACGGTCAGGATCGTAAACTCGCGTTCGTCAATGCATCGGTCGATCGACGCACCACTAGCCCTGACCGTCTGATGAAGCAGGCCTCCCCCTTTGTTGTTCAAGCCGGCACTATCATTCCCGCCGCTCTGATTACTGGGATTCGTTCCGATCTGCCCGGTCTGATCACGGCTCAGGTAACTGAGAATGTCTACGATACCCCGACAGGGCGGGCTCGTCTTATCCCGCAGGGCGCGCGGTTGATTGGGATCTACGATTGCCAGATTGCGTTCGGACAGTCACGAGTCCTCCTGGTTTGGACACGGCTCATCATGCCGAACGGGCGTTCGATCGTTTTGGAGCGCCAACCCGGCGTGGATGCCTTGGGATATTCCGGTCTTCAGGATGAGATCGATAATCATTGGAAAGAGATGCTCGGAGCAGCTGCGCTTTCAACCCTGCTCGCCGTGGGCACCGAGGCGAATTCTGGGCCGGACATTAGCAGCACCAACGGCGCCATCCTTCAAGCGCTGCGTCGTGGGGCAGGTGATTCTCTAAACCAGACCGGCCAACAGGTCGTTCGTCGCAATCTCAACATCCAGCCAACTTTGACGATCCGTCCGGGATTTCCCGTGAGAGTGCTCGTCAATCGGGACCTGGTGCTTGAGACTTACAAGGGATAAGGTCGATGGCGAAGCTTAAGCTAGGAGCATTCGAGGATGCTAAGCCGGTCAAGCTCACGTTCGAACTGCCGACGAACATACATCGCGATCTGGTAACCTACGCTGAGGTTCTGGCCCGCCAAACCGGACAGACCATAAGCGATCCTGCCAAGTTGATTGCGCCGATGCTGGCTCGGTTCATGGCGACCGATCGAGCTTTTGCAAAGGCCCGCCGAGCGCGTCAATTTCCCGAGCAAGGTGATGGGTAGCGCTCAGAGAGTAGCTTCAGGAAGGTTTCTAGGACCGAATTTTCGTTATCCTTTTGCCAATAGGCTGAATAGTTCAACACGCTCGGTCCACTGCCGTCCCGTAGTTCTCGATATACGAGACCGGAAAGAGTGGCACCTGCGTCCGATTCCAGAACAAGGCTGATGCCGACCTTCATTGTGACCAGGCTCTTTACAATGCCACGACTGATATCGTGACGTTCAATCTTCGGTCGATCATCGGGCGATACAAGCTTTGAAACCAACAGATCTTCAATTTCACTTCCCGGATCGTAGTGACTCAAGATAACCGTCTCGTCTCGTAAGTCCGTCCAATAAATGACTTTTCGCTGCGCCAGAGGATGTTCCGCAGGCAAGACGACCAACACCCGCTCATTCCAAAGCGGCATTCTGCTGGTTTTTTGAGATGATGTCCCTCCCGTCAAGATCAGAACGTCCAGCGCACCATTACGAAGCGCCGCCATCAGATGGGCGCGCCGTCGTTCCACGGTAGAGAGTTCGATTTGAGGAAATCTCTGAAGAAGGTCCAGCAGCGATGCTCTCAAATTGCCCGCGGCGAGAGATGTACAGAAGCCAACTGCAAGTCGGCCAGCTTCGCCACGGCCACTTGCCCTCATAGTAGCAGCAAGCGCATCCAGCTGCTCGACTATCGAGCGCGCTACGCTCAAGAAGTGACGGCCGGCCGGGGTCGCACGCACTCCCCCACTTGATCGCTCAAATATATGGACTCCAAAGCTGTGTTCGAGCAGCTGAATTGAACGACTAATGGTCGATTGCTTGATTGACAGTACTTCGGCGGCTTGCCGAAAGCTGCCGTAATCTGCCGCTGTGATTGCCTGTTGAAGTTGATCCAAATTCAAGCCAAGGGGCCGTCCTCCCCTCAGCAGCCCGGGACGCTCCATGACTACCGCACCATCCATATGAAAGAAAAAAGGTGCATCGGTTGTACACAAGATTGAGACGATTCTTAGTTGTAGATTGCAGTGGTGATAAGCTGCCAGCGACTTGTGAGCCCCGGTGCCTATTGAGCGATAGGCGATGACTATCGCCAGCAAACTGTCCTGCCTATCGGCTACCGCGAATCTGATCTCGTTGGCCGGCATGGCGAACCAATCTTACCTGCAGAGGGCTGCTATTCAGGGTGAGTCTGAAGAATGTTGACGTCAGAAGGGCCGAGTCGTTTTACCTGGCTTGTAGCGCCTAACAGGTGCCTTACCACGGTGCCGGCCGTGGCTGGCCGGAGCGCGAACTGTTCAAGGGTTTATGCGGTATTTGCGGGCTTGATTCCGATTAGTAGCCAAAACGGCCTGTTCGGCAGGGTGCCTTTAGAAGATCGGACCTACCTTGACGGCGGACCAGATCCGCAATGCGCCATAGCAAGTCCGGCAGTAAATCGAGAACCAGATCGTGACGGAGCTTGGCCCTATGCCGCCTGCCGCACCGCAGCGCCAGATCGCCCATCTCGTCGGCTGCAGCCTGAAGACATCGAAGGCATTTTGGACCGGATCAAGCAGGCATTGCCCGCCGTGAATGTCCTGTTCGAATCAGTCGGACCGCAATTTCGCATGGCGCATGGCGAGCCGCCGGTGATGGTCTTCCGTTTGCTCGGCATCATGTGCACGCGCGCCTGCAGAACGTAGGACAACTGATGAGTTGCCTCGAGGCATTCAACGAGGCGCTTGCCGACATTCACAGTGATCTCTGCGCGGCTTGCTAGACAACGAGGGCCACAGCCCTGATTTTGGAGCAAACGCAGAAGTGCGTCGCTGGTTTGGTAGAAGACGGTGGCGTACCATGAAGAAACCGAAGCGGTTCCAGCCAGGTGACCCAGAAGCCTCGCGGGCCGTCTCGACGAGTTACGCAAGCGAAGCGCGGCTCGCCCGGGAGCAGACCAACATGAACATGCAAGCTCGATCTATACCGGCCGCTGAGACAGCGAAGCCGCTGGAGCGCGAGCCGCTCCACTTCGGACGCCCAGCGCCGGCTGCCCAAGTTAGCCTCTCTTCTTGAGAGATAGGGGCAGCATTGCCATGGTCAAACCTCCCTTAACCGAAAGGCGAGCGCAGTAGGTGGCACGCGTAACTCTGTTTTGGTTCATTCTCTCTCAGCAAAAGCGGGAGACGGCGCGGGGCGGTGCACGCGCCCTCTCTTGCGGCAATCTTGCTCGAGGTCTTATCCTGGCCTTTGCGGCCCTTCGCCACCGACGAGTTCCGCTCGAAAATGACGGTGATCTCCAGAGTTGATCGTCGGTGCGGTATTTGACCACCAGAGCGACATTGGATCGTGCGTTCTCATACCACATCCTCGTTGAGCAACGTGGATACAAGTCCCATCGGGCCAGGACCCGACGCCTTTGGCCGGGCCCTTGCCGACATCCGGCGCCGCTTCGCTGCGCGGCACTTATGAACTAGCTCGGAGGCCTCGGTTTCAAGAGGAGGGGTCTTGCGTGCCAAGGTGTCTTGCCTAGATCACCGGCGCGCGCTGATCTAGAGGCGGGGTAAACCCGGGCCGCTATGAAGGCACCACGGAGGAGAGGCAGTGCAGTCCCGATCTCCCGCCTCCAGATCAGAAACCGCGTCTGCAATCTCGCGTTCTTTCTGGCCTGTTAGGAGAGCCCCTTGCGCGACGAAGACCTCGATCTTGCCCTTGAGCAAACTTTTCCGGCGGATCCGCCAGCCTTCATGGCCGGCTTGGCCATCGCCGGCGGACCGCCGTCAAAGTCCGGTCAGGGATGCCGAAAGAGGACCGGGGCGAAGGAGAGTAAGACGCGTCCTACGGCAAGTAAGTGAGGCGCGACTCTCTGTGCGGCAAGCCGTGTAGCCGGTGGTCGAGGTAGCTCAAGCAAGGCTGCCACCAACGTTACAGGAGATTGTTTACTAATTAGGAACGAACGATAGGAGCTATTTTGACTTAGAGCTAGATGGAGTTGCGTAATGGCTGGCTCACCGTCGATCGTACCAGACCAAATCGATCGGGATATTTATCTCGTGCTGGACGACCTTGGGGGGAAGTACGGGCGGGCTTGGCGCGAAACCGCGAAGCGGACACAGAGCGGCCCGCCTTGATCCGAGACCTACTGGACATCTAAATCCAGCCCGCGCAATCGCCTTCAATCCCGCCGGCGGCTGGTCACGCGACGTCACACAGGAGATTGCCAACGAGCTGCGTGACCGCTGTACTCAGCGTGGCGGGGTGCCTTGCTCGTTGGACGAGTTCTGAGGCGCTACACCGCTGAAAAGGGCGCTTCAGTCTAGCCCTTACCAGACCGTGCCGAGGTGTTGCTACATGAGCTCGTCCGCCAGCGAATAGGATGAGCTTCCTCGTATATTGATATCGAGTACGGCCACATCAAAGCTATCCGGCTCGATCGCCCGGAAAGCTCAGGAATGGGCCCGATGACCTCTGCACCAAGTGGTCTCAGCGCTTTCGCTAGGTCAACTCCAAGAAAGTACTCGTCCTCAAGAATCCGAACACGGCAGCCGTTACTTTGACTGACCGTGCCCTGGGCCAGCCCGAGGCTGCGGGCAACGGCGCGTTGCGACATGCCGACGCTGTAATGCAGGCGTAGAACTTCGCGAATGTGGCGCATGGACAGTCTCTCGGTCGGGCATCTCCGGATTGCAGACTGTCAGCGGTGCGCGCCGCCTGGTTGCCCCCGATCGCGATCGCTGGAAATAGCGATCGCGATCGGCTGGAAATGGTGATCACGATGCTCTGGAATGGGTGATCACGATGGCCTGGAATGGGTGATCACGATCGGCTGGAATACGCACGTGGATACCTCGTTCACCGCACTGCGGGTGATCCGCGAGCTTGACCGCGTTATCGAGGCGCGAGGCCAAGCCCGCATGATCGTCAGCGACAAGGCACCGAGTTCACCTCAAACACCATGTCGGCCAGGCAGGAAGACCTCGGGATGAAGTGGCAATACATCTCCCCCGGCAAGCCGCCGGAATGGGTTTGTGGAAAGCTTCAAGGACTGGTTGCGCGACCAGCGTCCCGACGAGCACCTGTTCACCAATGTCATCGAGGCCCGCAGATCATCAAGGAATGGAAGGATCGACTAAAACACCAGCCGACCCCGCACGAGCCTCGACGGGCTCGCACCGAACGGGTGCGCGGCGCCCCAAGCGGGGCCAAACCCGGTACAGAGGGCAAACAGGGGCAAGATCAGCCAAGATCCCATCCTTTTAGGAACGCTTCCACCGTCTGTTCGACACGTGCTGCGGCATGGGCCTCAGTGGGCTCGCCTACGCCGAGGAGGGCTCGGAGTTGGCTGCGCCCGAGGATCATACCTACAAACTGCTCTGCCGCGTGCATCGCTTCGGCCGGCGAAAGGCGCCTTGACGACTTCGCCGCAAGTTGCGTCGCGAGCTGGGAAATCAACCGGTGGGGACCAGCCGCATACACCGCCTTGGCGAGTTCTGGAAAATGCGGCGCCTCCCAGATTAGCACCCTGTGCAAGGCGATCGAAGTGGGGGCGAGCAGTTGCGAACGAATGCGACGGGCCAGATCGATGAGGCTAGAGCTTAGGTCCGAGCCGTCCGCAAACTCGGGCAGCGAGGCGGTTACCAGATCGGCGAAGTACTCTGCCAAGGCTTGGAACACCTGATCCTTTCCTGAGAAGTGATTGTAGATCGTTTGGCGGGCCACCCCTGCCTTAAGCGCGATCTCGTCCATGGAAGTGGCGGAAAAGCCCTGTCGACCGAAGAGTTCTGATGCCGCTTTGAGTATGGCCACATGGATGTCATGTCGACCGGATGACCGTCGTCTTGTCGGTTCCGTTTCTTGACGCATTGGCATAGGTTGGGTACCCATTTAGACTGCCCAGTCTAAATGACGTAGGTCGGCCAAGATGTACAGACGTAGCCTTGCGCTGCTGTTAGTCGCCGTAGGCATAGCCGCGACGGCTTACGCTTGGCATGCTATGCGCGCGGCACCGCCTGCGACAACGGCGAGGCCAGCGCCACCGCCCGAGGTGGGGGTGATCACCGTCACACCACAGACCGTCGAGCTTCCCCTGATCTATGCTGGTCGCGTTGCCGGTGTCCGCGACGTTGAGATCCGCTCGCAGGTGGGCGGCATTTTGCTTAAGCGCGAGTATGCGGAAGGTGCCCGGGTGAAGGAAGACGAGGTCCTTTTCCGCATTGATCCCCGTCCTTACCAAGTTGCGTTGGATCGTGCGCAAGCTCAACTGGCGCAGGCTCAGGCCAACTTCGTCCAGGCCGAGCAGAATTTTCGGCGCGTCGAAGAGCTGGCGATCCGTCAGGTGACCACTCAAAAGCAGCTCGACGACGCCCGTGGCGCGCGTGATGCCGCCGAAGCGTCGGTAAAGCTCGCTCAAGCCGAGGTCGGCAATGCGACGCTCAATCTCGGATATACGACCATCAAAGCGCCAGTAGCCGGCATGACCAGTCTGCGCTCGCCACCGGAGGGCACTCTCATTCTTGCGCAGCAGACCTTGCTGACGACTATCACCCCACTCGATCCGGCTTATGTCCACTTCGCGCTCACAGATGCGGACTATCAGTCGCTACGCAGCATGAACCGAAAGCGCGCTGTTCCGATCGCGCGGAAGGACGTCTCGGTCGAGCTTCACTATGCCGAGGGAACCAAACATCCGCACACCGGGAAGCTCGACTTGTCAGCCAGCATTATCGATTCTCAGACGGGAACGATCCAGTTCCGCGCCATCTTTCCGAATGCCGACGGCACGATTCTGCCTGGCCAATTCGTGCGGGTCCGGCTCCATGGCGTCACCCTTCCTGATGCGATTATCATTCCCAAACAAGCGGTCATGCAGGGGCCGCGCGGTGCCTCTGTTTATGTGCTTGGCGCCGACGACAAGGCGGAGGCGCGGCCGATTAAAATCGGCCGAGAGCTCGACGCCGGTGTGGTGATTGAGGATGGCCTGAAGGCGGGCGAACAACTAATGGTTGACGGTGTCATGCGGGTGCGGCCTCGGGCGCCAGTCCGACCAGTTCCGGCCAACCTGCCGTCGCGCGAGGGCAACCCGCCGAAGAAAGGCGCCAAATGATCTCCCGCTTCTTCATCGACCGGCCAGTTCTTGCCTCCGTACTATCCATCGTCATCGTGCTTGCAGGCCTGGTTTCAATGCGTGTGCTTGCGATCGCGCAGTATCCGCAGATCGTGCCTCCCGAAGTCGTTGTTACCGCCAGTTATCCGGGCGCTACCGCACAAACCATTGCCGAGACGGTCGCGGCGCCGCTCGAACAGCAGATCAATGGAGTTGAGCGCATGCTCTACATGCGATCAACGTCAACGGATAGTGGGACGATGCGCCTGACCGTCACATTCGAGATCGGTACCAACTCGGACCAGGCGACCATTAACGTCAGCAATCGCGTCCAGCGTGCGGCTCCATTCCTGCCGATTGAGGTCAACCGTCAGGGCGTAACGGTGCAAAAGCGCTCGAGCACGATCCTGCAGCTTGTGACCATGTCGTCTCCCGCTGGTCGTTACGACACGATCTTCATCGGCAACTATGCGCTTGTGAATGTGATCGATGAGCTTCGTCGGCTCCCCGGTGTCGGCGATGCCTCGCTGTTCGGGGCGTCCGACTACTCCATGCGCATCTGGGTTCGTCCGGACAAGGTCGCGCAGTACAATCTCGCCATCGGAGACATCGCCGCCGCGATACGCGAACAGAATGCGCAGTTCGCTGCCGGCCGCTTCGGGGAAGAACCGATGCCCGGCGCTGAGCCATTCACGTATTCCGTCAGTACCCCGGGGCGGCTCATAGATACCCGCGAGTTCGAGAACATCATCCTTCGTTCCGACGAGAAAGGCGCGGCGTTGAGGCTAAAGGACGTCGCGCGCGTCGAGCTTGGCGCGCTCAACTACGCTTTTTCGGCGACCTACAATGGGGCGCCAGCGGTCCCCATCGGTATCTACCTACAGCCGGACGCCAATGCGCTGGAGGTGGCCGCCGCAGTGCGGCAAACCATGGACCGCCTCGCCCAGCGTTTTCCGGAGGGGCTTACATACGATATTCCGTTCAACACCACCCGCTTCGTCGAAGCGTCCATTCGCGAAGTGATCAAGACGTTCGTCGAGGCTATCATTCTGGTCGTGGCGGTCGTGTTCCTGTTCCTCCAGAATGTCCGAGCTACGTTGATTCCGGTCATCGCCATCCCGGTTTCTATTATCGGTACCTTTGCCGGCATGTATGTGCTCGGCTTTTCCATAAATCTTCTCACGCTGTTCGGTTTGGTTTTGGCGATCGGGATCGTGGTTGACGATGCCATCGTGGTGCTGGAGAACGTGGAACGGATCATGCGCGCGGAAGCGAAGTCGGCGCGAGAAGCGGCGATCCAGGCCATGGAGGAAGTAAGTGGTCCGGTCATCGCCATCGTGCTGGTGTTGTGCGCTGTGTTCATCCCCGTGTCGTTCCTGGGGGGCTTGGCAGGCGAACTGTACCGCCAGTTTGCCGTGACAATCGCTGTGTCCGTGGTGATTTCCGGCGTCGTTGCACTTACTCTTACACCTGCACTCGCCGCCCTGCTGCTCAAGAGTGGTCATTCTGAACCGTGGCTGCCTTTTCGACTGTTCAATAGCGCCTTCGAAGGACTCACTCGGTGCTATAGCGATGCTGTGGGCTTCTTCCTGCGCCGTGTGCCGCTGTCGCTGACCCTCGTTGCAATGATGTTTGCCGGCACAGCATACCTCTTTTACCGAGTACCGACAGGGCTCGCGCCGGCTGAGGACCAAGGCTATGCGTTTCTCGTCACAGCGCTTCCGCCAGCCGCCGCCGTCGATCGCACGCGCGAGGTCAACAGCACCATCACGGAAGGGCTTAAGGCCAACCCGGCCGTTGCTAGTGTGATCAGTTTTTCAGGCTTCGATTTGCTCTCGCTGGCTCAAAAGACCAATTCAGGCATTGCTTTCGTAACCCTTAAGGATTGGGCCGAGCGCACCGATCCACGATCAGATGCCCGCACGTTGGTGCCCGGCTTCTCGGCACTGAATGCGCGCTTTCGCGACGGTGTAGTCATCGGCTTCAATCCGCCACCGATCCAAGGCATCAGTACAACAGGCGGTTTCGAAGCCTATTTGCAGGACCGCTCGGGAGGCAGTCTTGATCGCCTGGCGCAGATCACAACCAGCTTGATACAAGCAGCAGCTCAGCGTCCTGAGTTGCGCGGCGTGCGTACCACGTTTAGCACGGCCGTGCCGCAATACCGTATCCATGTGGACCGCGAGAAGGCAAAAGCGTTAAGCGTTCCGATCAGTGCTATCTTCGACACCATGCAAAGCACTTTCGGTAGCCTGTACGTGAACGACTTCACGCTGTTGGGGCGTACGTTTCGCGTGAGCCTTTCCTCCGAGGCGGAGTTCAGAAGAACGCCTGACGATCTGCGCCATGTCTTCGTTAGATCGCTCGACAACGCGATGGTACCGCTAAACGCGGTCGTATCGCTTGAGCGAGTTGTCGGCCCCGACATCGTCGATCGCTTCAACATCTTTCCAGCCGCGAAGATCCTCGGCGAGCCCGCGCCTGGATACTCCTCTGGTCAGGCCATTTCCGCGATGCAGGATATTGCGGCCAAAACGCTGTCAGCAGATTATTCGATCGGTTGGATCGGGTCAGCCTACCAAGAACTCGCCACTGCCGGCACCGGCTATCAGGGCTTTTTATTCGGAATTCTGATGGTGTTTCTCATACTTGCCGCTCAATACGAGCGCTGGTCACTGCCGCTTGCGGTGATCACGGCCGTGCCGTTTGCCGTATTCGGGGCCGTGCTCGCCATCTTCCTACGCGGCATCGACAACGATGTTTATTTCCAGATCGGGCTTGTGACCCTGATCGGCTTGGCCGCCAAAAACGCCATTCTGATTGTGGAGTTTGCCGCGCAGCGCATGCGCAAGGGGGCAACAGTCTTTGAAGCCGCTGTGGAGGGAGCTCGCTTGCGGTTTCGCCCCATTATCATGACCTCGTTGGCTTTCGTGCTCGGCGTGCTGCCACTAGCGGTCAGCACCGGCGCCGGATCCGCTAGCCGCCATTCGATCGGCACGGGCGTGATCGGCGGTATGCTGGCCGCGACTTTTGTCGCTATCCTGTTCGTGCCGGTGTTCTTTCGCTTGGTAACCCGCGCGCGTCCTGTGACTGACACTAAGCGGACAGACGTCGTCCAAGCCCCCGCAAAGTAAACGTCGATCGTCTGCTTGTCCGGAGCACCTAGTTGCGGGCTTTGCTCTCTGCCTTGATGGGCGGCTGTCTTAAGTTATCCGGCCCATCAGCTCTGGCCCGCTTTCACCTAGCAGCACTCGGCGCCTGAAAGCCTGACGGTCGCACCGACTTGCGACGTCACGAATATCGAAAAACGAGCTCAGCCTGATCGGCCTTATTGCCTTATCGAGACGGCAGGACCTCGGCACCTAGGCTTTGGCACGGCCATCAAGGCGAGCCTGAAGGCTCTTGGTGCCGAGTTCTTCTTCGATGCGGTAGCCTTTTCCGTGATTGTTTGCGGCGCCTGATATCATTGCGCACGCTGCACGGCACCGGCTCCTGTTCCGCCTCTCGGACCAGGTTGGCCAGATTGGCCTCTCTTCCTGAACAATTCGTGGCAGAGAGAAGTCGGGGGCTGGCGGTGGGCGCCATTGAGATCAGATCGACCTTTCCAAGGCGTTGCTCCGGCCGAGTCCGCTACTCCATGGCCGCGTGCTCTGGTCCTGCTGCTTGCTTGCGCAACATGGCCTTTGTTGAGCCGATCATGATCGCGAGCGGGATCGTGGCCACAACAAACAACATGACCAATTGATAGTCTTGGGAAAACGCAATGATTTGCGCCTGCACGGCAACCATCTTGTCGGCCATCGCCCGTCCCGCATCGGTAGACAGATTGATAATGCCGCGCACGTCGGGCATCTGAAGGGCATGGTTGAATGGGTTGATGTGCTCGGACAGGATGGCATAGCTGCGCCGGGTTCCCTGCGTGAGCTCAGCAATCACGATGGAAATGCCGATCGAACTGGCAACGTTGCGCAATAGCGTCAGCATCGACGTGCCTTCGGTTCGAAGGTGGCTGGGAAGCGTCAAGAACGAAACAGTCGAGAGCGGCACGAACACGAGCCCAAAGCCAAAACCTTGGATGATGCTGACGGCGACGATCTCCGGCACCTGCGTCAGGTCGGTCCATCCTGTCATTTGGAACAGCGAGCCCGCAGTCATAGCCAAGCCGCTGACAATCAACGTTCGAGCCTCGATAAAGCGCATCAACCGGCCGACCATCATCATGGCCAAGAAGGTCCCGAAGCCGCGGGTTGCCAGCAGCATACCCGCGGTAATGATGGGATAGCCGATCACGTTTTGCAGATAGGGCGAGGCGAGCGCCATGGTTGAGTACAGGACCAATCCCATCACGGTCATGAAGATACACCCCGTCACGAAATTGCGGTCCTTGAACAGCGCGAATTGAATGAACGGGCTCGGGGTCGTGAACGAGTGCGCGAAGAAATAGTAGAAGCCTACACCGGAGATGATGAACTCGGCTATGATCTCGTTGGATTCGAGCCATCCCAACTGCTCGCCACGATCAAGCGCGAGCTGCAGGGCGCCGATGGCGACTGCCAATGCAGTAAACCCGAACCAATCAAACCGCAGCGTGTAATCCTTCTCAGTTTCGTCCATAAAGACCAACAGGCCGAGGATTGTCAGTACACCGAAAGGTAAATTGACAAAGAACACCCAATGCCAGGAATAAGTTTCGGTAAGCCAAGCGCCGAGGGACGGGCCCATGATCGGGCCTAACATCACTCCCATGCCCCAGATAGCCATCGCCTTTGCTCGCTCCTGCAAAGTGTAAGAGTCGAGCATCACTGCCTGCGAGAGCGGTACGAGCGCTGCACCGAATACACCCTGCAACAGGCGAAACAACACCATTTGAGTAATGTCTTGCGCGAGCCCGCACAGCACCGATGCCGCGGTAAAACCAGCCGAGCAGATGATGAAGATACGCTTACGTCCGAAGCGATTGGCGATCCATCCTACCGGGGCGGTCATGATGGCGGCAGCGACGATGTAGGAGGTGAGCACCCAGTTGATCTGGTCTTGCGAGGCCGACAGCGTGCCCTGCATATAAGGAAGGGCAACGTTGGCGATGGTCGTGTCGAGCGCCTGCATGATCGTTGCCGTCATGGCGCAGGTCGTCACCATGTTACGGCGCAGCCCCGAAGGCAACGGACCCGACATGGTTCAATCCTCGTGCTGATTTGCCGTCGCCGACAGCCCCAGCAAGCCGGCAAGCGTGCGCTTGTGGCCGGTGTCAATGGTGGCATAAACGCTCATGCCGGCCTTCAGCTTGCGCACCTGCTTGTCGTTCTCTTCGAAGTAGATGCGCACCGGCACGCGCTGAACCACCTTAACGAAATTGCCAGTGGCATTTTGCGGAGGCAGAATCGCGAATTGCGCGCCGGTGCCCGGGGACAGCGAACCAATCTTTCCCTTGAAAACGTGGTTGGGAAACGCATCGACTTGCAGCGAAACGGGCTGGCCGACCGCAACATACGTCAGGTCGCTTTCTTTGGGATTGGCGTCGACCCACGGGTTGGCGACGTCCATCACGGAAAACACTGGCGTGCCCGCGGTGACGTAGCGGCCGAGCTGGATCTGCTCGACCTGAGTGGCCGTGCCGTTGATTGGCGCACGAACCGTGGTGAGGTCGAGATTGCGCTGCGCGTCGTCAAGCGCCGCTTTCGCCTGCAAATAGGCGGGGAACTCCTCCAACGGCAAATCAGGATTGCCAAGCAATTGGGTGAGCGCATTCGAGCGCTGCTGCCGGACCAGCTGCTGCTGCGCCTGTGCGGTTACCAGCGCGGTCATAGTGTTGTCGAGATCGAGCTGCGATCCGACATTATTTTTCACCAGCGATGATTTGCGTTCGACGTCGCGCTGTTTGATGGCGATGCCCGCGCCGACGATCTCCAGCGTCTGGGAATATAGCTTGACGTTTGCGACGAGGTTGGCGTGGTTGGTCTTGGCATCTTCGAGTTTTGCGCGCGCCTGCGCCAGCGCAAGCCGGTATGGCACAGGATCGATCTGAAAGAGGGTGTCGCCGGGCACCACCAGCTGGCCCTCCTTGACAGAAACGCTGACGATCTTGCCAGAGACATCCGGCGTGATCAGTACTTTCTGCGCGCCCACATAGGCATCGTCCGTGCCGACGTAACGGCCGCCGTTCAGATAGACCGTAAGTCCGGCCACCACCGCAACCAGCGGCAGAACCACGAGCAGCAGGAAACGGCGATAGCGGCGCAAGCCCGCCATCAGTCGTCGACGTGGCTCGCCGGCGAGCTTTGATCGGCCGGGCGCGGACGGATCTCCCTTGTGCTCCGGTGGGAATTTGAGGATCGGATCAGCCATAACGCTGCTCCTCTCTAGACAAATCTTCGTTCGCACCCTGCACCGCGTTACGAACGTTTTCCTTGATTTCCTCAAGTTGTGTAAGCAGGCGGTAAGCATCCGCGACGGGAATGCCGTTAAGCGCAGTGGCAGTAAGCTCGGAACGCAGGCCGTTCAGTTTGCTAAGCAACTGGCGTCCGGCCTTCAAAAGATGGAGTCGATTGATCCGACGGTCATTGGCATCGCCCCGGCGTTCGAGCCAATTGTTCTCACATAATTTATCGACCAATCGCGTCAACGTGATCGGTTGCATCTCCATTTCTTCGGCGAGTTCCGCCTGGCTCATGCCCTCCTTGCGTCCTACCTTGGCCAAAACCGCCCACTGTGCGCGGGTTATGCCAAAGCGCCCTGCCTCCTTGTCCGCATAGACACGTAGCATTCGCGCCAGTTCGGCGAGAGTGAACAAAAAATCCTGATCCACGGAAGCGCGGCTCATTTACATCTCCGATAAGCATGTGATATTATAAGCTTGCTTATGTGATAGTCAAGCTTATGAGCGGCCGATCAAGATGCAATGATGCGCGGCGGGACGCTGGATGTGTAGGGTCGCTGAATCGCGTGCGAGCAGGCATTTTCATCGAATGACTCCAATCGCCTGCAAGAAGATTGGGCTATGTGTTTGCCTTGTCCTCGAGATACCTCCGCGCATCTCCTACGGTGAGGACAGATGTGGCAATCTCGTCAGGAATCTCACAGCCAAATGCCTCTTCAAAAGCTATGAGAAGCTCGATCGTATCAAGGCTGTCAGCGCCCAGGTCCTCGATGAAGCGAGCATTGTCGACGACCTTCTCCGGCGGAACGTCAAGATGCCGGCTGACTATGTCCCTAATCCGATGGCCAACGCTATCCATGGCTCAGATCTCACTTCAGCCACCGAAGACTACCGCACAATTTCAAAAACCCGTTAGGTAACAAACAGTTCCATCTACGCCGTGGGAAGTCGAGGGCAAGGCCCCGAGAGCCATCGGTAAAGCTTGCACGCGCCCGTCCCGATGGACGATCGTGGCCGCCTACCGAAGCACATGGAACTCCATGGCACCAACCACGCCGCCAAAGTCACAAAATGGCGACGGTCAAGGACGCCGCGCTGTCGGTGGCTCAAGGATGACTTCTCTTAACTGGTCGCCGCTCACGATCAGGATGATGAAGTTCAATCGGCCGTCCCTTTTCATCAAAGTTGCACTGATTGCATTTCCCTTTGTAACTTTCTCAGCAATAGCGACTGCATCCGATAATTCCTGCCGTACATTCTTCAGAGCCACCAATTCATTCCGGTTGTCGGAACTCTCCAAAGAGAGGGTGCTTTCTTTCCTTGCAACGCTTCCAGTTTTTGCGTCGATGGCATTCTCCCAGATCAGCGTCCTGCGCATGGTCTTGACCCAATAGACTGCGGAACCAGCCAAGATATCGAATCTGACTTCTAGTGCCGTTGATCCACTATGCAGCTTCTCTGCTATTTTGATCGCCCGCCGTAACGAAACTCGGGCTTCACGAAAGAATTGAAACTCCCGAGTTGTCCCTTGATCAGCGTCGCCAGTAGCCGGTGGATTGTCTTCGCTAGCCGCGACGTTTGACCACAGCATCGCTCGAGCTGGCGATAGGTGCGCGAGCGCCAGAAGGCCGATTAAGAAAAGTATGCGACTACACATCTCTAACCAAAGCCGAATCCCGGGACGAAATCCCCCGACAAGGTCGCAAACCTGTGTTTGCAAGCAATTTCCGACGCGGACGAACCTCTGCTTGTTGCCTTCCTCAATTCTCTCACTTCTTTCTCGCGCGAGCCCTATGGCGGCCATCGCGAGCAAATCCGTGCGCAAGCCTATCATAAGCTTGCTTGCTTCTTTCGAGAAAAGGGTTTATCTATGACGGAAAGGGACGACGCGGGTGCGCGTTCCATGCCTAAGGCGTGCCGGATTAAGTACTTGCCTTGCTTAGCGGTTCAACCGGTCCAATGAGAGAGCGGCGCGCACGGATAGAGTGGCAAGCTGGGGAGGGCCCGGCATCAACGATCGCGGTAGTCATTGCGGCGTGGTCTTGGGCGTCGTCGCCCCCTTCTCGGTTGCGGTGCTTCTGCTATTTTTTGAATGGGACGGTTGCTTTGGATTCTCCATCTGACCTTCATTGGCAAAAAGCCGGTCGCCAAAAGTCAGCGCTCTGCGAAGGCGTGTGGACTTAAGCATCAGGAGGGTCCCTGCAATTGTTCGCCCAGACCGGAATCAACCTGAGCCCCGAACATGCCTGCAAGGCCGCCCGCGCGGGGCCGCTCGCGATATCGATGATCGCCGCGCTGCCGATCGTCGGATCCTGTCACGAAACGTCGATCGACGGTAAGGTTACTCAGGATTGAGACGATGACGCAGCGCGCGACTATGCTCGCCGGGCACGAGGGCCACCAAATTGCCGCATCGACGGAAGGGCCAGAGAATGGCTTTCCGGTCGTGCTGGCACATGGCGGAGGCCAGACACGGCGAAGCTGGCTCGTCGTCTCGCAGCTGCTGGCCCGGCATGGATTTCGATCAATTGCAATAGACCTGCGCGGACATGGCGATAGCGCTTGGGCTGAGGATGGCGCATATGACATCCGAGATTTTGCGAGCGATCTTGTGGCCATCGCAAGCGCACAAGCTCGAAGGCCGGCGCTCATCGGCGCCTCGCTTGGGGGCTTGGCGGGCATTTTCGCGGAGGGCGAACTGAGCCCGTTCAGCTTTGCATCTCTCACGCTCGTTGATGTCACTCCACAAATGGAGCCGGCAGGCATCGCGCGCGTTGTCGGCTTTATGGCGGCTCATGCACGCGAGGGATTCGCCTCTCCCCAGGAGGCTGCGCAGTCGATTTCCAACTATCTGCCCCATCGCCCAAGCCGAAAAGCCTCATCCGGACTTCAAACATATCTTCGCCGCAAGGAAGACGGACGATATTATTGGCATTGGGATCCCGCCTTCATCGATCAAATCGTTCGACCGAAAGTGATGGAAGCAGCGGCGATCGATCGTCGGCGCTGCGCGCTGAACGCTGCGGCCGGCAGGCTGCGTCTGCCCGTCCATTTGATACGGGGAGGCTTGAGCGACCTCGTGTCTCCCGAAGCTGTGGTGCATTTCAAGACGCTGGTTCCCCACGCTGAATACACCGACATCGCGGATGCTACACATATGGTGGTGGGCGATCAGAACGATGCTTTCGGTCAAGCCATCGTTGAATTCCTGATCCGAAGGCATGGCGCGGAGGTGGTCTCGTGAACCGAGAAAGGAAGCCCCACGATATTGAACAACTGCGGAAGCGTTTGCTGATTGCTCCCTTTCATCGCTGGCTCGGGCTGAATTTGATTGATTTCGATATGAACGAACTCGTGCTCGAAATGCCTTGGCGAGACGAGATTGTCTCCAATCCCAAAATCGCATCGGCGCATGGCGGCATTCTTTCCGCGTTGATCGACCTGACGGGACTCTACACCATCCTTGCAGCTGGAGGGACACCGCGGGCGACAATCGATCTGCATGTCGATTTCCATCGACCTGCATTACCTGGTCAGCTGCGCGCAATTGGCCGATTAGTAAAGATGGGGCGTCAAATCAGTGTTGCTGAAACACGTGTTGTCGGTACCGACGGCGCCCTTCTGGCAAGTGGAAGAGGTGCCTATGTTTGCGAATAGGATGCCGTCAGGCCGTTTCGTCACATGCGTCACTGGCCCGATCTTCACTGGGCCCCAGCAAGGCACGGTTCACTTGCGGTCCGCCAAATAAGATTTCGCATAGAACTGATCCATCAAAAGCAAAGGAAGAATGGAATGAAGACAGTCACCTGCAGATTCGCCGCAGCGTCCCTCGCCCTGACGATGCTTGCGGTCTCGCCATCGGCGGCACTCGCCCAAAAGAAATACGATCCAGGCGCGTCCGACACCGAAATCAAGATCGGGAATATCATGCCTTACAGCGGCCCCGCATCCGCCTATGGCGTTATCGGCAAGACTGAGGAAGCCTACTTCAAGATGATCAACGATCGCGGCGGGATCAACGGTCGTAAGATCAACTTCATAACATATGACGACGCCTACTCTCCTCCTAAGGCAGTAGAGCAGGTCCGCAAGCTAGTCGAAAGCGACGAAGTCTTGCTCGTCTTCAACCCACTCGGCACGCCGTCCAATACAGCGATCCAGAGGTATCTCAACTCAAAGAAAGTCCCGCAGCTGTTCGTTGCGACGGGTGCAACCAAGTGGAACGATCCCAAGAATTTTCCCTGGACGATGGGCTGGCAGCCTTCCTACCAGAGTGAGGCCCACATCTACGCCAAGTATCTGATGAAGGAGAAACCAAATGCGAAGGTGGCCATCCTTTATCAGAACGACGACTTCGGCAAAGACTATGTCAAGGGCACCAAGGATGGGTTCGGCGCCAAGGCTGCCAATATCATCATGGAAGAGAGTCACGAAGTTTCCGAGCCGACTATCGACTCCCACATCGTCAAGATCAAGGCTGCCAACCCAGACGTTCTCCTGATCTACACAACCCCGAAATTCGGCGCGCAGGCGATAAAGAAAACGGCTGAGATCGGCTGGAGACCGCTGCAAATCATGACCAACGTCTCGGCATCGGTAGGTAGCGTGATGCAACCTGCGGGCTTCGACAATGCTCAAGGAGTGATTTCAGCTGCCTACGCAAAGGACGCGACCGATCCGCAATGGACTAATGATCCCGGCATGAAGAAATGGGCCGAGTTCGTCGACAAGTACATGCCTGGCGCCGACAAGACCGACAGCGGCCACATCTATGGATACGGCGCTGCCCAAACACTGGCGAAGGTGCTCGAGATGTGCGGCGATGATCTCACGCGTGCCAATATCATGAAGCAGGCCGCGAACCTGAAGGACTTTGAGCCTGACACGCTGCTGCCGGGCATCAGGATCAACACCGGGCCGACCGATTTTGCACCGATCAGTTCGCTCCAACTAATGAGATTCAAAGGCAAGAAATGGGAATTGTTCGGCGACACCATTCACGGTGACGTGCCTGCGGAATGATTCTCCGGCGGGTAGAACAAATAGGCTCCCGTGAGCAATCACGGGAGATCTTTTGTGACCTTGATGCTGTGCAGCAGCATGGCTCGTCCGACTTCGTCCATGACAAAGCAGCGCGACAACAAGGCTGGGTAACGCTTTCAGCGAGAGCGCTCGGCAGCGTCGGAAGTTTGGCAGGATTGAACTTTAGCGTCAGCGGCTTCGCCACCGGGGGCCGGCTACTCTTCGCGAAAGATGAACGTTCCTTCGAGAACTACCGCGGGAACTGCTCGGCCGTGCCAAGGTGACGAGCTATCCTGCCTCCGGCGCACGTTCCTTCAAACTTCAACGTGAGTTCGTCGTCGCTACCGAAAACGGTGTGCCCATCGGCATGCTTTGTTTTCAAGTTCTCCCTTCCTTTTAGAGCCATTCGGCGAGCGTTAGTGCTCCGACTGTCGGAGCAGGCCCGGGTTGCGAAGTCGGGGCGAGCGTGTTTGGATGATCCTCGGCGCGGCTCGGTCAGAAGTCCGCCCCAAGTCGCCGGTTGAAACGCCCTAGAGATAAAGGATTGGATCAGCACTTCGAGGCTCTTCGATCTCGGTGCATCGGCGGCAGAATCGCCGACGAAAAGCGGATGCGCGCCGAACCTTCACCGACGTGTTCGCGCACACGCTGAGCGCACAGCCCGATGCCAGTCATAATCCGGCTCAGGAGATGCCCGTGGCGCACCAACCCCTGGCGGCCATCCTCGGTGAGCTTGTCGGCATGCTGCTTAGCACGACTGCAGCTTTGGCCTCGACCGGCTGCGCCAACAGTGCTCATGTCTCAGATATTCAGCGGAGTGCTCCGGGTGATCGCGGACCTGCTTTTCGCGAAAATACCGCTTCTTCATTTCTCAGGCGACATCATTGCATGCTTTCTCGGGCTACCGCTGTTGGCCAAGAACAAATTGACCAGTAGAAATCCGTCTTACGACATCGGCCGCGACGCAAAGTCCGCCCGCTCCAACAGGACGGATATGACAATGCCGGAGACCAATCCCCAAAAGGGGGCCCCTACATTCAACAATGGCATGTCAGCGATGGTCACGAGAAACGCCACCAGCGCGCCGAAGGAGAAGCGGTTGGCGAACGCCGTAACGAAAGTCGTCTGCAACACGCTCAACATCGCGAGGCCTGCCAATGCTGCAACAAAGGACTTTGGAGTGTTGAGGAGCAGTCGGGTGAAAGTTGGCGCAAACAGCCCGAACATGATCGACAGAAGACCAACCACGATCCCGGCGACATATTGGCGTTTGCGCTCGCCGCTGCCGACGATGATGGCATTCGTCGGCCCTGTCAGGCACGTGCTGATGGCGCCAACAAGGGCGCTGGCGAACGCGCCGACCCCACAGGCGATCGTCACCGCAGTGACCGGCGGATTGTGCCCCGCTGCCTTGAGTACAGCGAAGCCCTGACCGTTCTGCACGACCAAGACGGTGATCGCCAGCGGCAAGACAAGCTCGACCAAAGCAGCGATCGACCAAGCCGGGTCCTGAATGACCGGTCGGATCAACTCGAACTCCAGCGGCGACGAATCCTCGAATCTGCCGAGGACGATCGTGGCAAGCGCGCCAACCACCAGCGCTCCGATGATGGGCGGGCAGCGGCGGCCCAGCCCTGGGACCGAGGACAGGAGCAGCCAGACCGCCACCATGGGTCCGGCGACAGCGCCGTCCGCGAATACCGCACGGACGAGGTCGAGGCCAAAACGCAAAAACACGCCGGCAACCATTCCCATCACTATCGGGAGCGGAACCAATTCCGTCAAGCGCTTCACCCAGCCGCTTCCACCCAGCACCAGGATGAGAGCGCCCGTGACGTAGTATGCTCCGACGACCTGATGAAAATTCAGGTGCGTCAATGACTGTCCGACCAGAACCGTGCCGGGAATCGTCCAGAAGAAAGCTAATGGCTGTCGATAAAGCCAGCAGAACAGGATCGTGATCAAGCCATTAATGAAGAAGGCACCGAAGATCCAGGACGCAATTTCGCCTTCCGAAAGTTCACCCTGCAAACCGGCTGTCAGGATGATGGCCATCGGAGCAGTCGCGGCAAAGAGCCAGCCGATGAATCCGTTCGAGGCGTACAGCAACCCAAAATCAGAAATGATCTTTCCGGATATTGACGGTCTATCAGTTGGCCGTTCGAGATGGGGGAGCATGGACAGCTAGCACCAGCGAGAAGTATCGGTGACCAATCCTACCAAGAGGCAGCTCGATACGATAGTCCGCAATCGGTTAGGAGCCAGGTGGTCCGCCGACGTCTCCAGAATGGCTTTTCTTGAACGAATGCCGCCTTGGCGAGGCTGCCCCCGGCACAAGGAGCCTCGCGACTCAGCCCCTCTTTCGGATTGTGCGATGACGCTGTGAAAGGGCACAAGCGTGCGGCGCGCTTTGGCACTAGTCCGATCGAAGGCCAGATCAGCAGGATCAAAGCCATCAAACGACAAATGTATGGCCGGGCAAACTACGCGTTATTGCGACGACGCGTCCTCCTGGCTGCTTTGCAACCTATCCAATCCCGATCGCTCATGCTTTGTCGCGCTATAGTGCTTCGCGCACTGCGCATGCCGGCTTCGTGCTCGATACGCTGGAACAGGCACTGCACGATCGGCGGCCGATCCATCGCGGCGGGCTCGTGCATCATAGCGACCGACGCAGCAAAGGCGGATTCAAGCGGTCGTCGCAACATCGATTTTGTTACTCATGGTAGCCACTCGTCAAGCGCCTCCGCCGGCGTTTTCCATCCCAGCGTCTTTCTCGGTCGGGCGTTGAGGGCGGCAGCAACGGCGGCGATCTCGTGAACGCTATGGACGCTCAGGTCTGTGCCTTTCGGGAAGTACCGACGCAGCAGAGTGTTCTCGTTAGTGCCGCGCTGCCATGGACTTTGCGGATCGCAGAAGTAGACCTGCACGCCTGCATCGATCTTGAGACGATCTTGTTGGGCCATTTCGGCCCCTTGGTCCCAGGTCAGCGAACGGCGCAGCTCTTGTGGCAAGGTGATGATGGTGCGAGTAATCGCGTCCCGCACGTTCAGCTCCGTGTCCCGCGAGCGCAGGCCCATTCTTGATGCGCGGAGCTTCGCCGTGCCCCATGAGCCGTGGAAGATGCAGCAGCATCGTGAACCGCGTTGTGCGCTCGACCAGCGTACCAATCGCTGAGCTGCCAAGACCAAGGATGAGGTCCCTCTCCGAGTGTCCCGGCACTGCTCGATCGGCTGCTTCGGCGGGGCGTTGACTGACCATGATCTCCGGCGAAACAAAGCCCTTGCCTCGCCTTCTTACGCGCGCTCTGGGCACTCTTAGCACACGTCCCGTTTGCAAGCAGGCCGTCAGTTCGCGGCGTAGCGCTCCCCGACCTTGAACGAAGAGAGCGTGATAGATGGCTTCGTGGCTGATGCGCATCGTGTTGTCGTCCGGGAAGTCGATCGGCAAGCGTCGGGCAATCTGCTCCGGGCTCCAGGCACCTCGGCCGCTGCCGTCTGTGCTGCGCGACCAAAGCGGCTGAGCCGAGTAGCCGCAGCGTCTCTTAGCTAACGGATGGTTAGTTCTTCCCGGAGGCCGTTTGATCAAAAACGGTTTCAGGGACCCGGCGGCGCACCAAATATCACCGGTGGCGCGTGTAGGTCGACCGCTCTGCTCATCCAACCGATATGCCTCCTCGAAGGCATCGTACGCGTCAGACGAGGGATCAACATCGAGATCAGCAATTGCCTCGAAAACATCCACGGCCACGTTGAACATGCAGGGCTGAATGTTCACAATATTTCCGTACCATTTGAATGCGGCAAATGCGGAGCGGATTTTCTTGATGCCGCCGCTCGGTCTCAACTTGCGCGCGTTCGATGAGCGAACGCGGCACAAGACACACGATCATCAGGTCTGTCGTCATTGGCGGGAGCTCATCGAGGGGAATGAGCTTGATTTCATGGACGGGCTCGACGTGGTGATGGAACAGATTGCGCAGCGCCTTCAGGGCAAGGAAGTTCGCGGATCCGAACAGGTCCCGACCGGCTTGCTTTTTGAGCTTGTCATTCAATCCGTAAAGGGCATTCAGGAAATTGAGCAGTGTGTCGGGATCCGGCTCTTGAAGCTGGTTGAAGTAGGATCGGAAAAACCGGTCGATCGCTGCGTTCAATGAATCGGAGCCCATGGGCGCTGTCTGGATGGACTTCGTATCCAAACCGCGCGATTCTGCTATAAGCATTGGGTCAAATTGAGATCTGGGAACCCGTTCGCGCAAGCACGCACCCTTTCATAGATGGCACCATCGTCACCGGGGGTGCCCAGCGTGAGATAGGTATGTCTTTCGTCCTGCCGGGCGTAGACAATCCATTCACCGGTCAGCCGCCGGGCTTGACTGCGATCATGATATCCGAGGTGACGAATTCGTGCAGCATGAAGCCGATCAGCTTGTCGTCGGGAACGGACATGTTGGTGGCCGCTTCTTCGACGGGGTCGGCGAAGCTGTTCGCGCGCCAGTGATTATCGACATTCGTCGGAATTAAGGCGGCTTGATGATAATGCTTATGCCGCAGGCCTCGCAGCGGTGGCCTTGTAAACAGTGACGGGGGTTTGGTGAGGCTCGGGCGGGCGATGGGATGTTCCTCCAGAGTGGCTATTTCATCAAAGACCGCAAACACACTGCCGGTGCGCCCCTCGTACACGTTGGCGAGTTCGCAAACAAGACCGGCAGAGTAACGGCCGTTCACCAGGTGAAGATCGAGGTTGTCACGGACGTAAGACGTGCTGTGGTCGAGGGCAGTTGATTCCATTGATGACATTCGTAAAGGCGACGGGTAGCCTCCGGCTCGACTATCTAAGGACGAGAATCGCCAGTTGGTGGATGCCGGATGATGTCGTGTTCATTGAAGAGATGCCGATGACGGCGACGGGGAAATCGGAATGCGTCACTACGCGAGAAATTTGAGGGTTGTGTGTTGCCCGAAAAACAGAGCTCGAGCAGACCTCAGCAGCCGCCACAGCGCAGCGGATGATCATCGCGGAATTTGATAAGCACGGCGTTTGTCTTGGTCACCCTAGACCGTACCGGCTCGTGGTCGAGGATCTCGCTGACCGTCTCATCGATCGGATGCGGCGCGCCGCCACAGCCAGTCAAGCCTAAAACTAGCAGGACGGTAGCCTGGCTTCGCGCACTTACCTCGATCGAGAAACATGCCGGTGAAGGTATCCGGACCGCTTCGCCGAGGTTGTCGATCTGTACGGAGGGCCCGCATTTCAATAGGGTCGACGCGGAACTGCCAGTGGGGCCGCTGCGAATAGATTTCCACAATTGAGGGAGCGGCCGAGGCGGATCGAACGTCCATCTCATTAAGCGGAAATCAAGATTTCGTGCACCGTTGACAGGCCTGCATACGATGGAGTAAATCTAACGTATGTTAGAAAAGCTGCTTCAAGGGGTGGATAATGTCTAGCGCGGATCATCGACCGCCGGCAGATCCGGCGTGCTTAACTTCCCCAACAAACTTTGTCGATAGCGATAGCGCCGAGGTGAGGGCTTTCGTAGAGTCTGCTTTGCGCAACCTGAACTCCAGCGCTTCCGATACCGAAAAGGCAATCCGACTGTTCGAAGCGGTGCGCGATGGCATCCGATATGATCCCTACACGTTTGAACTGAGCCCCGATGCTTATCGCGCTAGCGTGGTGGCAGGGGCGGAGTCTGCTTTTTGTGTGCCCAAGGCGATCTTGCTGACCGCCTGCCTACGTGCTGTTGGCATTCCCGCTGCATTGGGCTTCGCCGACGTTCGTAACCATTTGAATACGCCAAAGCTAACCGAGCTGATGCAAACGGATCTCTTCATTTACCACGGATACGTGCAGCTGTGGCTCGACGGGAGGCCCTACAAGGTTACGCCGGCCTTCAACATGGAGCTATGCAAGCGCTTCGGAGTAAAGCCTCTTCTCTTCGACGGGACGTCTGACGCTCTGTTTCACGAGTTCGACGAAAAGAATCAGAGGCACATGGAATATGTTCATGACCGGGGCTTGTACGTGGATGCGCCAATCGACGAATTCCTGGCGGCGTTCAAAGCAACCTATCCCAAGCTGGAGGAATTCAACCGTTGCCGGATCGCGGGGCAGAGCGGCTTTGACGATGGTTTTGCGCCGACGGAGGAAGGGCATCGGCCGTGAAGTACTTGGAGGATTTCAAGGTCGGACAAATTTTTGCGTTCCGCACCCCTCCCTTAAGCAAGGACGAGATAATTTCGTTCGCCAGGGAATGGGATCCGCAGCGGCTGCATACGGATGAATACTATGCCAAGCAAATCCATGGCGGTCTGATCGCATCGGGGTTCCAGACACTCCTCCTCGTATTCAGGCCGATTATGCGGGACTTCATGACGGGGGTCGCAAACATCGGTGGTTTGGGTTTCGAGAGACTATCTTGGAACGCGCCTGTGCGGGCGAATGAGCCGCTTGATGTTACATTGAAGATGCAGGCAGTGAGGCCCTCCCAAACCAAGCCCGATCGGGGTGTCGTCAGCTACCGTGTCGAAGCGCGCAACATGGCAGGAGAGCCCGTGCTGACCGTCGATACCGCCGCGATGGTTAAGCGAAAGGCAGCGCCGCCGTCATGAGCAATGTGAGGGCGCATTCACAGGACGATTTGCGGATGCTGCGCGGAAGCGTGCGCACACTCTTTGAGCGCGCGGGCGGCATCGCACGCGCCCGTAACGCTCGCGACAAGGGCTGGGACCGACAGGTGATGAACGAACTGGCCCATGCTGGCGTGCTCGGTGTCGCCGCCCCAGAAGCGGTCGGCGGACTTGGCATGGGACTTACAGCGGCCGGTGTGATCGTGGAAGAAGTTGGTCGCGCGCTCACGCCCGAACCGGTGGTGTCAGCCATCGCACTTGCGATCGGAATGATTCAACGGGTATGTCCTGGCGATGCGATGCTCGCTACGGCTATCAGTGGCAAAATCGCCTGCGCCCTCGCTTGGCAGGAACGTGGTCTTCGAGGTTACTCTGACCAAATGGCATGCCGTTTCGACGGTAAGGTGCTGAACGGCTCAAAGGCCTGGATTGCCGGGGCCGTCGGCGCGGATCAATTGCTCGTGGTTGCGCAAAATGATTCGAAGCCCGTTCTCGTTGCCCTCGACGCTGATGGCAAGGGGATCTACTCGGAGCTGCGGCGACAGTCCGACGGAAGCCAGCTCTGCGACATCGGCTTTGTCGACGCCCCAGGTAAATTGCTGGCCGAAGGCTCGGTGGTATCGGAAGCGTTGTCCACCGTCGTCGCCGACGCCACGGCGCTCGCCGCCGCCGAGCTGGTCGGCGTCAGCGCTAAAGCACTCGAACTGACCCTCGATTATGTGAAGACGCGCGAGCAGTTCGGCAAGCCAATCGGGTCGTTTCAGGTCATCCAGCACCGCGCCGTAGACCTGTATGTCGCTCAGCAGGTGGCCGAGGCGGGGGTGAGCGAGGCGCTGGCACGGATGGATGTGAGCGCCGATCAGGGCGCGCGCATACGTGAGGCGAGCCGCGCCAAAGCTCGCGCCTGCAGCACGGCCAAGAGGATCACCCGGGAATCGATTCAACTCCACGGTGCAGTCGGCTATACGGACGAGTTCGACATCGGCTTGTTTCTGAACCGTGCGCTTGTGCTTTCGGCCTGGCTCGGGGATGCCGCCTACCACCGGGCTCGTTGGATGGACGCTCTTGAGGCAAATGAGGCAGGTCGATGACCGACTGGAATGCACTGAGTGACGAAGCGTTCCGCCGCCAGGTTCGCACCTTCTTCGAGACCGAGTATCCCGAAGAGCTACGCCATCTGCCGCATCGGGCGAAGTTCGCCGAGATCCGCCAATGGCACGAGAAGCTCTACGCCAAGGGCATGGTCGCGCCTGCTTGGCCGGTCGAATATGGCGGCATGGGTCTGGAAGCTTCGAAGCTCCTCATCTTTTATGAAGAGCAGCAGCGCTGGGGCGTGACGCGGGGCCGCGACATGGGTGTGCAGATGGTCGGCCCCCTTATCATCAAGTTTGGCACCCAGGCGCAGAAACACTACTGGCTGCCGCGTATCCTTACTTGTGAGCACATCTGGTGTCAGGGCTACTCCGAGCCGGGCTCGGGGTCCGATCTCGCCAGTCTGCGCACGAGTGCCGTGATCGACGGCGATTATTTCGTGATCAATGGGCAGAAGATCTGGACCACGATGGCTCATGACGCCACGCACATCTTTATGCTGGTGCGCACCGATTCTCATGCGCGAAAAAAACAGGAGGGCATCAGCTTCTTGCTCGCCGAAATGAACCAGCCGGGCATCGAAGTTCGCACGATCACGACGCTCGCGGGTGAAGACGAGTTCTGCGAGGTATTCTTCGACAATGCTCGCGCGCCCCGCGAAAACCTGGTTGGCGAACTGAACAAGGGTTGGACGATGGCCAAGGCCCTGCTCGGCTTCGAGCGAATCTTCATCGGTGCGCCCAACCTGGCGCAAAACGCACTTGTTCAGTTACGGACGATTGCGCAAGGGCGCTGCATGTTCAACGATCCGGTGTTCCGCGATCGCTTTGCGAAAGTCGCTCTGGATGTTGAGGATCACGCGGCGCTCTATAGCCGCTTCGCCGACCAACTCAAGCGCGGCGAAATGCTCGGTCCCGACGTGTCGATGCTGAAGATCTGGGTCACTGAGACGTTCCAAGAGATTACCGAACTCATGATCGAATCCGCCGGACCTGACGGCGGCCTGATCGGTCCCTTACAGCTCGGCAATGTCGGTGTTGACGTGCTGGCGAACTTCTACAAGGCGCGACCGACCACGATCTACGGCGGGACGAATGAGATCCAGCGCAATATCTTGTCGAAAGCCGTTCTCGGCTTGCCTGGCTGATAGATAATTGCCCGTACATTGAAGGAGGAAGAACACACCATGTCTGACCGCTATGCCAAATACAACAAACTGAAATTCGACTATCCGGCGGACCGTGTTCTTCGGATCACGTTCGATCGTCCCGAAACCTTCAACTCCGTGGATGCGGAAACGCACACGCAAATGACCGACATGTGGATTGATGTCGACCGCGACCCCAACATCAACGCGGTTATCGTGACGGGGGCTGGCAAGGCGTTTTCGGCGGGGGGAGATTTCAGCCTGATCGAAAGAATAGCGGGCAACTTCGACGAGATGATGAGAACCTGGAAGGAAGCCAAGGATCTCGTTTACAACATCATCAATTGCAACAAGCCTATCATCTCGGCGATCAATGGCCCAGCCGCGGGTGCGGGGCTCGTTGTCGGAATTCTGGCTGACGTGTCGATCGCAGGCAAGCGAGCCAAGATTGTTGACGGGCACCCCCGCCTGGGGGTTGCCGCAGGTGACGTAGCGGCGATCATTTGGCCGCTGCTCTGCGGCATGGCCAAGGCAAAGTATTATCTTCTGACGTGCAAGGCAATCTCCGGCGAAGAGGCCGAGCGCATTGGCTTGGTATCCATGTGTGTCGACGATGATCAACTGCAGCAAGTCGCTCTCGACACTGCAGTTGAGTTGGCAAACGGCGCGCAAAGCGCGATCCGCTGGACGAAATATTCACTGAATAATTGGTTGCGCCAGGCCGGGCCAATCTTCGACGCTTCCACTGCGTTCGAGATGCTGGGTTTCATGGGCCCTGACGTCAAGGAAGGCGTGCTGTCACATCGGGAGAAGCGCGCTCCGAATTTTCGCAAGGACTGCCCTATTTAGTTTGCGCGGGAGAGAGGTAGCGAGCATATGCCCGACGCGATTTACCGGAAGATCGCTGCAGCCTATGGCCAGGCGGCACGTAAGGCGCCCGGCCTAAAGGCACGCTTCGATGCGGCGGGTTTCGACCCGGCAAGCATCAGATCATTGAGGGATCTCTCTCGCCTGCCGGTTCTGAAGAAAGAACAGCTCCTGGCACTCCAAAGGGAAAATCCGCCCTTTGGAGGCTTTCTCGCAGCCGATCTCGAAAGCCTGTCGCGGATCTATGTGTCGCCCGGACCGATCTTCGAGCCCTCATTGGCGGGAGGTGGCGGGCACGGCCTCAAGGAGCTGTTCAAGGCTGCGGGGATCACGGTGGGCGATCTCCTCCTGAACACATGGTCCTATCATCTGGTCCCGGCAGGTCTTTTGTTCGACGAAGCAGCGCGTGCAGTCGGCGCGACGGTCATTCCCGGTGGTACGGGAAACCGTGAGCTGCAGGCGCAGATCATCGTTGAAACCGGCGTGACCGCGGTCTGCGCCAGCACGGCATTCTTCCTTACATTGGCGGATACGGTAATCGAGGCGTATGGGCGGAACGCTTGGAAGGTCAGATCAGCATTCCTCGGCGGCGAGATGGGCGACTGGATGGCGAAACGGCGTCGTATCGAAGCGGACTATGGCGTTACAACCTGGGCCGCCTATGCGACGGCCGATCTGGGTCTTGTGGCTTATGAGGATGACGGCGAAGGGTATGTTGCGCATCCCAATCACGTGGTGCAGATCTGCGATCCCATCAGTGGGGAACCCTTGGCCGCCGGCGAAACCGGTGAGATCGTGGTGACCGCACGCGACGCCAACTGGCCGATGATCCGCTTCGGCACCGGAGATAGCGGCTTCGCTCTTGAGAGTGACGGAGATGGTCGCGTTACGCGTCTTTCGGCCTTGCAGGGACGAGTCGGCGCGGCCGTAAAAGTCCGTGAGATTTTCGTCTACCCCCGCGCCATCGAAGAAGTGGTTATCGCGACCCCAGGCGTGCGCGCCGCCCAGGCGGTTGTGACATGCGAGAACGATCGGGATACCGTGCGCCTCTTGCTCGTCGCCGAGCCCGGCGCCGATCGTATCATGGCCCAAACACGTGCCATCGAAGCTTTTGCCACCAGTGCACGAATCCGGGCCGATGGCGTGGAATTTATCGATCTCCTGGAGGAGAACGCGTCGCTGATTGTAAACAAGAAAGACGCTTAGCCGGCGTGAGATCCAGCGCGCAAGGCGCGCCGCCTCGTTCGTTTGCTCGTAGAGGGCAAGTCGCGATGGTGAAGCGAAGGACCGGCATCGTACTGAAGGCCATCCAACAGTAGGCTCTGCAACATCACAATCAATTCAGACAGCGAATAGTATCCATCGCGTTGGCCCTTTTCTGGATTGAACCACTCTACAGTCCAGTTGAGCGCTCCCAGCATGGCCTGCCGCAAAGGCACAACCTTGATATCGGAGCGCAGCTCACCCGCTTCCTGCGCTTTGCGTAAGCAGTCATCCCAAAGGTTCGCGTACTTGTGTCGTATTGGCTGATGACGTGCTCGCACCTTCTTGGGTAGCTGCCCGAAAATGCGGATATTCGCAGACGTAAATTCGCTCAAACGAAAGAGGTACTCCATATGGGTACGGATCGCTGCGGCGATCCGGCTGCGGTGATCGGGAAACTGATGTGTCTTCGAAATGGTCGACGACATTCCGCGCAGGACCGCTCGCAATCCAATATCGAGCACTTCGTCGAGTATCTCATCCTTTGAATTAAAATGATAATAGATGCTGCCTGCTTCCATGCCGGCTTCTTGCGCGATATCTCGCATTGTTGCAGCCTTGTACCCTCTGTCGCGAAAAATCCGCGCTGCAGCGGAGAGCACTTGGACGCGGGTGCGGGATGATTTGCTGTCGTCGGAATCAATCAGGTCCAGGGTTTCCAGTTCGATTGGACCTGGCTGTTTCAATGGCATGCCGCGTGCGGTGGACATTCCGTCCAAAAGAAGTTTACACAAGCGCTCAGACAGCATGCTTACGGGATAGCGCGTCGCATCATACCATTCGACTGTCCAATTCATTGCTCCCAGCACGAACTGTCGCAGCGGTACGACTTTGATGTCGCTCCGAATGTCCCCGGCCGTTTGAGCCTCTGCAAAGAAATTGTCCCACACGGAGGTGTAGGCTTGGCGCAGTGGTCGATGGGTCACGCGCATGTCCTGAGGAAGCCTCGAGTAATTTCGGATATTTGCCGAAGTGAAATCACTTTCTTTCAGGAAATACGTCAAGTGCGCGTCGATCATCAAGGCGAATGTCTGTCGGAAATCCCTGCCGGAGAGCCGGCAATCCTCTCGGACCTTCTGCACGGCGTCGAAAACGTGCCGTACGCCCAATCGAAGGATTTCGTCGAAGATCGCCTCCTTCGACGCAAAGTGATAATATAGGCTACCCGCCTCCATACGCGCAGCCTTCGCGATCTTGCGGAGCGTCGTGGCATCGTATCCTTCATCTCGAAATAGCTTCGCGGCGGCGCTCAGGATGAGGGCGCGCGTCTGCTCCGACTTGCCATGATTTTTTCCAGTAGTTCCAAGCTGCGGTGAGGGCGAATTCATATTGTGTAATTTGCCTCTAGACATCGAAATAGCAAGTGCGATAATCTAACATACGTTAGAATTTGGTCGCCTAAGGTTAGAACACCTATGGCGTATCCGCGGAAGGGAGGGGTGATAACCATGCGCGGGCTAAAAGGGAAGCGGACAATCGTAACCGGCGGCGGCAGCGGGATCGGACGCGAAGTATGCAAGCGATTCGCCGAAGAAGGCAGCGAGGTCGCCGTATTCGACATAAATGCCGCGGGTGCGACTGAAACTGTGAAGATCATAGGGGACGCAGGTGGCAAAGCGACTGCCCACGCCGTTGACATCACCGAACGTGCGGCAGTCGATGCGGCTGTGGCCGAGGTGGAGAAAGGCGGGCCCATCAATGTTCTGGTCAACAATGCCGGCTGGGACGTCCCTCGACTTTTCCTGGAATCCGACGCAACGCTCTGGAAAAAGGTTATTGACATTAACCTCTACGGTCCCCTGAACATGCATCACGCGGTACTTCCGGGCATGGTTAGAAACGGAGGCGGGCGCGTGGTCAATATCAGTTCCGACGCGGGCCGCGTTGGCTCCTCAGGCGAAGCTGTTTACTCGGCCTGCAAGGGCGGCATTATCGCCTTCACCAAGACAGTGGCGCGGGAATTGGCGCGCAAGGGAATACAGCTCAATGCCGTGGCCCCAGGGCCGACCGACACACCGCTTTTCGCCGAATTCTCGAAGGGCGAAGGTGGCGAGAAAATCGCGGAAGGTCTCAAGCGTTCCATTCCGATGCGACGGCTCGCGCAACCGACCGACTACCCGGGGATCATCTGCTTCCTTGCCTCCGACGACGCTGGTTTCATCACCGGCCAAGTGATTTCGGTCTCCGGCGGGCTGACGATGCATGGATGACGCGCGCGACGGCGGCGCCCTCAACTTGTGGATTGATACGGCCGGACCGTGCCGAGATACCGTATCGGATGAAATGGTATGTTTACGCCATCTAAAGACATCCAGGACTGCAGCGCGATCAGAGCTTTTCTCACGCGCTGCGGCCTGACAGATTACGAAAGTCTCGTCGCGCGGGCCGACGCTGAACCCGATTGGTTCTGGTCACAAATTCTCGATCTTGCGAACGTGCGCTTTTCGCGTCGTTACCGAACGTTGCGGGACGTGAGCGGTGGGCCAGCCGGAATCCGTTGGGCCGCGGACGCCACTCTCAACCTCACCGAGACTTGCCTTGACGCTCGTATCGAAGTTGGGCTCGGGGAAAAAGCCGCCATCGACTGGATCGGCGAAGACGGGGAACGGCGCGTCTGGACCTACCGCGATCTCGCCTGCGAAAGCGCCCGGGTTGCCAGCGCCCTGGCCGCCCGCGGCGTAGGCGCGGGTGATGCGGTTGGCATCTACATGCCGATGGTGCCCGAGATCGAAGCGGCCCTCCTGGGCGTTGCGAGGCTCGGCGCTATCGCCGTCCCCCTGTTCTCCGGATACCCGGCGCCGGCCGTGGCGGCACGCTTGAACGACTGCACGGCCAAAGCGGTTTTGACGGCCGATGCGAGTAGGCGTCGCGGCAGGCCTGTTCCCATGGAATCCGTGCTGGTTGAGGCTCTGGCCGACGTATCCAGCGTGCACACGGTGATCAGCCTGCGCCGCTTCGGCGGCAGCGCCGCCGACCCACGGCGGGATCTGGACTGGGCTGCCACAGTCGGGGCCGCAAAGGCGGATTTTGCACCTGTTCCGGTTGCATCAGAGGCGCCGCTGATGATTGCCTACACTTCTGGGACAACCGGCCGGCCCAAGGGGGTGGTTCACACGCATCTCGGTGTGCAGGCGGCGGCAACGACCAATTTCTTGTTGTGCCTCGACTTGAAGCGCGAGGACCGGCACCTGTGGATGACCGATATGGGCTGGGTTATGGGCCCGCTGACCCTGATCTCGACGCTTCTGGCGGGCGCGACACTGGTGCTGGCCGAAGGGGCGCCCTCCACGCCGGACGATCCATTCCGCCTGCTGCGCCTCGCGAGCGAACACGGCGTTACCCATCTTGGCGTCGCGCCCACGTTGGTGCGACAGTTTATGAGAAGCGATCCCGGTCCGCTGGCGCGGTACAATCTCTCCGCTCTGCGCATCGTCGCTTCCACCGGCGAACCCTGGACCGAGGATGCCTGGCTCTGGCATCTGGAACACATCTGCCGCCACAGGGCGGTGCCACTCAACATCTCCGGCGGGACTGAGCTTTTTGGCGCAATCCTGACGTCGACCGTGCTGCACACGTTGCGGCCCTGCGGTTTTTCCAGCGAGGCGTTGGGCGTCGGGGCGAAAGTGCTGCGACCGGATGGGTCCGAGGCGACAGACGGCGAGATGGGCGAGCTGGTGGTCACCAAGCCGCCGCTGGGCCTGACCCCGACGATCTGGCGGGATCACTCGCGATATCTCGAGACCTACTGGTCCGATTACCCCGGCGTTTGGCGGCATGGCGATTGGGCGCGCCGCGATTCCGACGGAACATGGTTCATTCTCGGCCGTTCGGACGACACACTCAACATTGCCGGCAAGCGTATCGGCCCGACCGAGATCGAGGCCGCACTAACCGCCACTGGTAATGTAATCGACGCCGCTGCAATTGCAGCGCCGGATGATCTAAAGGGCCTAGCTGTGGTCTGCGTCTGCGTCCTCGCCCCCGGCGTGAAAACCGACGACACCTTGGTGGAGCAACTGAAGGACAATGTAGCCGCCGCGGTCTCCCAACCTTTCCGCCCGCGCGAGATACACTTTGTCGAGGCGCTGCCAAAGACTCGCAGTATGAAGACCATGCGCCGCGTCGTCCGCGCGGCGTTTCTGGGCGAGAATCCGGGCGACCTGTCGCCGTTGCAGAATCCCGAGGTCATTGCTCCCATCGCTGCATTGAGGAACAAAGGCCGCTGAACGCCGTCTTGGAAGGGAGCGACAGGCTGCAACTCATCGACCGCCCCGCCAAGGGGGATCGCCGCTTTGGTATGGTATTGTCGGTCCTTCGAGGCGCGGTGCCCCAACAGGTTTCTTTTCGATAGCTTGGCCGCAATGCCGACGGCCCGCTGCGAGCGGGCTAGCTGTGAGCTTTCAGGAGGTTGTCCATTCGACCGCAACCGTGAACGCTGATGTCGCCAAACACACAGTGATTCGCGGGGGATCGAATGGACACTCACAAGAATGCGCCTCTGACGCCCAAAGGTCGAGAGGCCATGGTGCGCAGTGTTGTTGAAGGAGGGCTCAGCAAGGCCGCAGCCACGCGCCAATTCAACATCACCAACGATTGTCGCCAAGTGGGTCACCCGCTTCCGCACAGAAGGCGTGGATGGGCTGCGGGATCGTTCCTCACGGCCCCATTCATTGCCAGGCCAAACCCCGGCAGCTACATGTGCCACTGTCGAGGCGTTGCGTCGGCAGCGCCACACGGGCAGGCAGATCGCTGCCGAAGTCGGAATATCGCCCGCAACCGTCAGCCGCATCCTGCGCTGGCTCGGCCTGAACAGGTTGGCCGAGCTGGAGCCGGCCGAGCCGATCCGCCGCTATGAGCGCGAGCACTCCGGCGAGCTTATCCACCTCGACATCAAGAAGCTCGGCCGGATCGGCTCTGTGGGACATCGCATCACCGGGCGGTATCCCGGCGCGATCAATCGCCACCATGGCATCGGCTGGGAGTTCGTCCATGTCTGCATCGACGATGCTTCACGCATCGCCTTCGTGCAGGTGATGGCCGATCAGCGCAAGGAAAGTGCAGTGGCTTTTCTTGAGGCCGCTGTCACTTACTTTGCCAGGCTCGGAGTCCGCGTCGAGCGCGTGATGACTGATAATGGCTCGTGCTACCGCTCAAGGATGTTCCGAGCAGCTTGCAGGCGCCTTGGTCTTTCACCAAATCTTCACCAGGCCATATACCCCGAAGACCAACGGCAAGGCCGAGCGCTTCATCCAAACTTCCCTTCGCGAATGGGCATATGCCCGCGCCTACCAGAACTCAGATCAACGATCAGCCGAGCTGGTGCATTGGCTCATCGCTACAATTGGCATCGGCCGCATGGTAGTCTGAAGGCCAACACTCCCATCAGCCGACTCGGTTTAGCCAGGAACAACCTCTTGAGGCCCTACATAGACCAATGTCAACAGACGATATCATCCACCCTTAAAGCGATTGTGCCAGCCGGATGCCCTCGTCAATCGCGCGTAAGGCGTCCAGTTCGGTGGCTTCCTTGGCCCCGCCGACTACTGTGGCCGGGATGCCGCGCTCAATCAGTGCGGCGTGAAGCGCGCGCTCAGACTCCTGCCCGGTGCAAAGCACGATCGTGTCAGCTGCGATGACCTGACGTCGGCCGGCGATCTTGATGTGTAGGCCCTCATCGTCGATTCGCTCATAGCTGACGCCGCCCAACATCTCGACGCCGTATTTGCGTAGCGCGTTGCGAACGATCCAGCCCGTGGAAACGCCGAGTCCGTCACCGGGCTTAGTGGTCTTACGCTGCAGCATGACGACTTTGCGGGTGCCGCCCACCGGTGCTTGCGGATCAGCCTTGAGCGCGCCGGGCGCGGAGAAATTTCCATCCACGCCCCAAGTGTCGAAAAAAGCCTCGCTGCCGTTAGCCTCGGCGGTAGGAGTGACGAGAAACTCGGCCACGTCGAAGCCGATCCCGCCAGCGCCCACGATGGCGACGGTCTTTCCCGCGACCCGTGTGCCCGATAGGATTTCCGCATAGGTTGCCACCTTGGGATGGTCAACGCCCGGCAGATCGGGGATGCGGGGGCTGACGCCGGTAGCAATCACCACATGATCGTACCCGCTCAGATCCTCGGGGGAGGCGCGGCGGCCAAGATGCAGGTTGACCCCGTGCTTGTCTACCTGGCGTCGGAAGTAACGCAGAGTGTCGTCGAACTCATTCTTGCCAGGAACTGCGCGCGCCAGCGTAAGCTGTCCTCCGAGCGTTTGAGAAACTTCGAACAACGAAACAAAGTGACCGCGTCGCGCCGCTTCCGTTGCGGTAGCCATCCCCGCCGCGCCGCCGCCGACCACCGCGATCTTTTTCCGGACCTCCGCGGGCGTATCGCGCAGCTCGGACTCGCGGCCAGCGCGAGGATTTACAAGGCAACTCACCGCGCGGCCAGAGAAGATGTAGTCCAGACAAGCCTGGTTGCAGGCGATGCAGGTATTGATCTCGTCCACTCGTCCATCGCGGACCTTGTTGGCGAAGAACGGATCGGCCAGCATTGGCCGCGCCATAGAGATGAGATCTGCATCGCCGCTCGCGAGGATGTCCTCGGCCATCTCCGCGGTGCTGATGCGGTTGGACGCGACCACGGGGATGGAGACGGCAGCGCGGACCCGTGCGGCGGCCTTGCGCCAAGCTCCTCGTGGCACGGGGTAGGCGATAGTAGGCACGCGGGCCTCGTGCCAGCCAATTCCAGTGTTGATAATGTCGGCACCTGCGGCCTCCACCTTGCGGGCAAGGGCGGCGATCTCATCCGCCGGTGCGCCGTCTTCGATGAGATCGGCAGCCGAAATGCGATAGATGATCAGTAGATCCGGACCGCAGCGCTGGCGCACCGCGCGCACGACCTCGACAGGAAAACGATGGCGGTTCTCCGCGCTGCCGCCCCAAGCATCTTCGCGCTTGTTGGTGTGGGTCACCGTGAACTCGTTAATGAGATAGCCCTCGGATCCCATGATCTCCACACCGTCAAAGCCTGCAGCCTGCGCGTTCGCTGCCGCCTCGGCGAATTGGCTGATTGTGCGGAGAATGTCGCTATCGAGCATCTCGCGCGGGATATGGCGGTTGATTGGTGCCCGAATTGGGGAAGGCGCCACGCAGCCCGCAATCTTTGCATAGCGCCCTGCATGAAGGAGCTGCGCGCAGATGAGAGCGCCCTCGTGATGTACTGCATCGCAGATCGGGCGAAGCGCCTGGGCCTCTTCGGGATCGTCGAGCCGCGGTCCTTGAGCGTCAAGCACGCCTTCGGCGTTAGGCGAAAACCCCCCGGTGACGATGAGCGCAACGCCGCCGCGCGCACGTTCGACATAGAAGGCAAGTTGCGCGGCGATCGGGTCGGGCTTGCATTCGAGCTTGGTATGCATTGAACCCATGATGATCCGGTTGCGCATTTCGTGGCGCCCGACCTTGAGCGGTGAGAGCAATCTGGCGTAGGTCGACGAAGCCGTCGTGTTCATAATTTTCCTCCCTTTGGCACTTGCCGGGTATTCTAACGTTTGTTAGGTTTCTTGGAAAGTCGATTTAAGACGCTCCGCGGGAGGATCATTCAATGCCCTTTCAGCCGACCGAAGATCAGTTCGCCTTTCGGGAGGTCGCACGGCGTTTTGCGCGCGAAAGATTGGCCGATGGCTATCAAAAGCGCGCCAAAGGCCATGTCCTCGATCGGGGACTGATCCGTGAAATGGGCTCGCTCGGTCTGATTGCGCCGGATCTTCCTGAGAAGTTTGGCGGAATGGGTGAAAGCTCCGTCACGGCCGGGTTGATCACCGAACAGATCGCCTATGCCGATTTCAACGTCAGCTACGTGCAACTCCTGGGCTCGCTCATGGGCGGCATGGTCGCAAAACACGCCTCGGAGGACATCGCCCGCGATTGGGTGCCGCGAGTGATTGCAGGGGACGCGGTGATCGGACTTGGCCTTACCGAACCACGCGGCGGTTCGGACGCGGCAAATCTTCAGCTGCGCGCCGAGAAGTCAGGTAATGGCTGGCGGCTGAATGGCGAAAAGACCTCCATGAGCTTTGCTGCGCAGGCAGACGCTGCAGTTGTCTTCGCCCGCACCGGCGATCCAAAAGGCGGGTCGCGTGGCGTCAGCGCTTTCTTTGTTAACCTGACGGAAAAGGGGATCAAGCGGACCCATTTTGACGACATCGGCACCAAGCCGGTCGGCCGTGGCTCGGTTTTCTTCGATGATGTCCATGTGCCGGCTGAATGCTTGATGGGCGAACAGGACCGAGCCTTCGGGACCATCATGGCGGGCTTCGACTATAGCCGCGCGCTGATCGGGCTGGAGTGCCTCGGTCCGGCGCAGGCCTCTGTCGACGAGACCTGGGCCTATGTCCAGGAACGCGAGGCGTTCGGCGCGCCGTTGGCTCAATATCAGGGCGTCACCTTTCCGCTCGCCGAGGCCGAGACGCAACTGACGATGATGCGCCAGCTCTGTTACTATACCCTCGACCTGCGCGATCGCGGCATGCCGCATACGGCCGAGGCGGCCATGTGCAAATGGTATGTGCCAAAGACTGCCTGCGAGATCATCCACCAGTGCCTGATTTTGCACGGGCACTATGGCTACACAACCGACCTGCCGCACCATCAGCGTCACAACGACGTGCTCGGGCTTCAAATCGGCGACGGCACGGCGCAAATCCAGAAGCTCGTCATAGCGCGCGAGAAGGTAGGGCGCGTGGCGCTCCAATACGACAAGAGAGCGAAGGGGGCGGGAAAATGAGCGTTCCGGTCAAGATCCGAACCGAAGGCAGCACCGGGATCATCGAGTTGAGCCGGCCGGAGAAGCTCAACTGTCTTTCGCTCGAGGTACATCAGCTTATCGATGCCGGTCGTGCGAAATTTGAGGCCGACCGCTCGGTTCGCGCTGTTCTGATCTGCGCCCAGGGCAAACATTTTTGCACCGGAGCTGACCTCGTCGAAGTGAAAGGCAAGATGGACGATCCGGCGGCGCTGGATCGCTTCATTGGTTTCGGCATAGGCGTGTTGCGCCGGCTCGAGCAGAGTCCCCTACCGGTGGTCGTGGCGGTCCAGGGGCTGTGCCTGGCGGGGGGCATCGAATTGATGCTGTCGTGCGACGTCTGCTTCGCGGCGGAGACCGCGCAATTTGGTGATCAGCATGCGCAGTTCGGTCTCATTCCGGGTTGGGGCGGCAGTCAGCGGTTGGTCCGTCTTATGGGACTGCGCCGAGCGCTCGATCTGATGTTCTCTGCGCGTTGGTTGAAGGCGGACGAGGCCAAGGAGGCTGGACTCGTAAACTATGTCGTGGCCGATGATCAACTCCACAGCGCGGCCTTGGCTTACTGCCAGAAGATCGGCACGCGCTCGCGGCAGGGCATGGCTGAGATGAAACGGCTGGGTCGCGAGGGTCTGGAACTGACGCTCGACCAAAGCATGCGTCTTGAGCGCGACGCTGCATTGCGTCACCTGCCGGGAGCGGAGGTGGCCGAAGGGCTGGATGCCTTCGCCAATCGCCGCGAGCCGAGATTTGAACAATAACACCGCGTCGGAGTTCAATATGGATTTCAACTTGAACGATGAGCAGCGCCAGATCTACGAATACGGCGCCCAGTTGGCACAGCGTTTCGACAACGCCTATTGGCTCGATCATGCGCGTCGGCATGTTTTTCCGCGAGAGATGTTCTCTAAGATCGCCGATGATGGATTTCTGGGGCTTATGGTGCCTCAAGAGTTTGGCGGGGCCGGCCTCGGCATGACTGAGATGGCTTTGTTCATGGAGGGGACGGCCAATCACGGTATTCCGCTTCTGATGATGGTCGTCGGGCCGACCATGTCCTTGGCGCATATTGCGAACCATGGAAGCGAGTTCCAGAAAAAGGAGCTCCTGCCGCGGGCTTGTCGTGGCGAAATCCAGTTCTGTTTTGCGATCACAGAGCCCGGAGCTGGTTCGAACACGATCAAGGCTCGAACATTGGCAAGGCAAAGAGGTAACCGCTTTTCATTATCGGGGGAAAAGACCTTTATTACCGGCGCTGATGTCGCGGACTACTGCTTGGTAGTAGCCCGTACCAAGCCGCACGAAGAGGTCAAGCGCAAGACCGATGGCTTCACGCTTTTTGCGGTCGATCTGAAAAAGAAAGGCGTCGACAAACAACGGGTGAAGATTTCGATTCCACTACCCGAAGAACAATGGACGCTATTTTTCGACGAGGTTGATCTTGGTCCCGAAGATGTTGTGGGCCAAGTGGACGAAGGCTTTTCGATTCTTTTCGACTCGCTTAACCCCGAGCGCATCATCCTGGCTGCTCTATGCTGCGGAATTGGCCGATTCGCGCTAAATAAAGGCGTCGCCTATGCGTCGCAGCGCAACGTTTTCGGCCAGCCGATCGGTGCGCATCAGGGTGTCCAACATCCGATGGCCAAGGCCCACACCGCAGTCGAAATGGCGAGCCTCATGACCCGCCGCGCCGCTTGGGAATTCGACAACAGCCTACCCGCTGGCGCCTCGTCCAATATGGCCAAATATGCTGCGGCGGAGGCTGGCATCGAGGCGGTGGATGCGGCGCTCCAGGCTCATGGCGGATCGGGGTTTACCGAAGATACCGGCATTTACGAGCTATATCCACTGATGCGCTTGCTGCGCACGGCCCCAGTGAACCGCGAGCTTTGTCTGAGTTTCATCGGCGAAAAGATCATGGGCCTGCCACGCTCTTACTGAGAGCTGCGGATCGGCAAGGAGGTTAAGCAATGAATCTCGGGATGCGTTTCCGACGAGCGGACGCTCACGACAAGTCAAGCGCGCGCTGCTGGCATGCGATCGAAACAACGCCGCTCAGCGAAGTCCGACGCATTCAAGAAGAGAAGCTGATCGCGCAGATGGCCTACTTGCAGGCCAACTCGGAATTCTATCAGAAGAAGCTGGGCGCGGCCGGTGCGAGGTTCGACGACGTGCGCACTATCGATGATCTGCAGAAGCTGCCCTACACGTTCAAAGCGGAGATCCGCGACAGTCTTGCCGCTCGCAAGCCTTTCGGCCTCCACCTCGCGGCCAAGCCCGAAGATATAATTCAGATGCAGGCGTCCTCCGGCACTACAGGCAGCCCATCTTACGTGGCTCTGACCGAATCCGACGCCGCAATGTGGCATGAAATGTCGGCACGCTGTTTTTTCGCAACCGGCGTGCGGCCCGGCGACATGGTGCTGCATGCCTTCTCGCTGGCCAAAGGCTTTGTTGGCGGCATCCCGGTCATGCAAGGTTTGCAATACTTGGGCGCCATCGACATCCCGATTGGTGCCGATGGCGGTGCCGACCGTCTCATCCGAGCTTGTGCCGACATCCGCCCGCGCTGCGTGGTCGGTGCGCCAAACTTTGTTCTGCACTTGGGTGAGAAAGCGCCTGAGATCCTTGGCATTCCCGCATCGCAGCTTGGCGTCGAGCGGGTCATCGTGGGTGGCGAGCCGGGCGGTGGCATCCCCACCGTCCGCCGCCGCATTGAGGAGCTGTGGGGCGCAAAATGCACCGAGTTACTTGGTGGCACGGACCTCGGTGTGACCTATTGGGCCGAGTGCGACGAACAGTCGGGCATGCACATGGTCAGTATGGACTACATTATTACCGAGCTGCTCGACCCCGAAACTGGCAAGATTATCCCGTTCCAGGACGGGGCCCGTGGTGAGATGGTCTATACGGCGATAGGCCGTCAGGCGAGCCCGCTGCTGCGCTTCCGCTCCGGCGACTACATTGACGTCCTGGCCACCAGCTGCTCGTGCGGGCGAACAGGGCCAAAGATCCGTTGTATCGGTCGCGCCGACGATATGCTGATTGTCCGCGGTGCCAACGTCTTCCCCTCAGCCATCCACAGCATCATCAACGAAATGATGCCCGAGACCAACGGGGTTGTCCGCGTTGTTGCCGATTTCGAGGGGCATACGACGCAGTCGGCACTCAAAATCATTGTCGAACGCGGACCCCACCGTCCGCCCAACAGGGACGACGAACTAAGAAACAAGATCGAGACGCGTCTTCGCGATGCGCTGGTATTCAAGGCCGACGTCCGCATTGTGAAGCCCGACACATTCGAGAAACCCGGCGCGGCGAAGGTTGCGCTCACTCTTCGCAAATACCCCGATCTGTCATGACAATCCTTAAATCACTTCTCGATAAGGGTTCGGAGAATTTCCGGGCCAATGAGACGCACTATCGCGCGAGAATCAAAAGGCTGCACGAACTGCGGCTGGAGCAACGTGCCGGCGGCCCGCTGAAGGCACGGGAGCGACACGAGGAGAAGGGCAAGGTCCTGCCGCGTGATCGCGTCGAACGGCTGATTGATTCAGGCACCCCCTTTTTGGAACTGGGTGAACTTGCGGGCTTGAATAAATATGAAGGCGTGCCCCCTGGCGCTGGCATCATTACCGGCATCGGCATGATCGAGGGCCGGCATTGCATGATTATTGCAAACGACGCCACCGTAAAGGGCGGCACTTATTTCGGGATGACGAGCAAGAAACACGTTCGCGCCCAGCGCGTCGCTTGGACCAACCGGCTGCCAGTGATCACACTGGTCGACAGTGGTGGGGCTTTTCTGCCCGAACAAGCAAATATTTTTCCCGACGAAGGCCAGTTCGGCTCCATCTTCCACAACCAAGTGGGCATGTCGGGCGATGGCATACCGCAGATTGCTGTTGTGATGGGACCATGTACCGCGGGTGGTGCCTATATCCCGGCATTATGCGATGAGGTCGTGATCGTGCGCGGGCAAGGATTTATGTATCTTGGCGGGCCCGAATTAACGTTTGCCGCGACTGGCGAGAAGGTCGACGCCGAGACTTTGGGCGGCGGGAAGATGCATTGCGCGATCTCCGGCGTGACCGACCACTTGGCCGAGAATGACGCCCATGCGCTGGCGATTACTCGGCAAATCGTGGCACATCTGGGCGAAAAGACCAGTCCTCGGAAAATCCCCATCGTTCCGAAGCCTCCCGTTTATCCGGTTGATGAAATTTACGGCATCGTCAGTCGTGACGCCAAGGTACCGACGGATAATCGCGAAATCGTCGCGCGGCTGGTCGATGGCAGCGAATTGCACGAGTTCAAGCCGCTGTATGGCGACACATTAATAACTGGTTGGGCTCGCATTCACGGCCATGAGGTCGGCATCCTGGCCAACAACGGAGTGCTTTTCGTCGAGGCAGCTCTGAAAGCGGCTCATTTTATAAATCTATGCGTGCAACGCGACATTCCGCTGGTCTTTCTCGTCGACGTTAATGGGTTCATGGTCGGTCGCGAAGTGGAACAGGCGGGCATCGCTAAGGCTGGCGCCAAGATGATCACTGCTATGTCGTCGGCCCGCGTGCCGAAGTTTACGGTGATTACCGGCGGCTCCTACGGCGCGGGCTACCTCGCTATGTTGGGCCGACCGTTTCAGCCGGACGCCATGTTTGCCTGGCCGAACGGACGCGCGGCTATCATGGGGCCAGAGCAGGCAGCGAGCGTGCTGGCCCAAGTGCGTGCCCAGATCAATGACCGCGAAGGTAAAATTTGGACGGCCGAAGAGGAAGAGGTCTTTAAAGCTCCAATTCGCCGGGAGTACGAGACATTTCAAGACGCGTACAATTTCGCTTCGAATCTTTGGATCGACGGCGTTATCGAACCCGCTGAAACGCGCGATGTGCTGGCGCTGCTTCTGGATGTAGCTTCCCGACGTCCGAAGGTCGACAGTCACTTCGGCGTTTTTCGGTTTTAGGTGCGCGACACCATGCGTATTAAGTCTCTTCTCATTGCCAACCGCGGCGAAATCGCATGCCGGATCGCACGCACGGCTCGCTCGCTCGGAATCGTTCCGATCGGCGTCCATTCTGACGCTGACGCCGAGGCGTTGCATGTGCGCGAAGTCGGTCGGTCGCTCAGGATCGGAGGCGGACCGGCTGTCGAAAGTTATCTGCGGATCGACGCGGTGATAGCGGCCGCTCGGCAAGCCGGCGCGGACGCAATCCATCCCGGCTATGGCTTCCTCGCGGAAAATCCGGACTTCGCTCGTGCGGTGGAGGCCGCCGGTATGATCTTCGTCGGCCCTACCGCCGAGACACTACAGCGGTTCGGCGACAAGGCCAGTGCTAAAAAGGCCGCGACAGCCGCCGGCGTGCCGGTCATTCCCGGAGGCCATGGTGTCATGTCCGACCCCGATCAAATCGCACGGGCGGTACGAGAAGTTGGGCTTCCGGCTCTTTTGAAGGCCGTTGGGGGCGGCGGTGGGCGCGGTCAGAGGCTGATCGACAATGAGGCTACGCTGAAGGCCGACATCGAGAGCGCGCAGCGCGAGGCGAAATCCGCTTTCGGCTCCGAGGGACTTTTGCTCGAGCGCTTCCTGCCTGCGGCGCGCCATGTCGAAATACAAATCGCCGGTGATGGCACAGGCCACGTGGTGCACCTCTTCGAACGCGACTGCACGCTACAGCGCCGCCATCAGAAGGTGATCGAGGAAGCTCCCGCCTGGGGTCTCCCGCGGCCACTTCTCGATCACATCGCCCAGGATGCGGTCCGGCTTGCGGAGGCGCTGAACTATCGTGGGCTAGGCACTGTCGAGTTTCTAGTGCTAGGCGAAGAGTACTTTTTTCTGGAGGTCAATCCCCGAATCCAAGTCGAGCATCCGGTAACCGAAGCGGTCACCGGATTGGACCTCGTGGCGCTGCAGCTGCGCATCGCAGAGGGCGCAGGCTTGGGCCTGACCCAAGATCAGATCACCTGCACGGGGCATGCTGTGGAGGCTCGGCTCTACGCCGAGGATCCGCGGATGCAGTTCTCTCCTTCAACAGGGCGGATCACGGCGATTTCGCTGCCCGACGGTCTTAGGATTGATAGTGGCGTTGAGGCAGGCGACAGTGTTAGCCCTTTCTATGATCCGATGATTGCAAAGCTCATCGTGCATCATTCCGATCGGGATGCGGCGCTGGCGCGCCTGGCTCAAGCGTTGGATCACGTGGTTGTGGACGGGGTCGAGACGAACCGTACCTTTCTTGCTGCACTCACCCGAGACGCCGATTTTGCGCGAATGCAGGTGCATACCCGCTGGATCGACAGTTGCATCAATGCACTAACCGCCGCTCCGCAGCGCTCGGATGGGCGGCTGTGGCAGGCGGTGGCCGCCGTTCTGTTCGTCACCCGTGGCCGCGCCGACGGCGATGCCAACCCTTGGCGCAACCGTGATAGGTTTACCGGTTGGCGGCTCGGCCTTGGCGGCGCTCTGGACGAGGCAGGCCAGCGTGTGATCCTCGCGCATCCGGGAACATCCGGCAAAGAGCTGCGCGTCAGCCCGGTGGGAAATGACAACCTCTTTGTTGTCTACAGCGACGACAGCATGCCCTTGGCGCTGAACGCAACTGAGCTTCGATGCGGCCGCTTGCAGATCACGCATGAGGACGAAACGATTACCATCGAAGCGCGCGTCCGAGGCAATTCGATCGAAATCGACACGCCTGGCGGCCGTCTGCTGTACCAAGCGTCGACATCGCTGGCTTTCGCTGAAGTAGATAGCACTGCGGACCGCATTCTCGTGTCTCCTCTAACCGGCACAATTGTGAAGGTATTGATCGACGAGGGGGCCTCAGTAGCGGCCGGCGAGGTTGTGGCGATCCTGGAGTCCATGAAGCTTGAGATCTCGATAAAGGCGATGGTTTCGGGAGTGGCGAAAAATATATCCATCTCGCGAGGCGCAATGGTGGACCGAGGGCAGCCAATCGTCGAGATAACTCCCTTAGAAAGTGAGAGTTCATGAGCGATTTTCCAAAATTCGTCGAGTTTAGAGAAGAGGGACCCCGCGAGGGGTTTCAGATCGAAAAAAAGATCTACCCGATCGAAGAACGGGTCGAACTGATCGATATGCTCAGCGAAACCGGGCTGAAGCGGATTCAGGTAGGTAGCTTCGTCAACACCCAAAAGGTGCCCCAAATGGCCGATACAGCCGAGCTGTTCAAGCGCATTAGGCGGGTGCATGGCGTAAGATACACGTCGCTCTGGCTGAACGACAAGGGCTTTCGCAAGGCGCTCGCAGCGCCTCAAGTCGATATCGATCCGCGGCTATTGTTCTATCCATCCGACACATTCTCGCGAAAGAACAACGATGCTTCCTCGATGGAGATGCGCGAGAAGCAGCGCGAATGGGTCAACCTCTACAAGCAGGAGGGCTACACTGTCGACACGGCATATGTGATGACCGCATTCGGATGCAACTTCGAAGGACCGATCCCGCAGGACCGGGTCTTAGACGATTTCCGTTTCGTGCTGGATCTCTGCGCAGAAGAAAATATTCCGCTACCGATCCTTGTTGTCGCCGACACGATGGGGTGGGGCAATCCTGAGGCAGTTAAGCGCATGATCGGGGCGATAAGGGAAATCAAGCCGGATGCGCGCATCGGCATGCACCTGCACGACACCAGGGGCCTCGGCATAGCCAACATCTATGCGGCGCTTTCTATGGGCGTTGACATGTTTGAGAGCTCCGTCGCTGGACTGGGCGGATGCCCGTTTGCCGGTCACGGCCATGCGCGCGCGGCCGGGAATGTCTGCACCGAAGATGCAGTTTTTTTGTGCCATGAACTGGGCATTGCGACTGGCGTCGATCTCGATAAGCTCATTGCCGCTTCCGTTTATGCCGAAAAGATAATTGGTTCACCACTAATGGGCCGTGTGATGCATTCCGGCGGACTCGATAAGTACCGTAAAGTTTAGCTGAGGAAAAAACCGAGATGGCTAAGTTGCTCGACGGAAGTGGTGCTGCGGCAACTCAATTTTAGATATGCTGCAAACCGTACGTCGACGGCGGTGTTAGCGTTCATTCGAAAAGGGCGGCCAAATCGCAGAGCGATCTATCACAACGGCAGGAATGCGACTTGGTTAGAGTGACCGAGGGAGGAATTGATGCCGGAAATACTCCTGGCTGCGGGTCAGGCCAACGTCTATGGCCTGTTCAGAACCTGTGCACGAAAACAGCCATCCAGTGCCGCGATCGAGTATGAGGGGCTAACCGTTTCATACGGTGACCTTCTGAAGAGGGTCGACGCGATTGCTTCCGCGCTGCTCGGCCGAGGTGTCAATCCTGGCGACCGTATCGCGATCCTTTCGCATAACCGTCCTGATTACGTCGAACTGCAGCTGGCTGCAGCTGCAATCGGGGCCATCGTTGCTTGCTTGAACTGGCGACTTTCGCCGGCTGAACTCAAGCATTGCATCGAACTGGTGGAACCGGTGATGGCTGTCGTCGAGCCGGAATTACATGCGACGTTTGCAGCCGTGTCGGAATTGCCGACAATCCAAGTCGGCCCTGAGTTGAGTCGAATGAGCTCGTCGGCCGCCCTCGATTCTCGGCTCGGCACGTTGCTTGAAAGTGATGAGGAGGGGCTGACCATTCTTTTCACCTCAGGAACCACGGGACTGCCCAAGGGCGCACTTGTCAGCCATCGCGCACATGTGGCGCGTGCGATGGCTTTTTCGGCTGAATTAATGCTGGACCCACGTGACGCGTTCGTTGCTTGGGCGCCCATGTTTCATATGGCATCGACCGACCATATGCTGGCGACACTCATGCGGGGTGGTACGGTCGTCATCATAAACGGCTTCCAGCCGGAAGCGATCAATATGGCGTTGTCTCAGCACAAGATTGGTTGGCTGGTGATGATGCCGGGTGTGGTCGACGCATTCATCGAAGAGCGAAAAGCGCGACCAACACCCATCAAAGGCATCAAAATCTGTGGCGCCATGGCGGATCTCGTACCGCGGCATCAAATTGCGGAATTGACCCGCCTGCTTGACGCTCCCTATCTGAATTCCTTCGGCGCAACGGAGACCGGTCTTCCGCCAGCAAGCGGTTCTGTAATAGAGGTCGGAGTGACGCCGACCGATCTCGCCAAACGCATTTCTTCATTCTGCGAGATCAGGCTGGTCGATCCGCTTGACAACGACGTACCTGATGGCGAGCCGGGTGAAATGGTGGTCCGAGGACCCACGCTTTTTTCGGGCTATTGGAATGCGCCGGAAACCAATGCTGTAGATTTCAGAGGCGGTATGTTCCATATGGGCGATACATTTCGGCGGCTTCCTGATGGACGTGTGGATTTCGTTGACCGGGTAAAATACATGATCAAGAGCGGAGGTGAAAACGTTTACCCAGCCGAGATCGAGCGAGTGTTACTGGCTCATCCAGCAGTTTTGGAAGCGGCGGTAGTCAAGGCTAGTGATCCAAAATGGGGAGAAAGGCCCGTAGCGTTCGTCGCTTGTGACGAGGCAAACATATCCGCCGATGAAATCTTGCGGCTCTGCAGCGAACGCCTCGCCGGATACAAACGGCCAAGGGAGATCCGGTTCATTGCGTTCGATGATTTTCCGCGTTCGACCAGCGGCAAAGTCCAGCGTCACGTTCTCGAAGATCGGCTGAAGGATCAAGCTTCTGGCAGCCGAACACGTAACGCTGACTGATCGGAACTGCTATGACGATCTAGGCTTTCGGCGGAACTACGAGGCCTTTGTATCGTACTTGATAATGTATTTGTTCTTTGCAGGCCGGTTAGTGCCAAGGTCTGTCACCTGCGTTATTGTCGGGCGATAAGCGATCGCGCTCTCAAGCGAGCAGAAAATGAAATAGCCCTTTGGCGACAGAAATCTCCGGCTCCGCCTGCCAACTCACGGCTTCGACGCTTGCCATCCGACGCCCTTTTCGTAAGACCGTCGCCCGCACATTCAACGGCTCTGCGATGGCGGGCCGCAGGTAGTCAACCGTAAGGTTGATTGGCTTCGGACTTCGATTCCTAAGATCTTGCCAAACTGCGACGGATGCCACCGCCTCCATAACACTGGCAATGATGCCGCCATGATAGTAGTTCATGACAGGATTACCTATATAGCTTTCGGAAAAGGGCATTTGGGCAGCGACGTGTCCCTCCTCAATGTTCACGATGGTAAAGCCGAGGAACCTGAAGAAGGGCCTCTTCATCAGTAGCGTGTTCGTTTCCTCGGGCGTCATTCTGGTTTCCGCGGTGTTGTCTGGATATCGAAAAGATTTCTCTCGCCTCGTGTGAGAGCGAAGGTAGCACAGCCACGTGCGACTTCGTCGCCCTTGTCATCATCGAACCAGATAACGCCGGAATTGAAGGCAATATGGCGGGTCTGGTGATAGCATTTGGCGCGGACCAACACGTCGGCGCGGGATTGTGCCGGTCGAAGATAATCCACGCGCAGATCAAGCGTGGCCATCGTGCTGATGTCGTCGATCGCGATGAAATTGACCAGCCCGAATACACTGTCCAGCAGCGCAGTCAGCACTCCGCCATGGAGAAGAGTTGGTGGCTCGTCGATACAAAAAGCGGGATTGAACGGCATCCGGACGGTTACGCCGTCAGGCCCGTGCCCCTCAATCCGCAAGTTCATGTGGGTAATGAAACCCTTGGCTCTCGTGATCCAGAGAGTGCTGATTTGCTCAAAGCGTTGCTGGTCTTTGAGGAGCATCGGTGCGACCTTAGCTGATGACTATTGAAAAAAATAAGCGCGGTTTCTTTCAGTTCATGGAGATTTTGACTCTTCGAGGGGAAGCGGCGTTGTCTTGACAACAGCAACCCATTTCAGTGCTTTCCTCTGTAGGCCGCTCGAGCGCCGTCAAAATGCGAGGGTGCGCAAGCAATACTCCGGATGCGGAACGGTTACAAAATCAGCCATGTCGGCGATCTCCGCGTTGACGGTTGGCAAACATTTCGGTGTTGATCATGTCACGGGCATCGTGTGCTAGGTGAAGGGTTTCGCCGCCGTCTACGTACCAATCTTCGCCGGTGATGAAGTTACCTAACTTCGACGCAAGAAAGACAATCGCGCCAGCGACATCCTCGGGCGCGCCCATGCGGTTGAGAACGGAGCGGTTAAACTCATTCCATTTCTGTGGTGGGATCGGATAGCGACCGAGCGCCTCCGTCTTTACAGTGCCGGGTGCTACGCAATTTAGCCGAATGCCGTATTGTGCCCACTCGGCGGCGAGGGTCTTCATCAGTCCGGTCACGCCGGCGCGTGCAGCGGCGGTATGAGCAAAGCCGGTCAACGCGGTGCGGCTGACCGCCGTCACGAATACGATGGAGCCGCCATGTTCGAACATGAAATGATCGGCGACAGCGCGCGTCATCTGCCATGATCCAACTAGATTGTTACGCACTACGGCCTCAAAACCCTTGTTGGTGATATCGCGTGCGGCGGCAACATATTGCCCACCAGCGTTGTTGACCAGGACATCCAGCTGCCCGTAATTCTCTTTAATCCGGCGCATCGCAGCAGTAACACTTGCTTCATCTCGGATGTCGCCTGAGATTACCAATGCTTCGCCGCCCTGGGCACGAATCATCTCGGCGGTTTGCTGCAGCGGATCCTCGCGGCGGGCGAAAAGCACGAGCTTTGCACCGCAGAATGCCATTTCAAGCGCGGTAGCGCGGCCCATGCCAGAGCCGCTTCCGGTGACAAGTGCAACCTGACCGAGCATTAAACTAGGGGCGAAGCGACTTCCGATTTCTCTCTTCATCTCCGCTTTCCAATATTATTCCCAGAACGACTCGCCGATGATGGTCAGATTGCCATTTCTTGCACACGTGCACTCTCCGCAGATGCAGCTTACCGAAGACGTTGACAAAAATCAAACGGATGTTAGAAAACGGCAATTGCTCTGGACGCATCCGCGACAGTAGCACCGGTGAACAGTCTGAGAAGAACGAATGAGGAGCCTTTCTTCATCACTCAACATCGCCTCTGAACGATTTATTCGCAACCGCGCTACACAAAAGGCGCGCATAGCGCTTCTGCGCGACCGAATGGCCGAGGCCACAGGTGGTGGACGGGTTGAAATTGTTGAGCGGCACCGCGCTCGCGGCAAGTTGCTGGTGCGCGAGCGCATCGACGTCCTGGTCGATCCCGGCTCGGCATTTCTGGAGCTTTCGAGCTTGGCGGCATGGGGGCAGTATGGCGGCGAGGTACCGGGTGCGGGCATCGTCACTGGCATTGGAATCATCCACGGCCTGCACTGCATGCTGATCGCCAACGACGCTACGGTCAAAGGCGGATCATTCTATCACGAGACGGTGCAGAAACACATTCGCGCACAGGAGATCGCTGACCAAAATCGGCTGCCTTGTCTCTATCTCGTTGACTGCGGCGGTGCCTATTTGCCCGAGCAGGACCGAGTGTTTCCTGGGGGGCGCGATTTCGGCAACGCCTTCTATCGGCAATGCAACATGTCGGCTTCGGGGCTGCCGCAGATATCGGCAGTGTTTGGCGGCTGCACCGCTGGTGGAGCTTATATTCCCGCGCTCTCTGACGAGGTCATCATGGTGCGCGGCAATGCCCGCATTCATCTGGGTGGCCCTTCGATTGTCAAGGTGGCGATCGGCGAGGAAGTCGATGGCGAGACCCTCGGGGGGGCCGAGATGCATACCCGCGTCTCGGGCGTGAGCGATCATCTAGCCGAAAACGAGCATCACGCGCTCGCACTCATGCGCGATATCGTCGCTAGTCTGGGGCTGACACGCCCAACCGCGCCCACAGCTCCACCGCGCCGTCCGCTTTATGATCCCGAGGAGCTTCTGGGTGTCGTGAGCGGCGACCGTAAGGAGCCCTATGACGTGCGCGAGCTCCTGTTGCGCATCATCGATGCCGGTGAGTTCCACGAATTCAAACCCGATTGGGGGGCAACGCTGGTCTGTGGCACTGCACGTATTCACGGCTATCAGGTCGGCATCTTGGGTAACAACGGCGCGCTTCTGTCGGACTCTTCGCTCAAGGGTGCACAGTTCGTCTCAATGTGCGATCAGAGAAATCTGCCCCTTATCTTCCTGCACAATGTCACAGGCTTCATGGTCGGCACGGAGGCCGAGCGCGGCGGCATCGCCAAGAATAGCGCCAAGCTGGTTTATGCCATGTCGGTGGCCAAAGTGCCCAAACTTTCGATGATCGTTGGCGGCTCCTATGGGGCGGGTAACTATGGAATGTGCGGCCGCGGATTTGCGCCGCGCTTCCTGTTTGCATGGCCGACGGCAGAAGTTGCCACCATGTCAGCGGACATCGCAGCAAGCGTGATGATGGAGTTGCGTCGTCAAAAGGGGGGCGACGAGAGGCAGATGCAGGCGGAGCTGGAGAAGATCGAGCTCGCAGTGCGCGCGCAATATGCGGAACAATCCGATCCTTACTATGCAACCTCGCGGCTGTGGGACGACGGTCTGATTGAGCCGGGTCAAACGCGCGACGTCCTCGGGCTGTGCCTGGCCATCGTGACCTCGGTGCCCGAGGCCGGGCGCCATACGCCCGTCTTTAGAATGTGAGACAATGCAACCATGAAGCTCGGCGTACACAACACCGTCATCGTCGACGTGGATGCCCGCGGGGTTGCGACGCTGACGCTCAGTCGTGCGGAGAAGCACAATGCGATCAATGGCGAACTGATGGCTGACCTGGGTGCGGCAGCTCAGATACTGGCGGACGACCCAGCCGTGCGCATCGTGGTGCTGACCGGTGCAGGCAAGAGTTTTTGCGCGGGAGGCGACTTCAACTGGTTTGCCTCGAACGTGGAAAAGACGCGCATTGAGCGGGTGGCACAGAGCGCATCGCTGGCTCATCTGCTACGCAGCCTCGACACCCTGCGCAAGCCGTTGATCGGGCGCGTCAACGGCCCGGCCTACGGTGGCGGCGTTGGCCTGATCTCGGTGTGCGACTACACGATCGGCATCGAAGGCTCGAAGTTCGGTCTTACGGAGGTACGAATGGGCCTGCTGCCCTCCAATATCTCCCCCTATGTGGTGGCGAAGATCGGAGCGGCTGCCGCACGCGAGACCATGCTGTCGGGAGCGTTATTCGATAGTGCGCGTGCCGAGCGGCTCGGGCTTCTGACCGAGGTCGTGGCAGCCGAGGCGCTAGACAAGGCAGTCGAGCGCGTCGTCAATGCCCATCTACAGGCCGCTCCGGGGGCAGTGGCCGAAACCAAGCGGCTCATCGCCTATGTCGCCCGGCACGATCTCCACGCCAACATGATCTATACCGCCGACCGGTTGGCCGACGCCTGGGAGACCGAAGAGGGAGTTGAAGGCATCAACTGCTTCTTGAGCAAGGGCACGCCCTCATGGCGCGTGAAATGAGCTTCACGCGCGTCCTCATCGCCAATCGAGGCGAGATCGCACGGCGCATTCAGCGCGCCTGCGCGAAACTCGGGCTTGAAAGTGTCGCCACTTATTCCGAGTCTGACCGCGACGCCCCCTTCGTAACCGAGGCCAATCACGCTATCTGCGTCGGCCCGCCGGCACCTTCGCGGAGCTACCTGAACATCGATGCGATCTTGGAGGCCGCGCGCGCTGCGGGCGCGGGCGCGGTGCATCCTGGCTATGGCTTCTTGTCGGAAAGCGCCCAATTCGCTCGCCGCGTGGCGGAGGCGGGGCTCGTCTTCATCGGCCCCTCTGTCGAGGCGATCGCGCGGATGGGTTCGAAGATCGAGGCCAAGGCGGCCGCTGAGGCGGCGGGGGTGCCCGTTCTGCCCGGCTATCGCGGGGCGGATCAGTCCGAAGCGCGGCTGCTCGCGGAAGCCGAGAGCCTCGGCGTGCCATTCCTCGTCAAAGCCAGCGCCGGCGGCGGTGGGCGGGGGATGCGGCTTGTTATGGAGCTCAAGACGGCAAGTGAGGCGATCCGCGCCGCCAAAGCCGAAGCGCTTGCCGGCTTTGGCGATGCAACCGTGTTTCTTGAACGCTACGCTCCACGCGCACGCCATGTCGAAGTGCAGATCTTGGGCGACAGCTATGGTCATGTTGTGCACCTGTGGGACCGCGATTGCTCGCTCCAACGCAACCACCAGAAGCTGATCGAAGAGGCGCCAGCTCCCGGCCTGCCGGCGCCGCTGCGCGAGAAAATGCTCGGGGCCGCCGTCAGCCTCGCCCGCACCATCGGCTACAGCTCGGCTGGCACGGTGGAATATCTCTACGACTCTGAACGTCGGGAATTCTATTTCCTCGAAATGAATACGCGCCTTCAGGTTGAACATCCCGTAACCGAGGCGATCACCGGCATCGATCTCGTGGAATGGCAACTGCGAGTCGCGCGCGGCGAGGAATTGGCCTTCACCCAGAAGGACATTGGCTGCGCGGGTCATGCCATCGAGATTCGCCTTGCAGCTGAGAATCCCGCCGAACGCTTTCGCCCCGAAACTGGCACGATCACCCTCTGGGCACCCCCCAAGGGTCCAGACCTTCGGCTCGACTCAGGGGTCGAGATGGGCAGCGTTGTGAGCCATCACTACGATTCGATGCTCGCCAAGCTGATTGCGAAGGCAGGCGATCGTGAAGGTGCAATCCGCCAGGCCGTTGCTGCGCTCGACAAATTCGCCGTCGGGGGCGTCGGCATGAATATCGCCTATCAGCGCGCGCTGCTCACTCATCCAGATTTCGCCTCGCTGCGCCACCACACCGCAGCGCTCGAACAGCTTTTTCCCGGCGGCTGGAAGGCGCCAGAGGCAGACAATGAAAGTCGAGCGCTAGCTGCGTTGGCGCTGCATCAGCATCTTTCCAAGAGCGCGAATGCCGACCCGTGGCATACGCTGGGTGCCTGGCGTGTGACCGACCGGGCGGGACGGCCTGGTGCGGCACGCTATTGGCAAGCAGGGGACGAGCTGGAAGAGCTTTTGGCGGTCGGGCAGGATTTGCGGCTGGAGGTTCGCGGAGCAAAGATGACACCGGTCTCGGTTGAAGACATCTCACTCCGCGATGGACGATTGATGGGGCGCGTTGCCGGGCGGCCATTTGCCCGCATCGCGCACTTGGAACGTACCGACGGGAGCTGGCGTGTCCATCTTTCGGGCCGTGATGGCATGATGCAGGTCCATTTCCTCACGCTCGAGGATCTTCATGGCCACGGCGCTGGTGCGGGTTCAGCTGACGAGGATACTCTGAATGCGCCGATGCCCGGCACGATCGTCGAGCTCAGCGTCAGGCAGGGCGACTTTGTCGAACGAGGTCAGACATTGGTGGTGCTGGAGGCAATGAAGTTACTGCAAAGCCTGGTCGCCCCCTTGAGCGGCAACGTGAAGGAGATCTATTGCGTGACCGGCGACACCGTTGCTGGTGGCGCCCCGCTCGTCCGAATGGAGCGAAAGGAAGACACATGAATACCCGTCAAGTCCTAACCGAGGCGACCGCGTTCCCCTTCAACGAAGAGTTGGAGATGATCCGCGCTCAATTGCGGCGGTTCATCGAAACCGAAGTTATTCCGGTGGCACACGCGTGGGAGGAGCAAGGCTTAGTACCTCGCGACGTCCTACGCAGAATGGGCGGGCTCGGCGTCCTGGGAATGCGCTATGATCCCGAATATGCCGGTGCCGGGCTCGACACGATGGCGAGTGTGATGCTGGCCGAGGAGCTGGGCCGCTCCACCTTTGGCGGATTCTCGGCGACGGTTTTGGTCCATACCGATATGGCATCGCCGCATCTGGAAAACGCCGGGACGCCGGAGCAGAAGGCGCGTTGGATGCCCGCCATCACCAGCGGTGAGAAGATCACGGCAGTGGCCGTCACTGAGCCGGGCGCGGGATCGGACGTCGCCGGTATGCGTACGCGCGCTGTGAAAAGCGGTTCTGATTGGGTGCTGAACGGCACCAAGATGTTCATTACCAACGGCGTGCACGCCGACTTGTATTTTGTCGCCGCCAAGACCGATCCGGGAGCGAAGGGCTCCCGCGGGATCACGATGTTCGCCGTCGAGAAAGGTGCGCCCGGCTTTTCGGTAAGCCGAGCGTTGAAGAAAACGGGATGGCTGTGTTCGGACACCGCCGAGCTGATTTTCGAGAATGTTCGCGTGCCTGCCGAAAACGTGCTGGGCGAAATCAATCGCGGCTTCTACTCGGTGATGAAGAATTTCCAGAATGAGCGGATTGTGCTGGGTGCACTAGCAGTGGCCGAAGCGCAGACCGCACTGAACCTGACCGTTGCTTACGTCAAGCAACGCAAAGCATTCGGCGGCGCATTGTGGGACAAACAGACTGTGCGCCAACGCCTGGCGGTTTGCCAGACCCGGGTCGAAGCGGGGCGTCAACTCGTTTATCACGCTGCTCGTCTCGACTGCGAGGGCCGCGACTGTGTGCGTGAAGTCTCGATGGTCAAGGCCTACTCCGGTGAGTTGGTGAACCGGGTTCTCTACGACTGTGTTCAGTTTCACGGAGGCATGGGGTACATGCGTGAGATGGCGGTGGAGCGGATGTCGCGCGATGCCCGAGTTCAGGCCATTGGCGGCGGCGCCAGCGAGGTCATGCTAGAAGAGGTCGCCAAACGAATGTAGTCGTTTGGCCTACACCTGCGACATCTGAGAATGCTCGCGTGAAGTATTTGGCGGCTGTATAGATTGCGGCGATTGTGCCAATTGAACAGATTCAGGAAAGCGGTCGTTGCAGCCGAGATGCGGACCAACGACATGCCGATGGAGCGATCGTCGTTCCTTCGGCGCGACCGGGCGCGGCATGCAGCGTCAGTGAAGGTCATCGGATCACGGCCGGACACAATAGACTGCGTGTTGAACCCGAAAGGCTCGTTCCTTTTTCTGGCTAAGAGCGAAAGCGCCTCCCCTGAAGCACCTTGCGGTGTTTTCTAACACATGTTAGATGTGATCGAGCCCGACAACAACAGATCGGGGGGAGGGAGGAAATGGACAGTTCACCGCGAGCGCAGTTCGGGTTATCGGAATCCAAGTTGCGCAATTGCGCGACGGTTTTCAGGCCTGATCTTTTCAAAGGAAAAGCCGTCGTCGTTTCCGGTGCTGGCAGCGGCTTGGGTCGGGCAATCGCTTCGCTCTTCGCGCGGCTTGGTGCATCATTGGCGATTTGCGGCCGCAATGAAGAAAAACTGAATAGCGCTGCGGATTATTTGCGCGGATTCGGCGGCGATGTCCTCAGCGGTCAATTGAGCATCCGCGATCCAGAGCAGGTAGCAAATTTTATCAGCGCAGTCGGCGAGCGATTTGGCCGGCTGGATGTTCTCGTTAACAATGCTGGAGGGCAGTTCCCACAGCCGGCACTCGACTACTCAGTTAAGGGCTGGAACGCAGTGGTCGACACCAACCTCAATGGCACATGGTGGATGATGCAGACGACAGCGAAGAGATGGGTTGCGACAGGACAGCCCGGAACCATCGTAAACATCGTCGCCGACATCTGGCGCGGCCTGCCAGGCATCGCGCATTCCTGCGCGGCGCGCGCCGGCGTGATCTATCTGTCCAAATCGGTGGCCGTGGAATGGGCGCCGTACAAAATCAGGGTCAATTGCGTCGCGCCCGGATGCTGTGAAAGCAGCGGATTCGGCAACTATTCGCCGGAAGGCGCGGCCACCTTCGAGGAATCAAATCCCATGCGCCGGTCTGGAGACGAGTGGGATATTGCCGAAGCTGTAATTTACCTGGCTGCGCCGTCGGGCAAGTTCATTACTGGAGAAGTCTTGACGGTCGACGGTGGTCAGCAGCTGTGGGGTGATCCGTGGCCGACGGGGCGTCCAGACTATTTTAAATTAGGCTAACCAGGTTCAACGGGCCGCGAATGCGAAGCGAGCTGGTATGACAGAAGATTGTGTGCCGAAATCGTTTCACCAAGCGGAACCGGTACTGCAATGCACTGGCATTGAACGACGCTTCGGCGGCCTTGTTGCCGTGACCGGTGTCGATCTGAGTGTGTACCGCGGCGAAATCTTTGGGCTCGTCGGCCCAAATGGTAGCGGCAAAACTACGCTGACAAACGCCATAACCGGCTTTTATCCGCCTAACAAGGGAACAATCAAACTCGACGGCAAGGACATTACTGGCACAGCACCTCACAAGGTGGCGAGTTTAGGCGTTGCCCGCACGTTTCAGAATCTGGCGCTCTTCAATGGCATGAGTGTGCTCGACAATATTCTGCTTGGACGACATATTCACATGCGCCCGGGCGTCATTCGTACGGCGCTATACTGGTGGTTGGCGCGTCGCGACGAAATGCGAAGCCGCGAAATCGTGGAGGAAGTGATCGAGTTCTTGCAACTCGAAAGTGTCCGTCACGAACTCGTCGACGGCATTCCGATCGGAATGAAGAAGCGTGTCGAGCTTGCACGCGCGTTGGTGGCGGAACCGCGCCTTCTGATCCTCGATGAACCGATGGCTGGAATGAACCAGGAGGAGAAGGAGTATATGGCAAGGTTCATTCTCGATGCGCGCGCGGAACGCGGCGTGAGCGTTTTGTTGATCGAACACAGTATGGATGTGATTACCGGCATATGTGATCGCGTGCTGGCATTGAACTACGGAGAAATGATCGCAACGGGCAAGCCCAGGGAGGTTGTCAAGGATCAGCGGGTCATTGAAGCCTATATTGGTGTCGGTCATGCGGCATGAAAAAGTGATGAGCATGCCTACATGCGCTGCAGACGATACCCTGCCGCGCCTACTAGTCCACAATGCCGCCCAGCATGGCAACAAAATCGCGATGCGGGAAAAAGATCGCGGCATCTGGAAGGAGATGACGTGGTCAGAATATTTCAATGAGGTGCTGGTTTGCGCTGCTGGCCTTGACGCTCTCGGAGTTCAACCGGGCAATGCAGTCATGATTCTTGGCGATAATCGCGCGCGCCTTTACGCGGGCATGATTGCATCGTCGATGCTGGGAGCATACGCGATGCCAGCCTACCCTGGGACGACGCTGGACGAATTGCGCCACTTCGTCGGTGAAGTGAAGGTTGTGGCGGCGCTCGCCGAAGACCAGGAGCAGGTCGACAAATTTCTCGATTTGCGGGAGGCCGGCAGTACGATCGAATATATCGTCTACGAGGATAAGAGAGGCCTTAACACCTATGACGCGTCGGGGCTCCTGTCGTGGGAGGAACTTAACGATAAAGGCGAGACGAACCTTAAGGCCGATCCGCAACTGCGGGACCGCATCGTCAATCGCGCGGCGCCGGATGATCCGGCAATATTCCTGCATTCGTCAGGCACGACCGGTAAACCAAAGGGGGTCGTGCTCAGCCACAGAAATGTCATCGCCGCAGTTCGCAATGCATATTCTGGCGGGGCATTCAATTATGGTGAAGAGGTTCTCGCTTACTTGCCGATGGCATGGGTCGGAGATTTTGCCCTGACCGTGGCTGCCGGAATCGCTTTTCGTTTCACCGTCAATGTACCGGAAAGGCAGGAGACGGTCTTGCGTGACATGCGCGAGATTGCGCCCAGCCTTTATCTTGCTGCCCCGCGCAGCTGGGACAATTTGCTGACCTCTATTCAGGTCGGAATCGAAAACTCCACTCCGTTAAAGAAATGGCTCTACCACTTTTTCACGGACAGAGCGATTGCTTCGGAAAGGCGAAAGCTCGACGGTCAAGAGGGTAGCCATCTGGAATGGCTGGGCCGGTTGCTCGGCGAACGCATTGTCTTCGGACCGATAAAAGACCTCTACGGTCTTAGCAGACTAAAAAGCGCGTTCACGGGCGGCGAGGCCATTGGGGAGGACACCTTTGTTTTCTACCGCGCGCTGGGGATCAAGTTGCGGCAGCTCTATGGCCAGACCGAGAATGCAGCCTTCAACGCTATCCAGATGCCCGATGAGGTCAAGCTACACACCGTAGGGCGACCGCTTCCCGGCGTTCAGGTCAAGGTCACGGACGGGGGTGAAATACTGCTGAAGGCAGAAAGCGTGTTTCGGGGGTACTACAACAATCCCCTGGCAACCGCGGAAACGCTCAAGGACGGTTGGCTGCACACCGGCGATGCCGGATATTTGGAAGACGATGGTCACCTTGTCGTGCTGGGGCGTGTGTCAGAGGTCGTCCATACCAAGGAAGGTGAGCGTTACGTCCCCAACTACATCGAGAATCGGCTGAAGTTCAGCCCATACATAAAAGACGCAGCCGTTTTCGGAGCCGGTCGGGACGAACTAACGGCTATTGTTTGTATCGATCTGGAGGCCGCCGGGCATTGGGCAGAGACCAACGCGGTGCCCTATGTCTCCTACGCTGACCTGTCGCAACGGAACGAAATTGCCGGACTACTTGGCGACGCGTTTCATCGGGTCAATAAAGCGCTTCCAGAATCACTGAAGCTGCATCGGTTCGTCAGCCTTCACAAGGAATTCGACCCGGACGATGGAGAGATAACACGCACCCGCAAGCTTCGCCGCTCTGTTGTTGAAGAACGATACGCATCGGTTATCGACGCACTTTATGATGGATCGAAAGAAATCCACGTCAAAGCTGCGGTGACGTACGAGAGCGGTGAGGTCGGGTTGGTTGAGCGCACGCTGGTAATTCGGGAGGTCTAATGGACATCGCATATGTCAGCGAGTTAGCTGTAAATGGCGCATTGACCGGACTGCTCTATTCGCTTTTCGCACTTGGACTAGTGTTGATCTACAAATCATCGTCCGTTCCCAATCTTGCCCAAGGCGCATTGACGATGCTGGCCGCATACGTGGTGCTGGCCTTGTCCCGGCAGTTGGGTTTCCCATTGTGGCTGGCAATCGCTGTGACAACGATCATCATGTTTTTGGCCGGCTTTGGTGTGGAGAAGGTGACGTTGCGGCGCATGGCGGGGCGTCCGATTGTCATGATCCTGATGATGACGCTCGGCCTCGACATCTTCATACGAGGTTCGACTTTGGCAGTGTGGGGCGGTACCTCCCGTTCGATGGAGCTCGGCGTCAGCTACGATCCTTTGTTTCTTGGACCGTTGCTGCTGAGCCGCATCAATCTGGCCGGGGCCTGCGTCGCGATCGCACTTTTTGTAGCATTCCTCCTGTTCTTCCGAACGCGCCGTGGAATCCGGTTACGCGCAATCTCGGACGACTACGTCGCTTCTTGGTCGATCGGAATCTCCGTTGAGCACGGCGTAGCGTTGTCATGGGGTATGGCTTCGGTGGTCGCCGTTGCGTCAGCCGTGATTTGGGGAGAGATCCAGGGCGTCGACCAATCGCTTTCGCAACTCCTGTTAAAAGGACTGACTGTCGCCGTCCTGGGTGGGCTTGACAGCATAGTTGGTGCGATCCTCGCCGGAATTGTCCTTGGGGTCATCGAGAACGTGGGCTCCTCCTACCTCGATTTGGTGGTTGGAGGAGGTAGTCGTGACCTAATCGTCGCTGCCGTGCTGATCTTCACCGTCATGTTGCGTCCACACGGACTCTTCGGACGCCATGACATCGAAAGAGTATGACGCATGTTTTATCCTCTCGCGGGCGTTCGTCATCAGAGCTATGTATCGGACAGCAAGCTATTTCCGGTGCCAACGGACCGGAACCTGCTTATCGTCCTTACCGTCGCTGCTATCGCTGCGCCGTTCCTGTTGAGTTCGTTGTATCTAAACAGCTACGTTCAGCCTTGGCTGATCTGGACGGCGCTGGCGCTCGGTCTCAATTTGGCGACAGGCTGGGCGGGGCAGCTGCATCTGGGATACGCTGCGACGATGGCGGTGGGCGCCTATGCGGCCGTCCACGCAGCCAGGTTCGGCATACCCTGGGAATTTGCTCTTCTGATCGGCGGCCTCGCCGCATCCCTGATAGGAAGCCTGTTTGCGTTCGCGGCCCTGCGGGTGAAAGGGCTTTATCTCGCGATCGTGACACTTGCGATGCAGTTCGTCATGGATTGGGTACTGAATCACTCACCAGCGATATCTGGCGGCTCACATGCCTCGCTTCAATCCCCTCGTTTTGCGCTTCTTGGGCAGGAAATCGCTTCAGGCAGAGGGTTATACTACGTGGCGCTGGGATGGTGCGCGTTGGTGACCGTTTTCATGATGAACCTGCAGCGAACCGCCTTGGGACGTGCCCTGGTTGCCGTGCGCGAGAAGGATTATGCGGCTGCAATTCTCGGCGTGAACAGCTTCTACTACAAGCTAATCGCGTTTTCGATGTGCTCGTTCATCGGTGGGATTGGTGGCGCCCTGCTTGTTGCTACGTTCTTTTTCCTTGCTGCGCCCGAGCAATTCTCGGTCAATGTTTCAATTCAGGTGCTTGCCATGATCATCGTCGGCGGGCTCGGCAGCATCATCGGTACGTATTTTGGAGTGGCATTGATCCTCCTCATGCCGGGAATCGCCAATGAGATAATTGCGAATTTGACGTCTTTCCTTGGGCTTCCACTCGGAAATGAAACCCTTGCTCATATCCCTACCACCGTCTACGGCGCTTTGATCATCATTTTCCTGCTGGTTGAGCCTTTGGGACTCGGGAAGCTTTATGCGAATATCAGGGACTATTTCCTGGTCTGGCCCTTCGACCAGTTCAAGAAATAGAAATCGGCATGAAACCAAACGACATTCAACAAGATGGCCCAATCCTGTCGATGAACAGCGTGGAGGTGCTTTACAATTCGGTCATGCTCGCCATCAAGGGCGTGTCGATTGAGGTGCCCTACGGCGGAATGGTCGCGCTCCTCGGATCCAATGGAGCTGGGAAGAGTACCACATTGAAAGCCATAAGCGGCCTTCTGAGCGCAGAACGCGGAAAGGTAAGCCGGGGCGAGATCCGCTTTGACGGTAGAGTGATCGGCGACAATCCGCCTCAGCAGCGTGTCGGACTGGGGATTTGCCACGTGATCGAGGGGCGCCGAGTTTTCGAGCATCTTACGCCAGATGAGAACCTCGAGGCTGCCGCTCCGATGTCATTGTCGAGAACGCGGGTCGCATCGGAGAAGGCGCGCATTTACGACTACTTTCCGCGTCTAGCTGAGCGAAAATCTTCGCTTGCCGGATATCTTTCGGGCGGTGAACAGCAGATGCTCGCAATCGGACGGGCCTTAATGACGCAGCCGCGCTTGCTCATGCTGGACGAGCCAAGTCTGGGTCTGGCTCCGTTTCTGGTCGCCGAGATTTTCGAGATCATCAAACGGATCAATCGCGATCATGGCCTGTCCGTCCTGCTTGTCGAGCAAAATGCGCTCGCAGCTCTCGATATCGTCTCGCGTGGCTATCTGATCGAGAATGGACGTGTCGTCATGCACGACACGGCAGAGAGGCTGAAAGCAAACTCCGATATTCAGGAGTTTTACCTCGGGGGCAGTCAAGCCAAGAGTTTTCACGACATCAAGCACTATCGCAGACGCAAGCGCTGGCTCAGCTGATCAGAACGCCCCAATGTGTCAGTTGTGAACGGAGGAGACTCATGATGGGATTTTTGAAATACTCAGTGGCTGCGGCAATCGCTGGCATTGTGGCGCTTTCGGTAGCTCCGCCTGCCGGCGCCGCACAACCGCTGAAGCTCGGCGTCTGCTACGATCTAAGCAAGGCCTACACGTTCGCCACGCCTCAGGTATCGCAGGCGGCACAGGATCTGGTCGCGCTAACCAATCTCAAGGGTGGGATCGGGGGCGCTCCGATCGAAGTCATCGTGCAAGACCACGGCAATGAGCCGCAACGCGGCATCGAATGCTACGAGAAACTTAAGCGGGAAGGCGTGTTCATCTTTGACACGCTGTCGACTCCCGTTTCAATCGCCATGTTGCCGCGAGTTATGCAGGACAAGAACATCCTCATCCAAGCACTAGTTGGCCGCGGAGACGCCGTCGATGGCGGCGTATTCGGGTGGGTTTTTCCGCTGGGTCCTACTTATTGGGGACAGGTTGCCAATAATGTTGCCTACTTAAAGCAGGTGCACGCTGGCAACCTGCGCGGGGTAAAAATCGGCTTTGTCTATCTCGACTATCCGTTCGGACAGGAGCCGATTCCAATTTTACAGACGCTCGCCAAGGTGGAAGGATTTGAATTGAAGCTCTATCCGGTGCCGCTCCCTGGCAAAGATCAGACGAGTGTCTGGACCCAAGTGCGCCGTGACCAGCCAGATCACATCATTAGCTGGCTGCTAGCGGGAGCGCATGTCGTGGCATCCAAGGAGATGAAGCGCAATGGTATCCCAATGGATAAGTACATCTCGGTTAATTGGTTGAACGAAGTTGACATTGCCAATATCGGCGCTGAGGCTGCAAAAGGATTGAAGCGTGGCACCAACGTCGCGGGCGGTCAGGATATTCCAGTGATTCAAGAGATTATTGCTGAGCTTTACAAGAAGGGTAAGGGCAGCGGGCCAGAGAAGAATCTCAAAGATGTATACTACAACACCGGACTAGCGATGTACTCGATGGTCCTTGAAGGCGCTCGCCAAGCTGCCAAGTTGCATGGCACTCCAATTTCCTCCGCCACAATGCGCGAGGGTCTCCAAAATATCGCAAGTTACGATGCCGGTGGACTTATGGCGCCGGTAACTGTGACATCAAGCGATCACGGCGGTGGTGGGAAGACCCGCATCGAGATGTGGGATGGAGAAAAATGGATACCCCAAACAGAATGGATCGCCGCCTACACAGATATCATCTGGGAAGTGGTAAGGAAAAGTTCTTCCAACTATCACAACTAGCACTTGAAGACATGACGAACGCCAACTCCGTTCAGCAGCGCTCTTAAAGGCCGAGGACAGCAGAAGGCGTACTGAAATTCGACCAACAGATTGGGAGGTAGAATGTTAATCGGGAAAGTGACAAAGGGCTTGGCGGTCGCTGCCGCTCTCAGTGCCGCAGGCTGGACAGACGCTTTGGCTCAGGAAGGAACCCTGAAGTTCGGCTTGTGCTTCGATCTAAGCAAATCCTACACGTTCGTCTCGCCACAGGTGGCGCAAGCTGCGCAAGACCTTGCCGCCCTGACGAATATTAAGGGTGGTATCGAAGGGCACAAGGTAGAGATCGTGGTTCAGGACCACGGCAACGAGCCCCAACGCGGCATTGAATGCTACGAAAGGCTTAAACGTGACGGCGTGTTCGTATTCGACATGCTGTCGACACCGGTGTCGATAGCTGTCCTACCGCGGATCATGAAGGATAAGAACATTTTGATGCAGTCATCGGTCGGACGCGGTGATGCCGTTGACGGCTCGGTGTTCACGCAAATCTTCCCCGTGGGTGCGACTTATTGGGGGCAAGCCGCCAACGATATCGCCTACATCAAACAACAGCGCAGCGGCGATTTGAAGGGGGCCAAGATCGGATTTATCTATCTCGACTATCCCTTCGGTCAGGAGCCGATCGGTGTCTTGAAGACACTCGCTGAACGCGAAGGCTTCGAGTTGAAGCTCTACCCGGTGCCGTTGCCCGGCAGCGATCAGACGAGCGCTTGGACGCAGGTAAGGCGCGACCGGCCTGATTTCATGATCAGCTGGCTCCTGGCCGGAGGACATGTCGTCGCGGCTAAGGAAATGAAGCGCAACGGCTATCAGATCGAAAAGTACATTTCGGTCAACTGGCTTAACGAGGTGGATATTGCCAATATTGGTCCCGATGTTGCCAAGGGCATCAAGCGTGGCACAAACGTCGTCGGCGGCCAGGATGTCCCTATCATCAAAGAAATAATGGCTGAGCTTTACGCAAAGGGTAAGGGAAGTGGCCCCGAAAAAAACCTGAAAGATGTGTATTACAACTTGGGTCTCGCCAACTACTCGGTTGCCTTTCAAGCCGCACGAAATGCGGTGAAACAAGCTGGTTGGCCAGTGACCGCCGCATCGATGAAAGTTGGCTATGAGAGCCTCAAGGATTTCGATGCCAATGGCCTTCTTGCCCCTGTGACCGTCACTGCTCAAGATCATGGTGGCGGAGGCAAGACAAGAATCGAAATGTGGGACGGTCAGAAGTGGGTGCCGCAGACCGGCTGGCTGGCGGACTATCAGGACCTCATCTGGCAGATCGTGAAAACGAGTTCATCCGGATTTAAGGCCGAATAGTTCCGGCGATCCCGTTGGCTCAAATCCTACGTGTCGGCGGGTGCAACCGCCCGGGGGCGGTGGATAATGCATCCGCCGCCGACTGCCAACCTTCAGCGCGAAAGCCAGTGAACTCCATGATCGATAGTCCAATCGAAGTCAGCGTCGAAGAAGGTATTGCTACCGTTCTTATCAATCGTCCTGACCGCAAGAACGCGCTATCTGTGGCGGCGGCTAATGGACTGGCCGATGCCTGGGACCGGATCGAAGCGGACAGCAAGATCCGGGCGGTAATTCTAACCTCTGCCGACTGTGGCGTCTTCAGCGCGGGGCTTGACCTCAAGGAGGCGGCCGAGATCGCTCGCAACGAACAGATCGATATCCTGTCCAAAATGCGCGATCCTTTCCACGAGCGCATGCGCACGTGCTCCAAGCCAATCATTGCCGCGATGACCGGCTCGCTGATGGCGGGCGGAATGATGCTGTCGCTGATGTGCGATCTGCGCGTCGGTCTCAAAGGGACTAAGGCCGGCATCACGGAGGTAAAGATCGGTCGTGGCTCGCCCTGGGCCGCTCCGGCCCTCTATATGCTACCTCAGGCAATCCTTATGGAGATCGTTCTGACGGGCGATCTCATGCCAATTGAACGGCTGCACGATTACGGTTTCACTAATTATCTTGAAGATACACCACACGCTGTGCGCTCTCGTGCCAAGGATTTGGCTATGCGCATTGCCAACGGTGCGCCATTGTCTGTCATTGCTGCCAAAGCCAGTGTTCGCTCGACGATGGACCTCGGATGCCGCGAGGGACTGGTAGAGGGTAAACGCCTTCACGAAGTTGTCTATGCCAGCCAAGACGCAATCGAAGGTCCCAGAGCGTTTGCCGAAAAGCGCAAGCCGGTCTGGCAGGGCAGGTAAGGGTGCGCGTGATCTAGCGGCTCTGTCGGGAGATCAGAACGCAAGGTTCCGTGACGAGCGTTGCCTATTTAGAAACTAGCGGGGCGATCGCAGTGGGCAGTGTTGCGTTTGAACTTCCCGAGTACGTCGTTGAAGTGCGCGATGGCGTTCTGCGTTTTGTCGATTCGCAGGTCGTGCCGCTGATCGATGGGAATCGCACGCTTCTCGAAGATCAGCGACGGCTGTACGACGAATATGGTCGATACAGCGCCGAAGTACGCACGTTGATCCAACAAGTTAGGATGCTTTCGGCCGAAGCCGGCTTCTATGCGATGTGCGCACCGGCGGAAATCGGGGGAGGTGGGCTGGGGCACCTTGTCTACTACGTGGCCTGGGAGGCGATATATCGCCGGCTCGGGGGGCAGGGCGTCATTATTCCCTGGGTCATTGCACACTGGGCTTTCGGGCCCAGCCGACTGCTCACCCAGGTCACAGAGGTAGCCCGCGAGAGATGCTTGGCGGGCATGATGGCCGGGAAGACATCGATGTGCTTTGGTCTTTCCGAGCCGGGGGCCGGCTCAGACGCCAGCATGATCAAGACGCGGGCTGACAAGACCGGAACAGGCTGGAAAATCTCTGGCCGCAAGCTCTGGACAACCAACGCTCCCACTGCGGAATGGTGCATTGTTTTCGCCATCACCGACGTCGAGAAAGCTGTGCGAAAGGCTGGAGGCATCAGCGCATTTCTCGTTCCAACCGATGCACGAGGATTTCATGTTGAGAGCGTCGTGCGCTTGTTTGGTCACGTCGGCGGGCACGAGGGCGCTCTTGTGCTTGAGGAGGTAGAGGTACAGCCTTGGCAATTGGTCGGCGAGCTCGACCAGGGATTCAAGATCGCACTATATGGAGTCTCGCTGGGTCGGGTGTACAACGCCGCCCGAGCTGTCGGACAGGGAAGATGGGCGCTGGAAATGGCCATCGACTATTCGAAGCAACGTGAGGCCTTCGGTTCAAAGATCGCGGAGTATCAAGCCGTCTCGTTTCCGATAGCCGAAGCAGCTACGGAATTGCACGCTGCGCACCTGATGGGATTGAATGCAGCGATGCTCCTCGACCGCGGCGATAAAGCGCCGAAGGAGCTTTCGATGGCAAAGGCCTATTCGGTACAAGCCGGATTTCGCGCCGTGGATCGTGCAATTCAGACACACGGCGGCATGGGATTGACGAACGAAATCGGTCTTGTTCACGCCTGGCAAGACCTGAGGATCGTCAACATTGCCGACGGCACGAATGAAATCCTGACGCGAATGATTGCCCAGCGATTACTGTCAGGCGACGTCGATCTCTAAGCCCGGGAGGAAGTTGACGATGTGTCCGCCGTCGATTCCCGCGGCCAAACCGGTCAGGTGAACCGAAGTTGCACCTCCATGGCGATGGTTCCGCCCGACGTCATTGCCCACAACTCGGCTCCCGCCCCGCCGTCGGCCGGGCGCCCCGTGACGTCGAATGGCGCGGTATCGAACAAGGGTGCGCGCGCGCGTTGCGTGAATGAAGCAATCGTCCTGGTCGGATTTTTGTCGCGAGCGAGATCAATGAGACATTGCTGAGAATAGGGGCCATGAACCACCAGGCCTGGGTAACCCTCCACGGTCATCGCGTACGTCCGATCGTAGTGAATACGATGCGGGTTGAAGGTTACAGCCGAATAGCGGAATAACGACACCGGATCCGTTTCGATCTGTCGTGTCCACGGTAGACCGGCGGGTGGCGTGCTTCGCTTTGGAATGCCGCTTTGCTCTCCCGGTTTCACGGCGTCGCGAAACACGGTGTAGCTCTCCTCTACGATCGCGAGACCACGTGGTGAAAATATACGTCGCGTTTGCGTAGCAAAGAGAAGAGGGCCCGTACTGCCGGAACGCAAGGTAATATCCGTCAGTTCCGTCTCACGTTTGAGAGAGTCACCCACGAGAAGCGGATGATGAAACGCCAGGGTCGTACCCGCGTACATGCGTCGCGGGAAAGGCACCTCGGGTATCACACCCCCCGAACTGGGCAAGCCGTCCTCGCCCAGCGTCGCCCTGCGCGCGAATGAATGGAAATAGGCGAGGTGCCATCCGGGCGGAATCGCTCCACCTTTGATGGGTACCGCATCGTCTCGATCGAATGCCGCGACGAGACCGAAGAGGGGCGCTCGCGTAGCTTCGTCTTCTTCCACGATCTTGGTGCCTATGTGTTTGCGCAAGCCGTCAATGTCGATTTCGGCAGCCATCATCGTTCTCCCGAGCTGGGTGCGGACATATCGGTCGCGGGCGCTGCAAGAACGAATCCGGGCAGCGTAAGGCCTGGTTTAGCTCTCTCGACGACGAGGCGGACGGGCATGCCGATATCGAGTCTCGTGTCCACGGGCGCATGCAGTCGCGCTAGCATGCGCACACCTTCCTCCAGATCGACGGTCACCAGCGTGTAGGGAAGATCCGACCGGTAACCGTCGTGAAACGGATGATGCGTGATCGTCCAGCTGTGAATTGCACCTTGCCCCGATGCTTCGATCCACCGGGTTTCGAACGAATGGCACGCATCGCATACTGGCCGAGGATAATGCCGGACTCTCCAGCAACGCGCGCATTCCTGAAGCAGCAGCCTTCCCTCGTTGAGGCCCTTCCAGTAGGGCATGGAGTCGGGCGTCGGTTCGGGCACGAGTTTCGAATAGATGTTTTCGGTCATGCTCTCAACCTCTCCTCATGATCGCTATCGACCCGTCGCCCATGTCGCCGTAGCCGGAGACGAGACCCAGTTCGGCTCCGTTTACCTGGGCCTTTCCGGCACTTCCCCTGAGCTGCTTTACAAGTTCGACCACATGGTTCATCCCGACCATGTGCGCTTGGGAAAGCAGACCGCCATGCGTGTTGATCGGCAGGTTTCCGCCAAGCCTTATGGCGCCGCTCTCGACAAACGATCCGCCCTCGCCCTTCTTGCAAAAGCCGATATCTTCCAGCTGGCAGAGAACGACATACGTAAAACAATCGTAGATCTCGGCCACCTGAATTTCCCGAGGCGATACGCCCGCCATCGCAAAGGCCTTGGGGGCGGCTTTTGCAATGCCCAAACGTGTCATATCGGGACGCTGGGTAATCGAACTCGGAGAGTCGGGATGTCCTTCAGCCACGCCCATAACGAGGATTGGCTTCTGTCTCATATCCTTGCCGCGCTCGGCAGCGCTGACGACGATCGCGGCACCGCCATCGCTCTCAAGACTGCAGTCCAGCAACCGAAGCGGATCGGAGATCATGCGCGAATTCTGGTGATCTTCAATGGTGATAGGCTTCGTCATCATCGCATTGCCATTCAGGACTGCGTTGTGGCGGGTCGAGACGGCGATCTCCCCAAGTTGGCGGCTTGTCGTGCCATAGAGTTCCATGTGCCGCCGCGCCATCGCGGCGTAGAGCTGCGCTGGCGCGATTGCCCCGATCGGCATCTCGAACTCGCCGACGACCTTGAACTGCGGCATCTGCTGGACCCGGGTGCCAATGCGACCTGCAGACGAGCCGTTCCGTCCGATCGGCAGCAGCACATGGTTGCAGAGACCTGCGCTGATCGCTAAGAGCGCGGCTTGAATTCCGGCCACGCAACTTGCGCCTCCGAGAGGCGTGGTGGCTGAAAAGCGAAGGTCGTCGATGCCGAAATTTGTCACGAAATCCTCCGCGACGACCGCTGAGTTCGAATAGGGAATGATACCGTCAATGTCTTTAGGCGACAGTCCGGCGTCGTCGATGGCTTTTAGTGATGCTTCGAGCTGAAGAGCGAGCACGCTTTTTCCAGAGTTGCGGCTATATGCCGTTTCGCCGACGCCGGTTATGGCGATCCGTTCCCGGAGTGACATCTAAAGCCTCCTTAATTGTACTATGTTGTCTTTGGCCATCGCGACGCCGACGATCTGAGCTGATACAAGGCCGACCGAAACAGTATGGCCGTCTTGCTCGTATGTCTCGAGTAACCCTTTGCTTCATCGAACAAGCTCGACGCATCCGGATATGCCGACTCTCCGAGCTCCTACGGCCGGCCAATTGGGTCGTCCCGAATGAACCAAAATCATGTAGCAGCCTCCTTGACCGCGGCTGCAGAACATAAGAGTATAAACCAAACAAACGTTAGAATTGTTGCGCAATGAAGGCAAGTGCCCGGCTGCTCGGTCAGGGGCTGAGGGGGCGGTTCGGAAGCTGCGAGATCTTGCGCAAGCGAGGGCCACGTCCGTTGTGGCGCATCGCACCGACTGTGCACGGAGCACTTGGCGGAGGAGGATGCTCATGGACTTGAGCTACGGCCCCAAATATCGAGCGCTACGGGAGGAGGTTCGCGGCCTTCGTGAGGCGCCACGGCGACCTATCGCCGCGAACGGGCGGCGGCCGCAAGCGACCCGACAAGCGGGCGCTCGAGTGGCAACACCTGCTGCTTCGACACGGATATTTCGCGCGCACGATTCCCAAAGAGTATGGCGGCTTCGGATTACCTTTGGACGTAAGGGAGCTGGCGATCATAGCCGACGAGTTTTCGACGGCCGGTGTTTCCGCTGGCATTATGAACCAAGGGATATCGATGCTCGTTCCGACCCTTCTTGAGGTCGGATCCAAGGAGCAGTGTGCGAAATGGATCGGTCCGACCATCCGCGGCGAGGTCATCTGGTGTCAAGGTTATTCTGAGCCGGGGTCTGGCTCGGACCTCGCTGCCGCAAAAACACATGCGCGGGTTGAAGATGGTCAGTCGCACGTCTGACCACGGAAGTGCATGGAGGGATGGGCTTCACTGACCTGCTTGGCTTGCACTATTGGTTCAAACGCATCGCGTTTAACCGTCAGATGCTGGGAGCGCCCGAGTATTGTCGGCAGGAGGCTGCAGCCGTGCAGGGCTGGCTAATGGCGTGAATTGGAATACGGCGGCTTGGCCGGCCGACGCTCGCCAGACCGCAAGTCATCTTTGAACGCTTGGGAGGCAAAATTGAGTATCCGTCCACCTGTCGAGGATTGGGCAACAGACTTCGATCACCTCGATCCACGATGGATCGAGGACCCCTTTCCGATCTGGGCCGAGTTGCGCAGTTCTTGTCCCGTTGCGCATACCAATCGGTTTCAGGGGGTATACTTGCCTACGCGCTACAAGGACATTCGCGAGATCGCATATGACACGCAAGCCTTCTCCTCGCGCCGTGTGCAAGTACGCGCGACCCCGCCGCCCATAAAATCGCCGGCACCGCCCATCACCTCCGATCCCCCACACCATCGCCTGGCGCGGATGGTGTTGCTGCCGCCTTTCACGCCGGCAGCCATCGACAAGCTAATTCCCGAAACGCGCGTCATCTGCAACGAGCTAATCGACCGGTTCGCCGGCAACAACGAGTGCGACGCGGCGCTCGACTATGCCCAACATATTCCCGTGCGCGTGATAGCAAAATTGCTTGGATTACCGGCGGATCATGGTCAAAAATTCCGCGACTGGGTGCATGGAGTGGTCGAAGCGGCAGTTCTTGATGACGAAGCGATGGTGCGCACGCTGGAGGAAATGACCACCTACTTCCTTGACCAGGTGCAACGGCGGCGAAGGGCCCCATCTGAAGATCTCATCAGCTATCTTGTTGCCGCTCGTGTCGACGGGCAACCTCTTACGGACAATCACATTCTGGGAACTCTGCGACTGCTCCTTATTGCCGGCATTGACACGACGTGGAGCGGGATCGGGGCTTGCTTGTGGCATCTTGCCAAGACACCTGAAGACAGGCGCCGGCTTGCAGTGGACCCTTCCCTGATGCCGACGGCGATCGAAGAATTATTGCGAGCTTACTCACCCGTGACGATGGCCCGCATGGTAACCAAGGATACCGTCGTTGAAGGCTGTCCGTACAAGGCAGGTCAGATGGTCCTCCTTTCGTTCCCCGCAGCCAATCGCGATCCTGCAATGTTTCCGGACGCCGACACGGTCATCATCGATCGCAAGGAAAATCGACATGCCGCCTTCGGCCTCGGCGTCCATCGTTGCATAGGATCGAATCTAGCTCGAATGGAGCTTAGAGTGGCCGTCGAGGAGTTTCTCAAGCGAGTTCCCGAGTTTCATATGGCAGATCCCAAGGCGGTGAAATGGTCCGAAGGAGCCGTAAGAGGGCCCCGCGCGCTGCCCTTGAAGCTTGGATAGAATATGGCCGTGAGAATCGTAAGAGCTGTGTCGTGGTGTGATTGACCATAGACGAGAAGAAAAACATGAACTCCGAATTGTGCGACAAGCTCGGTATAGAGTTTCCACTGTTTGCATTTACCCACTGCCGCGATGTCGTTGCGGAAGTGACCAACGCGGGAGGCTTTGGCGTCCTCGGCGCGGTCGGTTTAACACCGGATAGTCTTGAGATCGAGATGGACTGGATCGACAAGAAGGTCCAGGGCAAGCCGTATGGTATTGACTTGCTCATCCCAACCAGGATGGAGGATAAGGCAGGTGTACTAACCGACGACAAGCTCCGCGAGCAGATCCCTATGGGTCACCGCAAGTTCGTTGAAGAACTTCTCGATCGGCATGGAATCGACTCAACTGATTTGTGGAACGGCGAATACGACGGCCGCTCTTCGGACAACATGCGGGAAGTTGGTGCTCTAAAGCTCATTGACGTTGCTTTCAATCATCCGATCAAGCTCTTCGTGAACGCGTTGGGTGTGCCGCCAAAATCGGTGATGGAGCGCGCTCGAGAGAGGGGCATCATGGTTGGCGCGCTGACTGGTGCAAGAGAACACGCTGTCAAGCACGCGCAAGCTGGAGTCGATATTCTAGTGGCCGCTGGCGGGGAGGCTGGGGGTCATTGCGGAGAGATCGCAACGATGGTGCTGATTCCGGAAGTGCTTGAAGCGATCGAAAGTTACAAGGATATCTATGTCTTGGCGGCGGGCGGCATTGCGACTGGCCGGCAGATGGCGGCTTGCATGGCCATGGGGGCTGCGGGTGCCTGGACCGGCTCCGTGTGGCTGACGACGACAGAGGCGGAGACGACACCCACCGTCAAAGAGAAGATGCTGAAGGCGACCTCACGTCAGACGGTCCGTTCTCGCAGTCGAACCGGCAAGCCCACGCGCCACCTGCAGTCAGCATGGTCGGATGCCTGGGCTACAAAAGATGCGCCTGATCCGCTGCCCATGCCACTGCAGGGACTGCTCAGTCGCCCCCCGTTTTCGAAGATCGATAAGCTTGCGGCCGGCGGGCACAGCGGTGCAAAGGAGCTTGCTGCCTATTTCGTCGGTCAGGCAGTCGGTCTGATGAATGCCGAGCAGTCGGCGCGATCCGTAGTTTTGGATTTCAAGCGAGATTTTGCGGAGGCGGTCGAGCGGCTATCCGCAACGTTGGCTGACTGAGCTCTTACGATTGGGAAGACTTCGTACAGTGCTCCCGACCCAAGGTGGTCGTCCGTTAAGAAGCCGAATTGAGCGGGGCTGGACAGGCCAGCGTGCGCCATAGAGCTGACAGGAACAGGCACCAGAGTTCTCTCAGCCAGGCGAGGATGCGGCGGAGGCCCACGGCTGAGAGGACGACGTTGGCGGCGTCGCCGGCGCGGTCTTTGAGGAAGCTGCGGCCGAGATGGCCTTCGGCCTTCATGTGACCGATGATGAGCTCGATGGCGGAGCGACGGGGCAGCTCGCGCTTGATGACACCAAAGACGTCGCGCTTCTGGCCGGAGATGAAGACGCGACGGGGGTTTGCCTGAAAGGCGCTCCCGAAAAACCAGCTCCATAACTGTCCGCGATTTAGCGGAATCCTTGTCCCGCAATTACTGAAATCACTGTCCGCGAATTACCGAAATCGGTGTCCGGGAATTGCCGAAACACGTAAACAGAAGTGCCAACAAGCTGACGGGCGGTATTAGCTGGCTAAAATAAGTCAGCAGGCTCCCAAGCGGCAGGCGCGCCCCATGCCGTTCCGGTATCCACAATGGCTCGGACCGGAATCGAACCGGGTCTGACTCGGAAGCCCGATGGGGTTGACCGACTATAATATCGCGAGGTCAAGGGAGGGCCTTGATGCGTACCCTCATCCATTGTGCTCCATGATGCCGAGCGAGACACTTACCTCGGGCTGGGCGACTTCGGGGGCAACTCGGTTGCGCTGGACGCTGCGATTGTGGGCTGCGATAATGGCACCGGCGGCGATCACCGCGCGCACGGCTTCTGCTTGAGCGCGTCGACCCTGCTCAACGAGGAGGCTTCGATTTTGCGTCACGATCGCCCTTGAACTCAGCACAGCAAAGCACGTGAGCGGCCGATTATCATCGATCGCGAACCAGACGACGTCCTTTTTCTTGGTCTCGAGGTTCGGCTCGGGCGCGTACTCGGCCAACCTATTGGATGGCCCCAGCATCGGTTTTTCGGCTTCAGTCATCCGCGCCAGCGTGGTGACGACGTGTTGCGGATACCCATGGCAATTGTATGCCAGTATTGCTTTCCGTGTTGGTCAGTCCAGCCAGCGCTTTTTCAATTGCCCTGCTTTACCGAGCCGCAGCGCTGCGAAATACATGGAACATCGCAGCCGTGACTTCGTCCGGAGTGGATGCGCCTGTGTTCGAGAACCACTGCGGAGCCCAATTGAACGCACCAAAGATGGCAAATATGAACATTTTCGGATCGTCCACGCAGATGGTGCCATCTTTGCTGCCTTCTTCGAGAATTTTCCGAACGGTGATCTCAAATTGCTTCTTGAGCGAGCGAAGCTTGCGTCGTGACTGCGCGTTAAGCGAGCGGTCGCTGACCAGAGCCAGGCACACCCCGAACTCGGACAGTATGAGTCTGCCATACATCGTGAAGAACTGTTCGAGGCGGTCGATTGCGGGAAGCTTCGCGTCTTGATCGCGAGACAAGGCCTCATTGAGGTCGACGAGAGCCGTATGCGCCACCTGATAGAGCAGGTCTTCCTTACTCTCGATGTAGTAGTAGATCGTCGGCTTGGTTACATTGAGAGCTTCGGCGATCTGATCGATCGTTGTTTCGTGAAAGCCGCGATCCGCGAACAGAAGTGCTGCCTGTTTAAGGATTAGACGACGCTTGGCCTCGTGCTGCTCCTGGCGCAGGTCGACGCTTTCCCAAACATTGGGACGCTTTCTCCCCACTGGTTTTTTCGTCATCCCTGTACTTCCCCAAGTTGCGGCACGATGCAGGAAGCGACACACCGTCGCGCCCTGTCTCCAATGCACATTTCTCCGCCTGCGTTCAAGCCGCAGGTCGCAAGCCGCTCCGCGGCTTGACATTTACCTGGAGGTCAGAGATAGCCTACTCCTCAGTAAGATACATCTAAATGACAGGTTTTTGGGAGGTTTTATGCATCGTCGTACATTTTTGCTGAGCTCGGCCGGTGCGGCGCTGTCGGCCTTTGCTCCGGCGACAGGTGTTCTCGCTGCGGATGAGCCGGCTGATTTTCATATCGCCGGTATCCTGGCGTTTTCCGGCGCTTACGGCATCATCGGCAAGGACATGCGGCAGGGCGTCGAACTCGCCATCGCCGACCGCGGCGGCAAGGTGCTCGGCAAGCCGATCCGGGTGTCGTGGGAAGACGACGAGACCAAGCCGCAGCCCGCCGTTCAGAAGGCGACGCGCCTGCTGGCGGGTGGCGCGCAGATGATGTTCGGCGCAGTCGGCTCGGCATCGACGCTGGCGCTGCAGGGCCTGGCCGACCAGCGCAAGATCCCGCTGCTGGTGACCATTTCCGCCGACGACAAGATCACGCGGCCGAACGGTTCGCGCTACACGTTCCGCACCTCGAACACGCTCGGCATGGAAATCCGGATGTGCATCGAGTTCGCGAAGGTCAAGGGGCTGAAGAAGATCTACGGCGTGACCGCCGACTACCAGGCGACCCGCGACGGCTGGGAGCTGTTTGCCGCCGAAGCCAAGAAGGCCGGCATCGAGATCGTCGGCAATGACTACGCGCCGCTCGGCAACCGCGATTACTCCGTGATCGTCGACAAGATGGCGAAGTCCGACGCCGACGGCATCGCGGTCATCGTCACCGGCAATGACGCGGTCACCTTCCTCAAACAGTCCGGCCAGGTCGGCCTCAACAAGACCAAGACCCAGTTCGGTCCGGTGCTGCAGGACGAGACCCTCGCTGCGGCGGTCGGCCCGGCAGCGGTCGGCGTCTATTCGGGCGTGCGCTACCACTTCACGGTCGATAATCCCGCCAACAAGAAGTTCGTCGAGGCCTACCGTGCCAAGTACAACGAGTGGCCCTCGAGCTTTGCCGGCGAGGCCTATGACGGCATCAGCTGGTGGCTCGATGTCGTCGAGTCGACCAAGAGCTGGGACCGCGAAACGTGGGTCGATGCCTTCGCCAAGAGCACCCGCGAGAATTCGCTCGAGGGCAAGAAGGTCATGCGCGGCTGCGATCACCAGGCGGCGCAGGTCGGCCTGTGGGGTGTCGTGACCGAAGGCCAGGCGCCGTTGCCGCCGCTGACCATGAAGATCACCGACGTGTTCGACGCCTCCAAGCTGTTCGACGTCTGCTCGTGAAACGAGGCGCGTCCCGGGCCGGGACGCGCCTCACTCCTCGTCTTTCCAACCCCCGGATCTCCCTGGCGTGTCGACGATCGTCATCGGCCTGAGCTTGAGCTTTCTGCTGTTCCTGCTGGCGGCGGGCCTGACGCTGATCTTCGGCATGCTGGGCGTGATCAACTTCGCCCACGGCGCCCTTTATATGCTGGGCGCCTATGTCTGCTACCAGATCGTGCACTGGACCGGCTCGTTCTGGATCGGGCTGGCGCTCGCGCCGCTGGTCGTTGCGGCGCTCGGCGCGGCGATGGAGGTGATCACGCTGCGGCCGGTCTACAACCGCGATCACATCTATCAGCTGTTGCTGACCTTCGGCTTCATCCTGGTGATCGAGGAATCGGTTCGCCTGATCTGGGGACTCGATTACAAGCAGGTGCCGACGCCGGCCCTGTTTTCGCAGCCGATTGCACTGTTCGGCAGCCAGATCCCGTCCTATCGCCTGTTCATCATCGGCTTCGGCGCGCTGGTCTCCGTCCTGCTGTTCCTGCTGCTCGATCGCAGCAAGCTCGGCATGGTGATCCGCGCCGCGAGCTCCGATTCCGAAATGGCACAGACGCTCGGCGTCGACGTGGCGCGGGTGCGCACCGCGGTGTTTGCGCTCGGCTCCGGGCTTGCTGCGCTCGGCGGCGTCGTCGCGGCGCCGCTGGTGCCGATCGAACTCGGCATGGGCTTTAGCGTGATCATCGATTGCTTCGTGGTGGTGATCATCGGCGGCCTCGGCAATATCAAGGGCGCGATCTTCGCCGCGCTGTTGCTCGGCATGGCGCGCGCGGCCGGGTTCACCTATGCGCCGGAGTGGGTGGAACTGATTACCTTCGTGCTGCTGATCGTCACCCTGTTGACCCGCCCGTCAGGCCTGTTCAGCCGCAAGGGACGTGCGGCATGAGCATGTTCCGTCTCGACCAGATCCTGATGGCGGCCGCCATCGCCGCCATGATCGTCTTTGCGATGGTTTCGACCAGCGAGGAAAGCCTGAACCTGATCAGCCTGATCCTGATCTGGGGGCTGTTCGCGATCGGCTTCGACCTGATCTTCGGCATGGCCGGCATGCTGTCCTTCGGACATGCCGCCATGTTCGGCGCTGGCGGCTATGCGCTGGCGCTGCTGGCGCCTCAGTTCGGCTTCCTGCCCTCGCTGCTGGTGGCGGCCGTCGCCGGCGCGGCGCTGGCCTTCCTGCTCAGCGTGTTCGCATTGCGTGTGTCGGGCCTGTTCTTTTCGCTGCTGACGCTGGCGCTGGCGCAACTCGTCTACATCCTAGCCAGCACGAAGCTGCGGGCCTTCACCGGCGGTCTGGACGGTATTCCCGGCGTGCTGCGGCCGGCCCTCTTCGGCGTCGATTTCTACAACAACCGCAACTATTTCTACTTCCTTGTCGCGGTGTTCGTGATCGGCTTGGCGATCATGGCGCTGTTGCGCGTCTCGCCTTTCGGCAGCGCGTTGAAGGCGGTGCAGGCCAACGACGTCAGGGCCGAGCAGATCGGTTACAACGTGCAGCGGCTGCGCCAGTGCGCCTTCATGATCTCGGGTGCCTATGCCGGCGTCAGCGGCGCGCTGCTGGCCTCGCTGATGTTCTATGTCAGCCCGCAGATGCTGCACTGGAGCACCTCCGGCGATGTGCTGATCATGACGCTGCTCGGCGGCAAGGGCACCTTGCTCGGTCCGGTGCTGGGCGTCGCGGTGTTCGAGGTCCTCAAGGAGGAACTGAGCCAGTTCACCGAGCACTGGTACGGCATCCTCGGCATCGTCTTCATTCTCTGCACAATCTTCCTGCCGAAGGGAATCGCCGGTCTCTTTGCCGTGTTCGGACGCATCGGGAGAGGTGCGTCGAAATGAGCACCGGCGCCGGCGTTTCCCTGCAGTGCGAGAACATCCAAGTCGCGTTCGGCGGCCTCAAGGCCGTCGCGGGCGTCAGCCGCAGCTTCCTGTCCGGGCGGATCTATGGGCTGATTGGGCCCAACGGCGCCGGCAAGACCACGCTGATGAATGCACTCTCTGGCCACGCGACGCTGGCCGCCGGGCAGGTGACCCTGAACGGGCGGGACATCACGAAACTGTCCATCCATGCGCGGACGCGGGCCGGCCTCGGCCGCAGCTTCCAGATCACCAAGATATTCTCCGGCATGACCGTGCTGGAGAACCTGAAGCTCGGGGCTTTCGCCCACCGCTATCGCGTGCAGCCGTTCTGGATGCCGGCCGGCCGCTTCGCCGAGATCCGGCAGGATGCCGAACGGGTGCTCGAACAGATCGGGCTTGAGCGGCTGGCGCATGCACCGGCCGAGAACCTCTCGCACGGCGACCAGCGGGCGCTCGAGGTCGGCCTCGCGCTGCTCAGCGATCCCAGCGTGCTGCTGCTCGACGAGCCGCTCGCCGGCGTCGGCCATGAGCGCCTCGAGCAGGCCATCGACCTGATCCGGCGGATCGTGGCGGGACGAACCGTCCTGCTCATCGAGCATAACATGGACGTCGTGATGCAGATCTCCGACGAGATCGTCGTGATGGTGCAGGGACAGTTGCTGGCATCCGGTTCACCGGCGGAGATCAAGGCGAACCCGGCGGTGCGCGCCGCCTATCTCGGGAACGACGAATGAGCGCGCTGGCCCTGCAGGATTGCGACGTTTTTTACGGCAAGGCGCAGGCCCTGCATCACGTCTCGATCGACGTGGCGGCCGGCGAGGTCGTGTCCCTGATCGGCCGCAACGGCGCCGGCAAGAGCACACTGCTGAAGGCGGCCATTGGCCTCAATGCCGTTCACAGCGGGCGACGGCTGATCGGCGATCGCGACGTCACGGCGCTGAAGCCCCATCAACTCGGGCGGCTGGGGCTTGCCTTCGTTCCGGAAAACCGGCGCATCTTCCCGAACCTGACGGTCGAGGAAAACCTGAAGATCGCGACCGTAATGGGCCGCAAGGGGCCGTGGTCGCTGCAGCGCATCTACCAGCTGTTTCCGCGGCTGCAGGAGCGCGCGGCGCAGGGCGGCGATACGCTGTCCGGCGGCGAGCAGCAGATGCTGGCGGTCGGCCGCGGCCTGCTGACCAATCCGGAGGTACTGCTGCTCGACGAGCCGACCGAGGGACTTGCGCCGCTGATCGTCGACCAGCTCATCGAGTCCATGCGCGTCATCAATGCCGAAGGTATTGCCATGCTGCTGGTCGAACAGAACCTGAAGGTACCGCTGAAGCTGGCGCGCCGGCAATTTGTTATCGATAATGGCCGGGTCGTCTGGTCGGGCACTACCGCAGAACTGCAGGCGGATCGCGCCCGCATTGAGTCTCTCATCAGCGTCTAGGAGGAAGTCATGGCCGACGTCTACATCATCGGGGTTGGCATGACGCGGTTCGGCCGCTACCTCGACGATCGGCTCGAAACGATCGCGCGCGGCGCGGTGGAAGAGGCGCTCACCGATGCCGGCATCGCGCGGAGTGATGTCCAGGCTGCGTTCTTCGCCAATACCGCGCAGGGCGTCGTGGAGGGCCAGCATCTGGTGCGCGGCCAGCTGGTTCTCAGGGCGCTCGGCTTCGAAAGCATTCCGGTGACGAACGTCGAGAATGCCTGCGCCAGCGCCTCGACGGCGCTCAACGCCGCCTTCGCTTATATCGCGTCGGGGCAGGGCGACATCGCGCTGGCGATCGGCGCGGAAAAGATGAACGCCAATGACCGGGAAAAATCCTTTGCGATCTTCGACGGCGCCTGGGACGTGCATGACGTCGACGGCAGCGTTCGGCGCTTGACGGCGCTTGGCAAGGATCTCGCGCTGCCGCCGGGCGCCGGCCAGAACAGCGGCAAGCGCAGCGTATTCATGGACGTCTACGCCTCGCTGGCGCGCTATCACATGCATCGCTTTGGAACGACGCAGCGCGACATCGCCGAGGTTTCCGCGAAGAACCACCGGCATTCGTCGCTCAATCCGAAGGCGCAGTACCAGGACGCGATGACCGCTGACGACGTGCTGGCGGCGCGCGAAGTGTCGTGGCCGCTGACGCTGCCGATGTGCGCGCCGATCAGCGACGGCGCGGCCGCCGCGATCGTCTGTTCGGCGGAGAAGGCGCGCGCGCTCGGCGCCACGCGGGCGATCCGGATCGCCGCCTCCGTGCTGGCTTCCGGCTCCGACCGCGAGGCCAACGACCTCGAGCGACATCTGTGCCGGCTCGCCTCCAACCGCGCCTACGAGATCGCCGGTGTCGGCCCCGCCGACATGTCGGTGGCCGAAGTGCATGACGCCAGCGCCTTCGCGGAACTGCACCAAGCCGAACTGCTCAGCTTCGCACCGCTTGGCGATGGCGGCCGGCTGGTGCGGGACGGCGACACGGCGCTCGGCGGCCGGATTCCGATCAACGTCTCCGGCGGGCTCGAATCCCGCGGTCACCCGATCGGGGCGACCGGCCTCGCGCAGATCTACGAGCTCGTGAGCCAGCTTCGCGGCGAGGCGGGGGCGCGGCAGGTCGAGGGCGCGCATCACGCCATTGCCGAGAACGGTGGCGGCTTCCATCACTATGAGGAAGCGACCGCCTGCATCACGATCCTGGAACGCTGAGGGCCATTCATGCGGCTGATCGATTTCTTTGACCGCGGCGTCGGCATCAATCCGTCCCGCATCTGCCTGAAGGATGCAACGGTGTCGCGGACGTTCCGCGAAGTGCAGTTCCGCAGCTACCGGATCGCCAACGCGCTCGCGGCAACCGGCCTCAAGCCGGGCCAGATGGCCGCGGTGTATAGCCCGAATGGCGCGACGGCGTTCGAGTGCATTCTCGGCATCATCCGCGGCGCCAATATCTGGGTGCCGATCAACGCCCGCAACTCCGCGGAAGACAACGCCTACATCCTCGATAATTGCGACGTCGAGGTGCTATTCTATCACAGCGAATTCGAAGCCAATGTGCAGGTGTTCCGCAAGGAGTGCCCGAAGATCCGCCACTATGTCTGCATCGACAAGGCGGGCGCGGATGCGCCCTTCCTGCTGGACTGGATTTCGGATGCGCCTGAGACGGATCCCGATATCCCCGAGGATCCCGGCAAGCCGATTTCGGTTTTCTCTTCGGGCGGCACCACCGGCCGGCCTAAGGGCGTGCTCTGGACCAACCTGGTCTGGGAAACCATGATCTCGAACTTCTTCACCTCGATGCCGGTGAAGAAGCCGCCGGTTCATCTCGTCGTGGCGCCGATGACGCATGCGGCGGGCGGCGTCGGCATCATGCTGATGGCGGCAGGAGCAACGCAGATCATCCTGCCGGGCTTCGACGCCGCCAAGGTGGTGAACGCCATCGAGACCGAGGGCGTCACCCACATGTTCCTGCCGCCGACGGCGATCTACATGCTGCTCGCCCATCCCGCCATCAAGCAGCACGACTTCTCCTCGCTCGAGCATTTCATCTATGCTGCCGCGCCGATGTCGGTGGACAAGCTGAAGGAATGCCTTGAGGTGTTCGGGCCGGTGATGACGCAGACCTTCGGCCAGGCCGAAGCGCCGATGCTCTGCACCTTCCTCTCACCGCAGGAGCACATGGTGATCGGCGATCCCGACAAGGAAAAGCGCCTGGCGAGCTGCGGCCGGCCGACGCTGCTGACGCCGGTCGAGATCATGGACGACGACGGCAACCTGATGCCGGCCGGCGAGCGCGGCGAGATCGTGGTGCGCGGCAACCTGGTGATGCCCGGCTACTACAAGAATCCGGAAGCGACCGCGGAGGTGTCCACCTTCGGCTGGCACCACACCGGCGACATCGGCTTCAAGGACGAGGACGGCTACGTCTATATCGTCGACCGCAAGAAGGACATGATCATCTCCGGCGGATTCAACGTCTATCCGAGCGAGATCGAGCAGATCATCTGGGGCCACCCCGCGGTGCAGGATTGCGCCGTCATCGGCGTGCCCGACGAGAAATGGGGCGAGGCGGTCAAGGCCGTCATCGAACTCAAGCAGGGTTCGAGCACCAATTCCGATGAGATCATTGCGCTGTGCAAGGCGAAGCTCGGCAGCGTGAAGGCGCCGAAGTCGGTGGATTTCTGGGACAGCCTGCCGCGCAGCGCGGTCGGAAAGGTCCGTAAGAAGGATATTCGCGAGACGTTCTGGAAGGGACGCACGCGCGCCATCTGAACGGGGAAGAAGCCCATGAATATCGCCATGGTACTCGCCAATGCGGCGAAAGCGTTTGCGGATCGCCCGGCGGTCTGTCTCGGCAGCGCGACGATCCATAGCTATGCGCAGCTTCTGCAGCGCAGCGCGGCGCTCGGCCAGGCCTTGCGCAACAAGGGCTTTGCGCCGGGCTCGCGGGTCGGCGTCTTCCTGTCCAATCGCCCTGAATATTTCGAGATCCTGTTCGGCGCCTGGTTCGCTGGGCTGGCGGTGGCGCCGATCAATGCCAAGCTGCATCCGAAGGAACTGGCCTACATCCTCGACAATTGCGCCGCCTCGGTGCTGTTCACCGACATCGAGGGCGGACTGTCGCAGCCGGGCAACGTCGTCGATGTCGACGGCGAGGCGTATCGCGCGATGCTTGCGACGGTGCCGTCCGATCTTCGGCCGGCACCGGCCGCGCCCGGCGACAATGCGTGGCTGTTCTACACCAGCGGCACCACAGGTTATCCAAAGGGCGCGATGCTGACCCATCGCAACCTTTACAACATGACGATGAGCTTCCTCGCCGATATCGGCCCGGTCGACGAAACCGACGCGTCGCTTTATCCGGCGCCGCTGTCGCACGGCGCAGGGCTGCTTGCGCTCGCGCACCTGGTACGCGGCGCCGCCAATGTCGTGCCGGAGAGCGGCGGCTTCGAGCCGGCCGAAATCGTCGACCTCATCAATCGATACCCGGGCAGCTCATTCTTCGCCGCTCCGACCATGGTGAACCGGCTCGTCCTCTCGCCGTCCATGGCCGACCTCACGGTGGAGCACCTCGATCACATCTTTTACGGCGGCGCGCCGATGTATGTGGAGGATCTCAAGCGCGCGCTGTCGGCGCTTGGCCCGCGGCTGTGGCAGGCCTATGGCCAGGGCGAGTCGCCGTGCACGATCAGCTACCTGCCGCCCCACATGCATCTCGACAATGGCGACGGCCGTCTCGACGACCGGCTGTCATCGGTCGGCATCCCCCGCACGGGCGTCGCGGTCCGCGTCGTCAATGCCGACCGCAACGACATGCCGCCGGGCGAGAACGGCGAGGTCATCGTATCAGGCGATGTCGTGATGGCCGGCTACTGGAACAATCCGGCCGCCACCGCGCAGGCGCTGCGCGACGGCTGGCTGTGGACCGGCGATGTCGGCACGTTCGACGCGCACGGTTTTCTCTATCTGAAGGATCGCTCGAAAGACGTCATCATCTCCGGCGGCTCCAACATTTATCCGCGGGAAGTTGAGGAGGTGCTGCTGCGCCATCCCGCCGTGGCGGAGGTCAGCGTGATCGGTCGCCGCCATCCCGACTGGGGCGAGGAGGTCATCGCCTTCGTGGCGTCGTCGGCGCCGGTGACGGCCGCGGAACTGGATGCCTTCTGCATCGAACATATCGCCCGCTTCAAGCGGCCGAAGTCCTACCGGTTCCTGCCGAGCCTGCCGAAAAGCAACTACGGCAAGATCCTCAAGACCGAAATCCGGAAAATCATCGAAAGCGAAACGGCCGCGTAATCGGCGAACACAAGGAGCGCACAATGACCACGATCGTTGCAGGTGTCGGCATGATCCCGTTCGCAAAGCCGGGCGCATCAGCGCCCTATGACGCGATGGGCGAGGAGGCGGTCAAGCTGGCGCTTGCGGATGCCGGCCTCGGCTACGACGCCATCGAGCAGGCCTATGCCGGTTTCGTCTACGGCGACTCCACCGCCGGCCAGAAGGTGCTCTACCGGGTCGGCATGACCGGCATCCCGATCGTCAATGTCAACAACAACTGCTCCACCGGCTCGACCGCGCTCTATCTGGCGCGGCAGGCGGTCGAAAGCGGCGCGGCGGATTGCGTGCTGGCCGTCGGCTTCGAGCAGATGCGCCCGGGTGCGCTGGGGTCGATCTTCGAGGACCGGCCGTCGCCGTTCTCGGAATTCGACCGCGTCACCGATGAACTTGTCGGCCATGGCGAGATTCCGCTGGCGCTCCGTTATTTCGGCGGCGCCGGCAAGCAGCACATGGACAAGTACGGCACGCAGCTCTCGACGTTCGCGAAGATCCGCGCCAAGGCCAGCCGCCATGCCGCGCGCAACCCGCTGGCGCTGTTCCGGAAAGAAATGACCGAAGGCGATGTGATGCAGGCGCCGGTGATCTGGGAGGGCGTGATGACGCGCTCGATGGCGTGTCCGCCGACCTGCGGCGCCGCCGCCGCCGTGCTCGTCTCCGAGGCGTTCGCCAGACGCCATAACCTGAACGACACAGTTCGCATCCGCGCGCAGGCCATGACGACGGACCGTCCCAGCACCTTCGAGACCCGCGACATGATGCGCGTCGTCGGCTTCGACCTGTCGAAGTCGGCGGCCGAAAAGGTCTACGAGAAGGCCGGCATCGCCCCCGACGATGTCGATGTCGTCGAACTGCATGATTGCTTCGCGCAGAACGAACTCATCACTTACGAGGCGCTTGGCCTCTGCGGCGAGGGCGAGGCCGAGAAGTTCGTTCTCGATGGCGACAATACCTATGGCGGACGTTTCGTCACCAACCCGTCCGGCGGCCTGCTGTCCAAGGGACACCCGCTCGGCGCGACCGGCCTCGCGCAGTGCTACGAACTTGTCCATCAGTTGCGCGGCACCGCCGAGGCCCGCCAGGTCGACGGTGCGCGGCTGGCGCTCCAGCACAACCTCGGCCTCGGCGGCGCGGCCGTCGTGACGCTCTACGAAAAGAACTGAACCAGAAGCGGGAGTAATTCACCGATGTCGCAGCGGCTCAAGGACAAGATCGCGTTCGTCATGGGAGCCGGCTGCGTCGGTGAAGGCTGGGGCAATGGCAAGGCCACGGCCGTCCTGTTCGCGCGCGAAGGCGCGACGGTGATCTGCGTCGACCGCGATCTAGCATCGGCGGAGCGCGCCGTCGCGATCATCACGGAAGAAGGCGGCAGGGCCGAGGCCCTGCGCGCCGACATCACGTCGGCCGCGGACATCGATGCGGCCGTCGGTGCGGCCATCAGCCGTCATGGCCGCATCGACATCCTGCAGAACAATGTCGGCATCGCCGAGCCCGGCGGTCCCGAGCATATCGACGAGGCGAGCTGGGACCGCGTCATGGCGGTGAACCTGAAGGGGTTCTTTCTCACCTGCCAGCGCGTCCTCCCGGAAATGGTCAAGCAGGGCGGCGGCGCGATCGTCAACGTGTCATCGGTCGCATCGATCACCACGATCAGCGTGCCGATGATTTCCTATTATTCCTCGAAGGCCGGCGTGAACCACTTCACCCGCGCCGTAGCGGTCGAATATGCGCCGAAGGGCATCCGCTGCAACGCGGTGTTGCCGGGCCTGATGAACACGCCGATGATCGTCGAGCCATACAAGCACGTTTACGATTCCGTCGACGACATGATTGCCCGGCGCGATGCGATGGTGCCGATGGGCAAGATGGGCACCGCCTGGGACGTGGCGCATGCCTCGCTGTTCCTGGCGTCGGATGACGCGAAATACGTCTCCGGCGTGCTTCTTCCTGTCGATGGTGCGCTCACGTGCCGAACTGGCTAACGAGACTTTCTGGGAACGTGTCATGAGCGAAGAAAAAGAACTTGTTATCCGCGATGATCGGGGTGCGGTATCGTACATTTCCTTGAACCGTCCGCGTAGCGGCAACAGCCTTTCCTTGTCGACAATCGATGAATTGACCCGCCATCTGATGGACCTCCGGGGGCAGCCGTCGATCGCGGTGATCGTCCTGACTGGGATCGGCAAGAAGATCTTCTGCGCGGGGCATGATCTTACCGAATTTGACGGGGAGACGGATCCCGAATTCTTCAAGACGGTGTCGACGCGCTGTTCGGCTCTGATGCAGACGATGCGGGATCAACCGCAGGTCATCATTGCCAGCGTCGCAGGCGTGGCCTCGGCCGCCGGTTGCCAGTTGGTCGCCAGTGCCGATCTCGCGATCGCCTCCAGCGAGGCGCGGTTTGCGACACCGGGCGTGAACATTGGCTTGTGGTGCCTCACGCCCATGGTGGCGTTGTCGCGCGCCGTGATGCCGAAACACGCGATGCAGATGCTCACCACGGGGCGCCTCTACGACGCGGCGTTTGCGCTACGCATCGGGCTGATCAACGATGTGGTCACGCCCGAGCAACTCGAGCAAACGGTCGAGTCGCTGGCAGCGGAGATCGCCTCGAAATCGACCTACACGTTGGCGCTCGGCAAACAGGCGTTCTATCGCCAGCTGCAAATGCCCATCTCCGATGCCTACGAATATTCCGGCGAACTCGTGGTGAGGAACATGGCCCACGCTGATGCGCGCGAGGGCATTGCTGCCTTCGTACAAAAGCGCAAGCCGCTCTGGAAGGGACGAAAGTAACATTGCTCTTGCGCCTCCGTCCGGCGGATCGTTTTCGTGGGTTCCAGGCGTCTTTTGCGAGCAGCGTTTCGGCTCCGCTGGGGCGGCGAGGCGCGATCAGCGGCTCCGCAGAGCTCCCTCTACGAGATCGACAAGTTGCCGGGCGACCTGCTCGCCGGTGAGCGGTCCTTCAGTCGTGAACCATCGCGTCATCCAGTTGATCGACCCCATGAAGAAGAACACCGTCAGCTTGGGATCGACGGCACGCACCGTCCCGTCGGCAATACCTTCAGAGATCAATTTCCGGAAGCCGCGGTCAAACTTGTCGCGACGCTTGCCGATGATCGCCTTGTTCTGCGACTCCAGCGCGTCGTACTCGCCGAGCACCGCGAAAGAGCCCATCTCGCTGGTGATGGTTTTGACGTACTTGTCGATAAGCAGGAGAATTTTTTCAAGCCCGGTCTTGCCATGCTCTTCGCTGTACTTCATCGCCTCGTCGCCGAAGTCGAGCGACATCATGTGGCATTCGAAGAGAATTTCCTGCTTGTTCGTGACGTAGTAGTAAAGCGCGGCCTTGGTGACGTCCAAGGTCTTCGCCACATCCTCGAGCGAGGTGTTGTGATAGCCGCGAAGGCTGAATGCGCGGCCCGCCTCGCGAAGCAGCGCGCCCCGCTTCAGCGAGAACTGCTGTTCCCGGTTGAGGACTACGCTTTTCCAGGCGGAGGCATGGCGGCCGCGCCTTGCTGTCGATGCCTTCTTCATGAGAGCATGCCGAATATCCGGAGCATATAGGGAACGATTCCCTATGCTTGAGGCCCCATAGTCAAAATTATTGCCTCGAAGTCAATTTCTGGAACCTCAGGCCGAAAGGCTGCGCGCGATGATTTGCTTCTGGATATCGCTGGTTCCCTCATAGATCTTGCAGACTCGAACGTCACGATAGTAGCGCTCGACCGGAAAATCCTTCAGGTAGCCGTAGCCGCCGTGGATCTGCAGGGCGTCCGAGCAGACCTTCTCCCCCATCTCCGAAGCGACGAGCTTGGCAATGGCCGCTTCCTTGGCGCAGGACGCTCCGGCCTCGAGGAGCCGCGCGGCGTGGATATAATATTGCCGCGCGACGTCGACCTGAGCGGCCATCTCCGCGAGATGGAAGCTCACCGCCTGCAGTTCAACGATCGGCTTGCCATAGGCCTCGCGCTCGTTGGCGTAGCGGATCGCAGCGTCGAGCGCTGCCTGGGCAACGCCGACGGCCTGCGCGGCGATTGCAATCCGACCGTCAGACAGGCCACCCATGACGATCCGGTAGCCAGCGCCGACTTCGCCGAGCACGTTCTCCGCCGGAACACGAAGATTGTCGAGCTGAATCTGAGCGACATGGGCCGTCCGCTGGCCGAGCTTGTCCTCGACGCGCGCAACATTGTAGCCGGGTGAGGTCGGGTCGACGATGAACGTCGTAAATCCACTTTTACCGGCCTGCGGATCGGTGCGAGCGAGCACGATCGTTGTACCAGCCTCGCTCCCGTTGGAAATGAACTGCTTGGTGCCGTTGAGAATGAAGTGATCGCCTTCGCGGCGCGCGGTGGCACGAAATGCGGCGGTATCCGATCCGGCCTGCGGCTCAGTGAGAAGAAACGCGCCGATCTTTTCGCCGCGCAGCATCGGCGGCAGATACTTCTGCTTCTGTTCCTCGTTGCCGCGCAAGGCGATGGTGAAGGCGGTGACGTTGTGGACGTGGAAAATGGTGCCGACACCCGCGTCGGCCGCAGCGATCTGCTCCAGCGCCAGACAATAGGCGACGAACCCCGCGTTCGAGCCGCCATATTGTTCCGGCGGCAGCATGCCCATGAAGCCAAGATTCGCGAGAGCCTTCAATTCGGCGTGCGGCCACGTCGCGGTGCGATCGCGTTCCGCTGCCGTGGGGGCGATCGCGTCGGTCGCAACCTTGCGCGCGACGTCCCGAACCATCGTTTGCTGGTCGGTTAGGAACGAAAAAGATTTGCTCTCGGCTCCTGCCATCCCGGATTCTCCTCCTGCCTGTCCTTACCGGAAATTGGCAGCGTTGCTGGAGCGACGCGGTTTCGCGAGCGCGCGAAACCGGTGACAGACGTTGCTCACGGAGAGCTGCAGATCTTCCGTATTCGACCACATATTAGGATATTTGACGTTATGGTCAATTCATATTCGAGGCTTTGCCTTTTCGGTTTGGTGCCATTGCAGGTCGAAAAGTCGAGGCCGCTTCGTCGAAAGGCGCGCCTGAATGCGCCCAATCACGAGCTTCCTCCAAAGCGGGAAGTGCCTGCTGCCTGCTGCAACCGGAATCCGTGCCTCTTGATGCGTTCGCGCCGGAGTGTTCGATCTGCCTGTTTCGTCGTGGTGTGTTGCAGGCGCCCGAATGGGCTTGACCGAAATTGACCGTCGAGTTAAAAATAATGCTCATCGGTCATAAAAATCCGCAGAGGATGGGTCGATTTGAGGGTGGGGCGCTGTTCGGTCGAAATGCCGCATACCGTGGGGAGGATGAATGTCGCAGGACTGCGTTGGTGAAGGGGGAGCGTGTTGAGCGCTGTTTCGCCTCTCTATTCAGCATCGCAGAGCCGTGCGGCGCAGAATGCCGCGGTTCTCGTCGCCGACGGTATCCGGATGGCTTTCGGTGGCGTTGTCGCGCTTGACAATGTGTCCATCGCGGTCGGGGTGGACGAGTTGCTCGCGGTGATCGGGCCGAACGGTGCCGGCAAGACCTCCCTGATGAATTGCCTCAGCGGCTTCTATCGGCCGCAGCAGGGCGAGGTACGATTCAATGGCTCGCTGCTGTCCGGCATGGGCGTCCACCATATCGTGAAGGCCGGCCTGGCCCGGACCTTCCAGGGGACGCATATCTTTTCGAACATGACCGTGATCGAAAACATCATGGTCGGCCGTCACATTCACATGAAGAGCTCGATTCCGTCGGCATTCTTTTACTTCGGGCCTTGCAGACGCGAGGAGATCCGGCACCGCGAGGTCGTCGAGGAAATCATCGAGCTGCTCGAAATCGAATCCATCCGCCATCAGCCGGTCGGCAGCCTCGGCTACGGCTTGCGCAAACGCGTCGATCTCGGTCGGGCACTGGCTCAGGAGCCGAGCATCCTGCTGATGGATGAGCCGATGGCCGGGATGAATACCGAGGAGAAGGAGGACCTCGCGCGATTCATTCTCGACGTTCGCGAGGCGCGACAGATCCCGGTGGTGCTCGTCGAGCACGACATGGGTGTCGTCATGGATCTAGCGGACCGGATCGTGGTGCTCGACTTTGGCCGCAAGATTGCAGAGGGGACTCCGCTGGAGGTTCAGAAGAATCCTGCGGTGCTCAAGGCATATCTGGGCGAAGGAAATCGCTGATGCTGCCGATGCGTACCATTCCGCAACTGTTGCTCGAGCGCGCCAGCGCGGCGCCGGACCGGCTCGTTGAGCGGCACAAGTATCGCGGCATCTGGCGCGAATACACCTATGGTGATGTTCTCGAGAAGGTGCGTTCCTTCGCCCTTGGCCTTGACGCGATGGGTATTCGCCGCGGCGAGACCGTGGCCATTATCGGCGAGAACGAGCCGGAGAACTTCTGGAGCGAGTTTGCGGCGTTCTCGATCGGATGCAAGATCGTCTCGCTCTATCCTGACATCACTGCGGACGAAATCGAATACCTCCTCAACGATAGCGATGCGGTCTGTCTGGTAGCGCAGGATCAGGAGCAGGTGGACAAGGGGTTCGCGATTCTCGATCGCGTTCGGCACCTTCGCCAGATGATCTACTGGGACGATACCGGGATGTGGTCCTATCGTCACGAGCGCCTGACGCCGTTCGAGAAGGTGGTTGAGGTCGGACGCGCGCGCCACGCCGAGGATACCGATCTGTTCCGGCGCCTGGTCGAGACAGGCCGACCCGACGACGTGGCCGTGCTGTCTTATACCTCCGGCACCACCGGGCGGCCGAAGGGCGTGGTGCTGACCCACCGCTATCTCGTCGACAACGCGCATCGCGTCATCGCGGCGACCGGCATCAAGCCCGGCATGGAGTATCTCACCTATATCGCCCCGGCCTGGGCGACGGAGCAGTTCTTCGGCGTCACTATCGGCCTCCTGCTGCCGCTGGTGGTGAATTTCCCGGAATCGCCTGAGGAGGTTCTCAACAATATCCGCGAACTCGCAGTCGAGGTGATGGTATTCGCTCCCCGCCAGTGGGAGAGCCTCGCCGCCACCATCCAGGGCCGGATGCTCGATGCCGGCCGGACGCGCAGGGCGATCTATGCCTGGGGTGTCGATATCGGCCACAAGGTCCATGTCGCGCGTCTTGAAGGCAGGCCCGTCCCGCTCGGCGCGCGGCTTGCGCTGCCGCTTGCGGAGATGCTGGTATTGAAGCCGCTGCGGGACAAGCTCGGCCTCACGCGCATCAAGCTCGCATTGTGCGGCGGCTCCACGATGGCGCCGGATGTGTTTCGCCTGTTCCATGCCATCGGCGTGCCGTTACGCAATATCTATGGCGCCACCGAGATCGGACTCCTGACCCTGCATCAGGGGAATCGGTACAATCTCGAGACGGTCGGGCACTGGCTGAGCTCGCACCCCGAATCCGGTGCGGCGCTGGAATGGAAGGTGTCGGAGCAGGGTGAATTGCTCGTTCGTGGCGGCAGTGTCTTTCAAGGCTATCACAAGAAGCCCGACAGCGTCGCCCAGCGCGTTGAGGACGGATGGTATCGCACGGGCGATGCCGTGTCGGTCACCGACAGCGGCGAGCTCGTATTCCTCGAGCGCCTCGACGATCTTCGACAGCTTCGCTCCGGCGAACGGTTTCCGCCTCAGTTTATCGAGACCCGGCTGCGTTTCAGCCCGTTCATCAAGGACATCATGACGCTTGGCGACGATACGCGCGACTATATCGGCGCGCTGATCAATATCGACATGAGCGTGGTGTCGCGTTGGGCGGAGGATCGAAACATCAGCTTCTCCACCTTCACCGACCTTTCGCAGAAGCCAGAGGTGGCCGAATTGATGCGCGGCGAGATTGCGCGCGTCAACACGTTCCTGCCCGAGCACGCGAGGGTCCGTCGCTTTGCCAACTTCCCCAAGGAGCTCGATCCGGATGAAGGCGAATTGACCCGCACACGCAAGCTGCGACGCGAATTCCTCGCCGAACGCTATGCCGTGCTGATCGAGGCGATGTACGGCAGTCGGGATCATCAGAAGCTCGACATCGCGGTGACATATCAGGACGGGCGAAAGGGCGCGCTGTCTGCTCACGTCGCCATCCACGACGTCGTCAAGGCAGGCAAGTCGGCAAACGCCGCTGAACCGTTGCGGGCCATCGCATGATCGATTTCGTCAACTACTTCATCAACGGTGCGCTGGTCGGGCTGCTCTATGCCCTCATCGCCATGGGCTTCGTGGTCATCTATCGGGCGTCGAAGGTCTTCAATTTCGCCCAAGGCGAACTCGTCGTGTTCGGCGGCTTCATCGTCTGGTGGATGGTCGCCTCGCTGGGCCTGCCGCTCTCGATCGGCATTCCGCTCGCGTTCGTTGCGGCGGCGCTGTTCGGACTCCTCATCGAGCGGGTGTTCTTTTCCCGCCTCGCCGGTGAGTCGGTGTTCGCCATGGTCATGGTCACGATCGGACTTTTGATCCTGATCCGCGGCCTGATCCTCGTGCTGTTCGGCCCGCAGGTGCGCTCGTTCCCGATCATCTTTCCGCTTCAGCCGGTGATCATCGGGGAGATCCTCATCCCTCGCTCGCTTCTCATCGGCGGCGCAATCACGGTCATCGTCGGTTTCGGCCTGTCGTGGTTCTTCAACCGCACGCGGGCCGGGCTGCGCATGACAGCGGTTGCCGAAGATCATCAGGTGGCGCTGTCGATGGGAATTTCAGTGAAGCGCTCCATTGCGTTCGCCTGGATTCTCGGTGCCGTGCTGTCGACGCTTGGCGCCATCATCTTCCTCAGCGGAAAGTCGCTGAACTTCCTCGCCTCCGACATCGGCCTTGCGGCGTTGCCGGTGGCGCTGCTGGCGGGTTTCGAGGCGATCGCCGGGGTTCTGCTGGCCGGCCTTATCGTCGGTATCATTCAGGGGCTCGTGACCGCCTACCTCGATCCGATCGTGGGCGGCGCGATCGGCACCGTGTTTCCGTTTATCATCATGCTGCTCATCCTCTTTATTCGGCCGACCGGAATGTTCGGCTGGAAGACCATCGAAAGGGTGTGACCGATGGATCCGGCAGGCGTATTCGCCACCAGCTTCGAACGCGATCAGGCGTTGATCCGCACCCGCGGACAATGTGTCGCGCTCGTTCTGCTTTTCGTCGCGCTGGTCATCCTGCCCCATGTTCTGGGACCGCGGCTCGTCGCCATCTCGACCAATATGCTGATCATGGCCGTGGTCGTGATCGGCCTGCAGATCAACATGGGATATGCGGGCCAGATCAATCTCGGCCAGGCTGCGTTCATGGGAGTCGGCGCCTACGCCACCGGAGCGCTGGCGATCAAATTCAATCTGCCGTTCTGGCTCAGTATTCCGTTCGGGGGCTGCGCCGCCGCGGTGTTCGGGTTCATCTTTGGCTTGTCGGCGGTTCGCATCAAGGGCTTTTACCTGGCGCTCACCACCATCGCGGCACAGACCCTGTTTCATTTCCTCATTCTCAATCTGCCGCAGTCGTGGTTCGGCGGGTCGAACGGGTTGACGCTGGAGCCGGCACAGATTTTCGGCTTCAGTTTCGTCAGTGAGACCTCGATCTACTATCTCTGCCTGGCCGTGACCGCGGCGATGGTGTTCGGCGCCTATGGCATCGTGCGCAGCCGGCACGGGCGCGCCTTCGTCGCAGTCTGCGACGACGACGTCGCTTCCGGGCTGATGGGAATCAACGTCGTGCGGACCAAGGCAACCGCCTTCCTGATCGGTGCGTTCTACGCGGGGATCGGCGGGGGGCTGTGGGCCTACTACGTGCGTTTCGTCGCCGTCGATCAATTCACGCTGTTCCATTCGATCTGGTTCATCGCAATGGTCATCGTCGGAGGCCTCGGTTCGATCACCGGAGCGTTGATCGGCGTCTTCGTCATCAAGGCAATTCAGGAAAGCTTCGTTACACTTGGGCCCAGCATCGTCGCGCAATTTCCCTCGCTCGGTGGCGATGTGGTGTTTGCGATGATGAACGTGTTTCTCGGCGGGATCATCGCAGCGTTCCTGATTTTCGAGCCGCGCGGGCTGATGCACCGCTGGAATATCCTGAAACGATCCTATCGCCTTTGGCCATTTCCCTATTGATGCCTGGGCGATCGGAATTAGAACATTCATGGGAGGAACTGAAGATGACAATCTTGAAGCACATCAAGATCTTTGGGGCGGCCGCTGCGCTCGGTTTGCTGACGATCTCGGCGCCGGCCGGTGCCCAGACGACCTACAATGTGGCGTCGCTTGCCGATTTTACCGGTCCTTATGCGGATGTGATGAAGGACCTGATCGGTGCGCGCCGGCCGGTCATCGAATGGTGGAATGCCGAAGTCGGCAAGAAGATCGGCGTCAAGCTCGGCACCAAGGATTACGATCACCGCTATGATGCGGCGCAGGTGGCGAGCCTGTGGCCCGGCATCAAGGCCGAGCTAAATCCGATTATCGTGCTTGGGGTCGGCGGACCCGACGTCGCCGCGCTTCAGGGGCGGCTGCCGTCCGACAAGATCCCGATGGTGATGTCGACTGCCGCGTATGGCTTTGCCTGGAAGCCCGATCCGTGGATCTTCAACCAGCGCCCGACCTACAGCCATGAGGCCACTGCGTTCTTCGAGTGGTTCCGCCAGAAGCGCGGAGGCAGCGGGCCGCTGAAGGTCGCGATCATCTCGTCGGAAGCCTCGCCGGCCTATGTCGACCAGCACAAGGGTGTCCAGCGATATGCCTCCGACAATCCGGACAAGGTCGAAGTCGTCGAGGTTGTGTTCACGGAAGTTCAGCCCACCGATTTGACCACCCAGGTCAACCGCGTGACCCGTAAGGGAGCCGAAGTGATCATGGTCATGACGAACACGGCCGCCGTGGTCGCCACCAAGCGGGCGCTGCAGTCGCTCGGCAAACAGGTGCCGATTGTCATGAGTTCGCACAACGGACTGGCGGAATCCGGCCGCGCGATCGGCGACGTCAAGCAGATGGAGGGCGATTACGAAGTTTATGCGATGGCTGCGCCCACCGACACAAAGACGCCTGGCCGCGAGTTCTTCGAGATGCTTCAGAGCAAGTACGACCTCAAGGCCAAATGGACGGTTTCGGCTGTCCAAGGTCTTGGTCAGGCGCTGATTGCGATGCGGGCCATCGAAGCTGCGGCCAAGAAGGTCGGCGCGGACAAGGTCACGGGCGAAGCTGTCCGCGAGGCGCTGATGTCGACGACGATCTCCGCGGATGAGACCTACAAGATTCTCGGCAACACCAAGTTCTCGAACGACGGGCCGTTCCCGACGCAGGGGCTGGTCGCGAGTATCGTCACCATCAAGGACGGCAAGTACACGGAGGCTGCTGCCAACGTGCCGGTGCCGTCCATTAACAAGTGGTGAAGTAACGCCATCCGGCCGGGTCCCGCGGGCCCGGTCGGATCCCCTCGGGAGGCTTGCGTTTTGCTCGAGCTGAACAACGTTGAAGTCATCTACAGCGACGTCATTCTGGCGGTGAAGGGCATTTCGCTCGCCGTGCCGGATGGCAAATGCGTTGCGTTGCTCGGCGGCAATGGGGCCGGCAAGTCGACGACGCTGAAAGCGATTTCCGGCATCATACGCGTCGAGGACGGCCGGGTGACCTCCGGCAATATCGGTTTCGACGGCAAGAGAATCGACAGGGCGGACCCGACCGAAGTCGTTCGAGGCGGCATTATCCATGTGATGGAGGGCCGCCGCGTGTTGCGCCATCTGACCGTCGAGCAGAATCTGCTGGTCGGCGGCCACATGGAATCGTCGGGGCGTGAGGTACGCAAGCGCCTTGATCATGTCTACGATCGCATTCGCCGGCTTGCGGCGCTCAAGGATCGGATAACCGGCTATCTGTCCGGCGGCGAACAGCAAATGGTCGTGATCGGGCGCGCGATGATGGCCAATCCCAGGCTGATCATGATTGACGAGCCGTCGCTTGGCCTAGCGCCGTTGATGATCGACGAGGTGTTCGAGCTGCTGAAGGACCTCAAGGCAAGCGGGACCACGCTTCTGATCGTCGAACAGAACACGCGCGTCGCGTTGGATATCGCCGACTACGGCTACGTCATGGAGAATGGACGCATCGTCCTCGAAGGCGCCGCGGAAGAGCTGCGAAACAACGAGGACGTGCGGGAGTTCTACCTCGGGCTTGACCTTAAGGGCGAGCGCAAGAGCTACCGCGACATCAAGCATTATCGACGCCGCAAGCGGTGGCTCGGCTGAGGCGCTGCGTGCCGGTGCGGGGTCAGGCGTCCTTCCGGTCGACGACGAATGGAGCGTCGGCCGGCAGTTCGTCTGTTCCTACCACCTCGATACGGTCGGCCTTCAGACGAGACAGCGCGTTGAAGCGGGCCGGCGCCGCCGCCAGGACGGCGTCGCGGTCCGCATCCGGAAGCAGCGAAAGCCGCACCGTGATCTCTTCCCGCTGTTGCGGGCGGGTGACGATGGCCTGCGCGCGGCCGATTCCCGGAATGGCAATGGCGAGGTCTTCGAGCTGGCGCGGATAGATGAATATCTCGCGCGCCTTCACCGCCTGCCCGACGCGTCCCTGCAGCATGCCGATCCTGCGCACCGTGCCATCGGCGTTCATAGCCGTGGCGACGGCGACGTCGCCGGTACCGAACCGGATCAGCGGCCAGCCCGGCGTCAGCGTGGTAACCACGATCTCGCCGGGCTCGCCGTGCGGAAGCGGAGCCCCCGTCGTCGGGTCACAGATTTGCACGATGCGGTCCTGGTGAACCTCGTAGCCGCCGTCCTGCGCGCCATTTTCGAAGGCGATCACGCCGAAGTCCGCCGTCGCATAGACTGCGAAGGTGCGAACGCCGTACCTGGCTTCCAGGCGACGGCGCTTGCCGAGCCAGTCGCCGAGTTCGCCGCCGAGCAACGCAGTTCTGACCTTCCAGCCACCGGGCAGCGAATGACCCATCGCCTCGATGGCTTCCGCTAGCGTGATGAAGAAGGCGGTCGAGGCGCAGATGCAGGTCACGCCAAGGTCGGTCACCAGCTTCGCCTGCAACTCGCTGCCGCCGGTGCCGGCTGGAATCACCGTCGCGCCGACCGAGCGCAGGCCCTCGTCGAGCAGAAGGCCGGCAGGCACGAGATGATAGGACCAGGTGTTGAGCACGCGATCGCCGGGGCCGAGGCCGGCGGCGGCAAAGGCCGTGCCGAAGCCGCATCCGTCGCGGTCGTGCCTCAGTTGAGGTTCGTTGATGGGGCCGGGAGAGACGAAGATACGGACGATTTCTTCATCCTTTGCTGCAAGGAAACCCCCGAATGGCGGCCGCTGGCGTTGTAACTCGACCAGCGACTCCTTTTTGAATACGGGCAGCCGCGACAGGTCGTCCACGGTCTTGAGATCGGCTGGAGCGAGGCCTGCGCGATCGAACATCTCCCGAATGGCGGGTGCGAGCTGGTGGGCCGCACGCTGGATCTGTTGCAGGACCGTGAAGCGCGTCTCCTGGCTCATTACCGTCTCCTCTTGGCATTCCCGACTTGCTTTTCCTATTTGCCGGTGAAGCGTGGTTTGCGTTTTTCCTCGAATGCGGCAAGTCCCTCCTTCAGGTCGTTGCTGCGGGCGTGGACTTCGCTGGCGAGCAGTTCTTGTCGCAGTGCTATCGCACAAGGTTGCTCGAGGCCATCATCGACCAGCACCTTCATGCGCCGAAGCACGAGCGGGCTCTTGTTGACGAGCTTGGCGACCAGCGCCTCGGTCGCCGGGATCAGCATGTCGTCATCGACGACCTCGTTGACCAGTCCGGCGGCAACGAGCTGTTCGGCTGGCACGAACTCGCCGGTGTAGAGCAGATATTTTGCGCGGGTCGGGCCGATCTTACGCGGCAGCCGCACCGAGCTGCCGCCGCCGGGCAAGAGCCCAAAATTTGCATGGGCGTCGCCCAGCTTGGCCGAGCGCGCCGCGACGACGAGATCGCAGCACAGCATCAGTTCCAAGCCGCCAGCCAACGTCAATCCGTTCAGCGACGCGATCACCGGCATGGGAAACGTCTCGAGCCGGTTCATGACAAGGAGAACGGTATCGAGAAGGCGGCTCAGCGACGTTTCGTTCCCGGCTTCGCCGCGTACGAATTTGAGGTCGGCGCCGGCGCAGAATGCGCGCCCCGTTCCGGTCAGCACTACTGCGCGGACGTCTGACAGCTGAGCCTTGTCGAGCGCCGCGTTGATGCCCGAAATCACCGCGGGAGTGATGGCATTGAGTGCATCCGGCCGGTTCAGCGTGATCCACATCGCGCCACCCCGAATTTCAGAGATAACCGATTCCACCGGACTTTCCTCGGAATTGACTTTCGAGTTAGTTGATTATTCGTAAGGTTATGTTACAGACTGTCGGGATTAATGCAAGTCAAGCCGCTGCCGGAAAGAGCGATCGAGATGAGTCTTCCCCTCGCTGGAATTCGGGTGATCAGTCTGGCTGAGCAGTATCCCGGGCCTTACGCAACCTTGTTGCTAAGTGATCTTGGCGCCGACGTGATCCTGGTGGAACGTCCGGGCGCGGGAGATCCTGCACGGCAGTTTCCGGCCTTTCACGGCGCGCTCAATCGCGGCAAGCGCTCGGTGGCGCTGGATCTCAAGAGCGTTGAAGGCAAGCTGAACCTGCGCAGGCTGGTCGCTTCCGCCGACGTGCTGATGGAAGGATTTCGTCCGGGCACCATGGCGCGTCTCGGCTTCGGCCATGAGGCGATGGCGGAGCTCAACCCAAGGATGGTCTATGTCTCGATCTCCGGCTTCGGGCAGGACGGGCCGTATCGCGATCGCCCCGCCCACGACATCTCCTATCAGGCACTTGCCGGGTTTCTCTTTCGTCACGCCGAGCAAGGCTCGGTGGAGGATCCGGGAAGCATCGCGATCGGCGACCTGTCCTCCGGCATGTTCGCTGCCGTCGGCACGTTGGCGGCGCTGTTCGAGCGCGCACGTACGGGAGAAGGAAAATATGTCGACGTCTCGATGACGGACGGCCTGGTGTCCTGGATGTCGGTGATGCTCGGTCCGGTGATGAACGGTGCGCCGCTCGCCGACATCGGCGCCGAGCCGGCCTATGGCGTCTTCAAGTGTGCCGATGGCCGTCTCCTCACGTTGTCGATTGCTCATGAAGACTGGTTCTGGCGGCCGCTGTGCGAGTTGCTCGGCATGCCTGATGCGGCCGGCTTCAATCGCAGCGAGCGGGTCGCGCGCGGCGATGCCTTGCGAGGCAAGGTCGCTGCCGTGCTGGCGACGCGCGATCGCACCGATTGGGCGCAGAAGCTGGATGCCGCCGGGATTCCATGGGGGCCGGTGAACTCGTTGAGCGAGGTGACCGCCGATCCGCATTTCCGGGCGCGCGGGCTGTTCCGCGAGGTGGCGGATGGGAACGGCGGGCGGAGCCACCATGTGGCGCAGCCGTTGATTTTTTCCGGCGAGCATCCCGGTCCGCGCTCCGGCGTGCCCGGCCTTGGCGAGCATACGGAGCAGGTGCTGCGTGCACTGCCGGAGCTCAAGGACTAGCAGGTAGAGACCAGAGAAGATTCCAATCCTCAAGGGAGGGCGCGATGAGCGACATCTATGTGGTCGGTGTTGGCATGACCCCGTTTGGGCGCATGCTCGATATCGATATGAAGACCCTGTCGCGCAGCGCGGTGGATGCCGCGCTCGGCGATGCGGGATTGCAGAAGTCTGACATCGAAGCGGCCTTCTTCGCCAACGCGTCGCAAGGCCATATGGAGCGCCAGCACATGATCCGCGGCGAGATCCTGCTACGCGAAATGGGAATCGGCGGCGTTCCCGTTGTCAATGTCGAGAACGCCTGTGCCAGCGGCAGCACGGCGTTCAACCTTGCCGTGACTTTCCTTAAGGCGGGTGAGGGGGACGTTGCGCTCGCGCTCGGCGCCGAGAAGATGTTCTCGACAGATCGCAAGCTGATGTTCGAGGCATTCGATAGTGCCTGGGACGTCAGCCGCGACGGCGAAATTCGCGACAGGCTGCTAGCGCTCGGCGAGGGAGTCGAGGTGCCGGAAGGCACGACCTCGGACAAGCCCTACAGCGTGTTCATGGATGTCTACGCCGCGTTCTCACGTCAGCACATGAAGCGCTTCGGCACCACGCAGCGCCAGCTTGCTGCGGTGGCGGCGAAGAACCATCGGCATTCCGTGGAAAATCCGCTGGCGCAGTTTCGCAATGCCTATTCGGTCGACGAAGTGCTGAATGCCCCGCCGATCACCTATCCGCTGACGCTTCCGATGTGCTCGCCGATATCGGACGGTGCGGCGGCTGCGATCCTCGCGACCGAGGCGGGCTTGAAGCGGCTTGGTCTCGACAAGTCGCGGGCCATCCGCGTGCTGGCATCGGTCATCCAGACCGGTAGCGATCGTGATCCGTCCGAAGTGGAGCGGCACTGTACCGCGCTCGCGGCGAAAAAGGCCTACAACAAGGCCGGTATCGGCCCGGACGACGTCGCTGTCGCCGAGGTGCATGACGCGACGGCCATGGGCGAGATCATCCAGATCGAGAACCTCGGATTCTGCGATTTCGGTGAAGGCGGCATCATTTCGGAGCGCGGTGACACCGCGCTCGGCGGACTTATACCGGTCAATCCGTCCGGCGGACTTGAATCCAAGGGACATCCCGTCGGCGCCACCGGCATCGGGCAGGTACATGAACTGGTGGCGCAACTGCGCGGCGAGGCGGGACCGCGGCAGGTCGAGGGGGCGCGCATCGCGCTCGCCGAAAACGGCGGCGGCCTTCAGGGCATCGAAGAGGCGGTAGCCTGCATCACCATCCTTGGCCGCTGATACAGAAGATCGAGCAAGAGGGGCTCTCATGCAGTTGAATGGAAAAGTTGCAATCGTGACCGGCGCGGCGTCGGGGCTCGGGCGGGCATCGTGCGTCACACTGGCGAAGGCGGGCGTGCGTGTCGCCGCCTTCGATCGTGACGAGTCGCGGCTCGCCGATCTTTGCCGGGAACTGGGGAGCGCGGCATTCGGGCGTGTTGTCGACGTTGCCGACGAGACCAGCGTTAGCTCCGCGATCGAGGCTGTGCTCGAAGCATTCCAGGCGGTTCATATCGCCGTCAATTGTGCGGGCGTCGCCGATGCGGCCAAGACCGTATCGAAGGGGCAGCCGTTTCCGCTGGCGACCTGGAACAAGGTCATCGGCATCAATCTCACCGGCACCTTCAACATCATCCGCTTTGCGGCGCTCGCTATGACCTGCAACCAACCGGAGGGCCCGAGCGGCGAACGTGGCGTCATCATCAACACCGCATCCGGCGCAGCCTCGCAAGGGCAGGTGGGCCAGGCGGCCTACAGCGCCAGCAAGGCCGGCGTGGTCGGCCTCACCTTGCCTGTCGCGCGTGACCTCGCTGAACATGGCATTCGCGTCGTCTCCATTGCACCGGGCTTGTTCGACACCGGGATGGTCGCCGGCATGCCGCCGAAGGTTTCGCAGTCGATCGTTGACCGTATGATCCTTTATCCGAACAGGATGGGGCAACCCCACGAGTTCGCCAGTTTGGTCAAGCACATCGCCGAGAATGCCTATCTTAACGCCACAACTATCAGCATTGACGCAGGCGCGCGAATGCAGCCGCGCTAGATGATGCCGCTTCTGGCCCTCCGAAATTTCAACAGCGGTTCAATGACCGCCGCCGATTACTTTGGGCAGGATGTGCAGAATTCAAAGCCGCGATTTCGATAACGAAAGAGTTCGCAGTTTTATTCCGAGTGGTGCTCCACCAAGACACTACTGGCGAACTCTCGTTATGCAACAAGCCCAGGAATTTTCTCGTCGACGAAAAGCAAGAACCGGGTGTTGCGGCCCTCCGCCGCGAGATTCTGGCCGAAAGAGATCCTCGCGTCGTATCGGTACTCGCTCGGCACTGGACGGGTCAAGAACCGCTTCACACGGTCACCCGCGGGTTTCTAGCCATCGCGCTTACCTTGACCGCACGAGAGCACGCTACAAGCTGCCCCCTGAGTCCCGCATTCATTTGGAAACAGCAGCTAAGGTATTAAAATTACTGGAGCGAATTTCGTCCATTTTTCCAAATACGTCTTGAAACAGCAGAATAATCAAGCGGATTTTGATTCCGCCATTCGGAATTCGCTCAATCCAATGGTTGCTACTAAAATCAAGATCTTGGTGCCGGCTGGTTG